>NZ_CP049015.1:2478886-2788747 GCF_011064845.1 Citrobacter freundii ATCC 8090 = MTCC 1658 = NBRC 12681 | reverse complement strand
GTGGTAAATTGCGCGCCGTGGCTGGTGATGTTGTTGTAGATAAGAATAGCTACCAGGCCAAGGAAGATAACACTGTCGACTCTGCTGCGGGGAAGCAGGGCGACAGTAAGCAGAGTAGGGCCATTACGGCGGGGCATGATGAACTGATCGTAAATGGCATACGCCAGCAGCGAAAAGATAAATAGAACCAGCACCAGGTCCGTGATAGTCATGAATCCTCAACCCTCTAAATAGAAAAACCGGGGGCAAGCCCCCGGTGATGTACAACAGTTTTACAGGCCGAGCAGTCCGACAGCGTAGCCCGCGATACCGATGACGAAGAAGCCAACGATGATCCACAGCGGGTTCACTTTCTTACGCAACAGCCACATACAGGCGAATGTCAGCAGCAGAGGAACCAGACCCGGCATCAGCTGGTCAAGGATAGTCTGCACAGTGGTAACACGAGTCTGACCATCCTGACCGGTGATAGTAGAAACCACCAGTGGAATGTTTACGTGCGTCCACTTGTTAACCAATGCCCCCATGACAAACAGGCCGAGGATTGACGCCCCCTCAGTCAGTTTCTGCAGGAAGCCGCCGCCCATATCTTTAACGATATCGACACCTTTACGGTAGCCATATGCCACACCGTAATAACGGGTTGCCAGACGAACCAGGTTAAACAGAACGAAGAACAGCAATGGCCCCAGCAGGCTGCCGCTCATCGCGATACCTGCGCCGAGCGCGGCGAATACTGGGCGAACGGTACCCCAGAAGATCGGGTCGCCGACGCCTGCCAGCGGACCCATCAGACCAACTTTGATACCGTTGATGGCACCATCGTCAATCTCTGCGCCGTTTGCACGCTGTTCTTCCATCGCCAGCGTAACGCCCAGTACTGGAGCCGCTACGTACGGATGGGTGTTAAAGAATTCCAGGTGACGCTTAATCGCTTGCTTACGTGCGTCGTTGTTTTCCGGGTACAAGCGGCGGATAGCCGGCACCATGGAGAAACAGAAACCCAGCGCCTGCATACGTTCGAAGTTCCATGAACCCTGAAACAGGTTAGAACGAATGAACACGCCACGAATGTCACTCGGAGTGAGTTTTTTCTCGGTGGTAGTTTTAGTCATATCAACCATTTCGCTCACCTGCTAGTCCAGTTCGTTATCGAGATCGTTATTGCCAGCCGCCGCAGCAGGTGCACCGGCTACGCGGTTATATTTCGGGCTCAGCTGAATGTAGAGGATCGCCATTACTGCGCCAATCACACCCAGAGCAACCAAGTTGAAGTTAGTAAATGCCGCGGTGACGAAGCCGAGGTAGAAGAATGGCATCAGGTAGCCTGCGCGCATCATGTTGATGACCATCGCATAACCAACCACCACGATCATACCGCCTGCGATGTTCAGACCGCCAGTCACGACTTCCGGAATGGCGTTAAGCATGCTCTGAACTTCACTGGTACCAACAGAAATCGCTACGATTACCGCTGGGATAGCGATACGCATAGCCTGCAGGAACAGAGAGGATACATGCAGCCAGGAGAGTGCCGTCAGGTTACCGTTTTCGGCCGCCTTATCCGCTGCGTGCTGGAATGCTACGGTGATAGTACGAACGATAATGGTCAGTACCTGGCCTGCGGCTGCCAGTGGGATAGCCAGCGCGATACCGGCACCAATGCTTTGGTGACCTGCGATAACCAGAACGGTAGAGATAATTGAGGCCAGTGCCGCATCTGGTGCAACCGCAGCACCGATGTTCATCCAGCCCAGGGCGATCATTTCCAGGGTACCACCGATGATAATACCGGTTTTCATGTCCCCGAGAACGGCACCAATCAGCGTACAGGCCACCAACGGGCGGTGGAACTGAAATTCATCGAGTACCGACTCCATACCCGCGATACATGCGACGATGAACACCAGCACAATCTGAAGAGTGGTAATCTCCATTGTACTTCTCCTATTGCTATACAGACTTAAGTGTGAAAACTAAGTAAATGCCAGGGAATTATTTCACCTTGGCAATCAAATCCATCATTTTCAGTTTCTGATCGGTAGAAACCTTACGTGCCTCAAGCTCAATACCGCGTTCGTTGAGTTTCTTGAAGGCTTCGATGTCTTTGTCATCGACAGAAATTGCGTTGTTTACCTGCGTTTTACCCTGACGGAAAGCCATACCGCCAATGTTTACGGAGGTAATTTTCACACCACCTTCAACGATACGTTCTACGTCGGTTGGGTTGGTGAACAACAGCATCACACGCTCACCTGCATATTTAGGGTTGTTGTAGACGCGGATCATTTTCGCGACATCAACCACATGCGCTGTCACACCCGGAGGTGCTACCTGAGTCAGCAGCGTTTTACGCACGGTATCGGCGGCAACTTCATCACTGACGACGATAATGCGTGTTACGTTGGTTTCTTTGGTCCAGCGAGTTGCCACCTGACCATGGATTAAACGGTCATCAATACGCGCCAGGCCGATCTGCATATAATCGTTCGGACCCATCGGTTTGGCGGGAGCTGCTGCTTTGGGTGCTGCTACTGGGGCAGGAGCGGCTTTCTCAACCGGTTTGGCTTTCAGCGCTTTCACGCCTTCGCTACCAGTTTCAACGGCCAGTGCCACTAATTCATCAAAGCTTGGGTTGTCATCACGCGCCATGAAGGTTTCAACCAGCATGGGAATGTTCACACCGGCGATAACTTCGTAATGCTCTTTATCGACGACAATGCGGCTTGCAGCGTTAAACGGGCTGCCTCCCCATGTGTCAACGAGAAACAGCACGCCTTTACTGGTATCGAGTTTTGCCAACTGAGCGTTGTACTTTTCGATCAGCGTTTCGGCATTTTCGCCTGGAACGAAATCTATCCAGCCGACATTTTCCTGCTCGCCTAACAGCATTTCTGCCGTCTTAAGTAACTGCTCTGCAGCCCAACCATGTGTGCCTATTACAATAGCAATGGTCACTTGCTACCTCCTTTATTATCGTTAACACATCAACGTGAAGATGTATTTGAATCGTCGTCCGCAATCGAATCGATTCAGATAAGGGTTACAAAGAAAAACCTATGATTTTCGTGAATTATTTTAGATATCGAAAAAAATATTTTATGTGATGAAGATCCGTAATTTAACTTCCGATTAAAAGAAATTTCGAAGGGTAAAATATCTCCGAAACAACTTATTGCAAAGGAAGGTAAATCTTTGCTAAAAACCGCTTCTCTCTGTTATGTTTAGCATCTGTTTAATTACTCAGGAGTATAGGGCAGTAGCCCACCATATGGATCGTCACCGACGTCATTTCACCTTCAGGCCGTATCAAGCCTGTCAGATTGGCACTTTTTGCCACAAATTTTCTCTGCATATCGCTTTAACGCCTGAGATCCTCAGCGCGCAGTTTGGTCATTCCTTAAGCAGGAGCTTGTCATGGAATTATTAATGGACCCGCAGATTTGGGTGGGTTTGCTCACGCTTGTCGTTCTTGAAATTGTTCTGGGTATTGATAACCTGGTCTTCATTGCGATCCTGGCTGATAAGCTGCCGCCGAAACAGCGAGATAAAGCGCGTTTAATCGGTTTGTCACTGGCACTGATTATGCGTCTGGGCCTGTTGTCCGTGATTTCGTGGATGGTGACGTTGACAAAGCCGCTGTTCACGGTAATGGACTATGCGTTCTCGGGGCGCGATCTGATTATGCTGCTGGGGGGGATCTTCCTCTTGTTCAAGGCTACGACAGAGCTGCATGAGCGGCTGGAAAACCGTGAACATGATACCGGGCAGACGAAAGGGTATGCGAGCTTTTGGGTTGTCGTAACGCAGATTGTCATCCTCGATGCAGTGTTCTCGCTGGATGCTGTGATTACGGCGGTCGGTATGGTCAACCATCTGCCAGTGATGATGGCGGCAGTAGTGATTGCCATGGCCGTGATGCTGTTGGCCTCTAAGCCGTTGACCCGATTTGTGAACCAACACCCGACGGTGGTGGTGCTGTGTCTGAGCTTCCTGTTGATGATTGGTCTGAGTCTGGTTGCCGAAGGGTTTGGCTTCCACATTCCGAAAGGCTATCTGTATGCGGCGATTGGTTTCTCAATCATCATTGAGCTGTTTAACCAGATTGCCCGTCGTAACTTTATTCGTCACCAGTCGACGCTGCCATTGCGTGCTCGTACTGCCGATGCGATTCTCCGTCTGATGGGCGGTAAACGTCAGGCCAGCGTGCAGATGGAATCCGACAATCCGGTACCGGTTCCCGTCCTGGAAGGCGCATTTGTAGAAGAAGAACGCTATATGATCAACGGCGTCCTCTCTTTGGCGTCGCGTTCATTACGCGGCATTATGACGCCTCGTGGGGAGATTAGCTGGGTTGATGCAGACCTGAGCGTGGAGGAAATTCGCGAGCAGTTGCTTTCGTCACCTCATAGCCTGTTCCCGGTATGCCGTGGCGAACTGGATGAAATCATCGGTATCGTGCGTGCTAAAGAGCTGCTGGTGGCGCTGGAAGACGGTGTGGATGTGGCGGCGATTGCCTCTGCCTCTCCGGCTATTGTTGTTCCGGAAACGCTGGACCCGATCAATCTGTTAGGCGTTCTGCGTCGTGCCCGCGGTAGCTTCGTTATCGTCACTAACGAGTTTGGCGTAGTACAGGGTCTGGTCACGCCGCTGGATGTATTAGAAGCCATCGCCGGTGAATTCCCTGATGCCGATGAAACGCCTGAAATTATAGCTGATGCAGGCGGTTGGTTGGTCAAAGGCGGTACCGATCTGCATGCGTTGCAACAGGCGCTGGACGTGGATACGTTAGTGAATGAAGACGAAGACATCGCTACGGTGGCAGGTTTAGTCATTGCGGCTAACGGCCATATTCCTCGTGTAGGTGATGTTATCGAGGTCGCACCGCTGAGCATTACGATTGTCGAAGCGAATGACTATCGTGTGGATTTAGTTCGCATTGTTAAAGAACAACCCGCTCACGACGAAGACGAGTAACCGGGTTTAGCGAAACGGCATGACGGGCATACTGTGTCTCCCGTTATGCCGGGTGGGTGGCGGCGTGCTGCCCGCCAGCCATTTTGGAAAATCGCGCAGCGGCATTGGCTTGGCATACAGAAAACCTTGCAATAAATGTACGCCGTGTCGGCGCAAATGCTGAGCTTGCGCCTGTGTCTCAACGCCTTCCGCCACCAGTTCGATATTCAATTTTTTCCCCAAAGCGATAATAATGTCTGTGACGGTTGAGTTCACGGCGTCTGTTCCTATTGCCGAAGTAAATGATTTATCGATCTTCAGCACATCCGGGCGGAGTTTTTCCAGCCAGGAGAGCGAGCTATTGCCGGTGCCGAAATCATCAATCGCCAGTTTTACGCCAAGCCGATTTAATTCGCGTACGACCCGATAATCCACATCCAGTAACGCATCGCGTTCGGTCAGTTCGATAACCAATTGCTGGATTGGGTGCTGGCTGAACCAGTATTGATTAAGATCTTTTAGCAACGTGCCATTACGAAAATGGCTGGCGGCGACATTAATCCCAATATGAAACTGGCTGCTCATCGGGAAAACGTGTCGTTGCTGAATGGTTTCTGCGATGACATGACGGGTAAGCGGCACAATCAGGTTGTGCTCCTCAGCAATGGGAATAAACACTTCCGGAGAGATCCAACCCTGGCGTGGGTTATTCCAGCGTAAAAGGATTTCCACGCCCATGCATTGCTGGGTTTGCGCATTAAGCAGCGGCTGGCAAAATAGTTCGAATTCCCGAGCAGCAAGGGCCAGATTAATCTCCCATGAGAAACTCATTCTGCTGGCGGTAGCCAGCCATGCCAGATAACCCACTAATAAACTTAGGATCACCGCCAGCGGCAGCTGTGTTGGCAGGTGTTTTACCGCCAACTCACTGGGACCGGGGCCGGTGACGCTGATGGTAAACGGGAAATGTTGAGATGAAAGCTGGTAGCGTTTTTCATCATTTAGCTTAGGCAGAGTATCGACAACACCTTGATCATACAGTAGATGCCGATTACCAACGGTTAAGCTGGCATCGGTGATCTGCGGCGGCTGGGGTTCAAGCAACATAGACGACAATAAGTCAATATTGACGATTTCCAGCACGCCATCTTCACCATCGGCAGAGGACGGATACCACTGAGTCAGAATCGGACTGCCTTTAATCAACGAATGGTCGGTAGACAGCAGCAGTTGCGGTTCCCTGCTGGGTAATTCGGGCTGCAGTTGACTAATGGGAACATTACGATAACCAAAAATGCTGGAGCAATAGAGGATCCCGCTTTGAATCAGATTAATAGAACGCACCGTTTGCAACCTTGCGGCATGTTTGCTTAAGGGTAAACGCGCCACTGAGCAGGGGAGGCCAATCAACGGCAGCAATACATCCCGTCCGGTCTGCAAGGGTAAAAGCACGTCATCCAGTTCTTCTACAGCATGGTTGGCAAAGGTGACGATATTTCGGTGATTTAAATTACGCTCCGAAATAAATCGGACAGTTAATGTGAGGATGAGCGTCAGTAGTGCACATACTGTGCAGACGATTAAGCGATTCCGGCGATAATTTTTAATGATCCGTTGTGCTGTTTGCATGCGGGCCGCCCGATAAGCCGTTGGTCACAGAAGCCAACAGCAACAGAGCAAGTGTAGTGGGGAAAATTACAGTAGACGAGGGAGAGGGGGCAAATTCGCCCATCCGTTGCAGATGGGCGAAAATTAAGTATTAGTCACATTGAACTTTGATCGCCAGGCCACCGCGTGACGTTTCGCGGTATTTGGCGTTCATGTCTTTACCCGTTTCGTACATAGTCTCAATGACTTTATCCAGCGAGACGCGCGGCGCGCTGGTACGGCGCATTGCCATACGCGCAGCGTTGATCGCCTTCACTGAAGCAATTGCGTTACGCTCAATGCACGGAACCTGTACCTGACCGGCAACCGGATCGCAGGTTAACCCGAGGTTATGTTCCATGCCGATTTCAGCAGCAACACACACCTGCTCCGGGCTTGCGCCTAACAGTTCAGCCAGACCCGCGGCAGCCATGGAGCAGGCTACGCCCACTTCACCCTGACAACCTACTTCTGCACCGGAGATAGAGGCGTTCATTTTGTACAACGCGCCAATCGCACCGGCCGCCAGGAAATAGCGGGTATAGATATCCGGGCTAACGGACTCAATGAAATGATCGTAATAGGCCAGTACCGCAGGCACGATACCGCAGGCACCGTTGGTTGGCGCTGTCACTACGCGACCGCCCGCGGCGTTTTCTTCGTTAACGGCCAACGCAAACATGTTCACCCAGTCGATCACGTTCATTGGATCGTTGGACAGTTTATCGCTGGAAACCAGCATACGACGCAGAGCTGAAGCACGACGAGGAACGCGCAGCGGACCCGGCAACACACCTTCGGTGTTCATGCCACGATCGATACAGGCCTGCATGGTTTGCCAGACGTGGCCAAAGTACTCTTCAATCTCTTTTTTGCTGTGCAGCGCAAGTTCGTTCTGCATTGCCATGCCAGAGAGAGACAGGCCGGTGCTGTTGCAATATTCCAGCATTTCAGTGGCGGATTTGAACGGATAAGGCACGCTGACCTCGCCCGAGGCATCCTGACCAAAATGTTCTTCATCAACGATGAATCCACCGCCGATTGAGTAGTAGGTTTTGCTATAAATGACGGTTTCGCCATTGTACGCATGGATCTGCATTCCGTTTTCATGCAGCGGCAGGTTGCCGTTGTGAAAACGCATCCCGTCATTCTGCGGGAAATCCACTTCGTGCTGACCCTGCGCAAGCAGCAGGCGTCCACGCGTTTCTACGTCGCGGATAAATCCGGGGATGCTATCAATATCCACGGTAGCAGGCTCATTGCCCGCCAGACCCATAATAATGGCGATATCGGTGTGGTGACCTTTACCCGTGAGCGACAGTGAACCATACACGTCGACGGCGACACGAGTAACGCTGTCCAGTAATCCTTTTTCGACCAGGTCATCGACGAACTGTTTACCCGCCTTCATAGGCCCTACGGTATGGGAAGATGAGGGACCAATCCCCACCTTAAACATGTCGAATAGACTAATCACGATAATACTCCTACAGGGCGACTGGGCTTTCCAGTAACGATGTTATAACTGCGCATAGTGTAAGAGGGAACGCGGCGATCGGCTTAACTATTCACATGAATTAAACTAATAGATAACCGCGGTTTTACTAATGTTGTGACCTGAGTTTCAAGTTGTCTATTGTGTGCGTAAAGATAAGTATAGTCAGGGCTTGACGCCAATTTGCAGCGCCAGCTCACGAATTATTCCGGCAGTCATTCCCCAGACGAAATATTGCTCATACCAGGAAAGCCATACGCGATGTGAATCGCCACGACGGTAAATATCCAACGGGTGGTAACGACCTAAATGCAGGGCCTGGGCCAGCGGCATTTCGAACACTGCGGAAACTTCATCTTCACTGGCGCGATACGGCAGATTAGGCGGGATAATGCCTACCACAGGGGTGACCTGGAAACCGGTCACGCTGTCGACAGGCGGCAGAACGCCAATCACTTCTACGCATGAAGGTGGGATCGCCACCTCCTCCTGCGCTTCGCGAAGGGCGGCGGCAATTAACGAGGCATCACTGCTATCCACCGCCCCACCGGGGAATGCGACCTGTCCGGCGTGCTTGCGCAGGTGAACGGAACGCTGGGTTAACAGCAACCCCGGCTGTGGGCGACGCACGACGGGGATCAGTACGGCGGCCTGGCGCTGGTTTAACGCGGCATGATTGACCTGCGGGCGCAGGAGTTGAAAGCGCGATAAAAAATCATCAAGCGTCAGGCTGCTGTATTCCACGTGTCAATTCTCCAGTTGGTGCAAAATGCGATTCACTTTATCAAATGTTTCCTGATATTCAGCGTCTTCCTGACTGTCTGCAACAATACCACCGCCTGCGGAGCAATAAATTTGTCCGTTTGTGGCTGTCAGCGTGCGAATGGTAATGCTGGTATCCATATTGCCGCAAAAGCTCAGATAACCAATGCTGCCGCACCAGGCGTTGCGTCTTTGCGGCTCCAGTTCGTCGATAATTTCCATCGCCCGCACTTTCGGCGCGCCGGTAATAGAGCCGCCGGGGAAGGCGGCGCGTAGCAGATCGGTGGCGTATAATGACTCTGGCAGACGTGCGGTAATGGTGCTGACCAAATGATGAACGGCAGGGAACGGTTCGACGATAAACAGCTCCGGAACCTGTACCGAACCCGGTACGGCAACGCGGCCAATATCATTACGCATCAAATCGACGATCATCAGGTTTTCCGCACGATCCTTCGGCGAATTCGCCAGTCGCCGGGCCTGCTCACGATCGGCATCGGTATCTCCAAGCCTCGGTAGCGTGCCTTTAATCGGACGCGTCTGTATGTGCTGGTTTTCCAGCAGAATAAATCGTTCCGGCGAAAGGCTGAGGATTGCACCTTCCTCAAGACGAATAAATGCACTAAACGGGGCGCGGTTGGCGTGATTGAGAGTGACAAATGCCTGCCACTCATCGCCCTGGTAATGCGCCTGAAAACGCTGGGCAAGATTGACCTGGTAACAGTCTCCGCTGTGCAGATAATCCTGCACCTGGCGGAATTTTTCGCCGTACTGAGCACGGCTCATATTAGACTGCCACGCCGAAGTTAATGTAAACGGCTCACGCGTTGGCGGTTGTTGCGCGTCGAGCCATTTCAGGCGAGCCTCGACATCGGTATGGCTGAGCAGCGATACGGTCTGCAACTGGTGATCGACAATCAGTGCCCAGTCGTAAATGCCAACGGCCATATCCGGCAGCGTAATATCGCGCTCTGCAATAGTGGGCAGAGATTCGAAGCGTCGGCCAAGATCGTAGCCAAACAGACCTAACGCACCGCCCTGAAACGGCAGGTCGGGGTGATATTCGGGGTGAATCTTGTGTGCGGTTAGTGCGGAATGTAATACCGTCATGGGATCATCAAGCGAGCACGTGGTTGCGTGCCCGTCCTGCACTACGGTCTCTGTAGCTCGCGTAACAAGCGTGGTGACGGGATCCGCCACCAGAATATCAAAGCGGTTATGCGGATGGTCGGCTTGACCCGAATGCAGCAGCATCGCCCAGGGCAGATGGCTTAATGTCGAAAAATAGCGTTCAGCGGCGTCCTGACGCCAGGGTAATGTGATTACTGCGGGAGATAACGTCTTCATCAGTCCTGACTCGTTGCTACTCTACTGGCTAACTGCCCGGTAGCATGAAATAATTAGCGCAGACAATTTAGCAGGAGTTAACAATGTTTGCAGGTTTACCTTCACTCAGTCATGAGCAGCAGCAAAAAGCGGTAGAGCGTATTCAGGAGCTGATGTCGCAGGGGATGAGCAGCGGACAAGCCATTGCTCTTGTTGCTGAAGAGTTACGCGCCAGTCATACCGGCGAGCGGATCGTGGCGCGTTTTGAAGATGAGGACGAATAACGCCGCTTAAACTGCAGCGATAATCTTAATCTCAACTTTGTATTTCGGGTTCATCAACCCGGCCTGAACGGTACAACGTACCGGCGCGTGACCCGCAACAACCCACGCGTCCCAGGCTTTGTTCATGGCGGCAAAATCGTTTTTGTCTGCCAAAAACAGGGTGGCATCAAGAATACGTGACTTGTTGCTGCCTTGTTTTTCCAGCACCGCATCAATTTGCGCCAGCGTATTTGCCGTTTGCTCAAAAGCGTCTGCATCCAGATTTTCCGGCACGCCGGTGTAATACAGCGTGTTGTTGTGGATAACCACGTCGGACCAACGCGCTTCGGCATCAATGCGCACAATCGTCATAAATCATTCCTCATTTACGTGTTTTCAAATGGCTTTGGGTTGCGCCAAGACTGCCATAATGTTGTGCCCACGTCACCTCTTCAACTGGCGAAAGAGCTGCTGGCCTGACATAATCCCTGTTCAAATGAACAGGGGGCAGTGTGACGGACGATTTTGCAGCAGACGGTCAGTTGGCTAAAGCGATACCGGGTTTTAAACCGCGAGAACCACAGCGGCAGATGGCCATCGCCGTCAGTCATGCCATCGAAAAATCACAACCGTTGGTGGTAGAAGCCGGAACCGGGACGGGTAAAACCTATGCTTATCTTGCCCCAGCGCTGCGTGCCGGAAAGAAGGTCATTGTCTCCACGGGCTCGAAGGCGTTGCAGGATCAGCTATACAGCCGCGATCTCCCGACCGTCGCTAAGGCACTAAAGTTCACCGGTAAACTGGCGCTGCTGAAAGGGCGTTCAAACTATCTGTGCCTTGAACGTCTTGAACAGCAGGCACTCGCGGGTGGTGACTTGCCGGTACAAACGTTAAGCGACGTCATCCTGCTGCGCTCCTGGTCAAATCAAACCCTTGATGGGGACATCAGCACCTGCGTCAGCGTGGCGGAAGACTCTCAGGCCTGGCCGTTGGTCACCAGCACTAATGACAACTGTCTGGGCAGCGACTGCCCGCTGTATAAAGAGTGTTTTGTCGTGAAAGCGCGTAAAAAAGCGATGGATGCCGATGTCGTCGTGGTTAACCATCATCTGTTTCTCGCTGATATGGTGGTAAAAGAGAGCGGGTTTGGCGAACTGATCCCGGAAGCTGATGTAATGATCTTCGATGAAGCGCATCAGCTACCGGATATCGCCAGCCAGTACTTTGGTCAATCGCTCTCCAGTCGCCAACTGTTAGACCTGGCGAAAGACATCACCATTGCCTATCGCACCGAGCTGAAAGACACTCAGCAGTTGCAAAAGTGCGCCGATCGCCTTGCACAAAGCGCTCAGGACTTCCGCTTGCAACTTGGTGAGCCGGGCTATCGCGGAAACCTGCGGGAACTGCTGGCCGACCAGCGCGTACAGCGCGCGTTTTTGCTGCTCGATGACACGCTGGAGCTATGTTATGACGTGGCGAAGCTGTCTCTTGGGCGTTCGGCATTGCTGGATGCCGCGTTTGAACGCGCCACACTTTACCGTGCGCGCCTGAAGCGTCTGAAAGAGATCAACCAGCCAGGCTTCAGCTACTGGTATGAATGCACCTCCCGCCATTTTACTCTCGCGCTGACGCCGCTCACTGTGGCGGATAAATTCAAAGAAGTGATGGAACAAAAGCCGGGCTGCTGGATTTTTACTTCCGCGACGCTGTCGGTAAACGATGACCTTCATCATTTCACCGCGAGGTTGGGGATTGAAGATGCCGAGTCGATGTTATTGCCGAGTCCATTTGATTACACGCGCCAGGCGCTGCTGTGCGTGCCGCGTAATCTCCCGCAAACCAACCAGCCGGGGGCTGCGCGCCAGTTAGCATCCATGCTGCGACCTATTATTGAAGCGAACAACGGTCGCTGCTTTATGCTGTGCACTTCGCACGCGATGATGCGCGATCTGGCGGAACAATTCCGCGCCACCATGACGCTTCCCGTTCTGCTGCAGGGCGAAACCAGTAAAGGGCAACTGTTACAGCAGTTTGTCAGCGCAGGTAATGCGCTACTGGTTGCCACCAGCAGCTTCTGGGAAGGCGTGGACGTGCGCGGTGATACGCTGTCGCTGGTGATAATCGACAAACTGCCGTTTACCTCGCCGGACGACCCGCTGTTAAAAGCCCGAATGGAGGATTGTCGACTGCGCGGCGGCGATCCGTTTGAAGACGTCCAGTTGCCGGATGCGGTCATCACCCTGAAGCAGGGGGTAGGGCGTTTGATACGTGATGCCGACGATCGCGGCGTGCTGGTGATTTGCGACAATCGTCTGGTTATGCGGCCATACGGCGCCACCTTCCTGGCGAGTCTTCCTCCTGCGCCGCGGACGCGTGACATAGCTCGCGCGGTTCGCTTTCTTGCCATACCAACGACTGAGTAATTTGTTACGGAGTGTGGTAAGATGCGCGCCAAATTTATTGATCTGATCACAAACACCCATGCGAATTCTGGCTATCGATACCGCCACAGAGGCGTGCTCTGTTGCCCTGTGGAATGACGGTACTATCAAGGCTCACTTTGAGCTTTGCCCACGAGAACACACCCAACGAATTTTACCGATGGTTCAGGAAATCCTGGCCGCTGGCGATCTCACGTTAACCGATATCGACGCCCTGGCGTTTGGTCGGGGTCCCGGCAGTTTCACCGGCGTGCGTATCGGTATTGGCATTGCTCAGGGGCTGGCGTTAGGCGCAAACTTACCGATGATCGGCGTCTCCACCCTGGCGACCATGGCGCAGGGCGCCTGGCGTAAGTCGGGCGCGACTCGTGTACTGGCGGCGATTGACGCGCGAATGGGCGAAGTCTACTGGGCCGAATACCAGCGTGATGACAACGGCAACTGGCACGGTGAAGAAACCGAAGCGGTGTTAACCCCCGAGCAGGTACATGAGCGTTTACTGCAGCTTTCTGGCGAGTGGGTAACTGTTGGGACGGGGTGGCCAGCCTGGCCTGAGCTTGGTAAAGACAGCGGTCTGACGCTCAGCGATGGTGACGTGCTGCTTCCTGCGGCTGAAGATATGCTGCCTGTCGCCATGCAAATGCTGGCTGTGGGGAAGACCGTAGCGGTCGAACACGCGGAACCGGTTTATTTACGTAACACCGTGGCGTGGAAGAAACTTCCCGGTAAAGAATGAATCTTAGTAGTACATCCCCGGTTAATTTTCATAGACGTCGGTGCACAGCGTTGTGAACAGGCCGGGGCAGAAGCTAAGAAAAGGGAGTCGCAATATGGCGGTGCAAAAGCAGTTATTGAAAGGTGTATTGGCGGGGGCCTTAGCGTTAATGCTTAGCGGCTGCGTCACCATCCCGGATGCGATTAAAGGTTCGAGCCCGATGCCGCAGCAGGATCTGGTGCGGGTGATGAATGCGCCGCAGCTGTATGTCGGCCAGGAAGCGCGTTTTGGTGGCAAAGTGGTGGATATTCAGAACCAGCAGGGAAAATCCCGTCTGGAAATTGCCACCGTTCCGCTCGATAGTGGCGCGCGTCCAGTGCTGGGTGAAGCCTCTCGCGGACGGATATATGCTGATGTAAATGGCTTCCTCGACCCGGTGGACTTTCGCGGGCAACTGGTCACCGTCGTCGGTCCGATTAGCGGTACGGTGGACGGAAAAATAGGTAATACGCCGTATAAATTCATGCTGATGCAGGTAACCGGCTATAAACGCTGGCATATTACTCAGCAGATTGTCATGCCGCCTCAGCCTATCGACCCCTGGTTCTACGGTGCGCGTGGCTGGCCTTACGGTGGCTATGGCGGATGGGGCTGGTACAATCCCGGTCCGGCACAGGTTCAGACCATAGTAACAGAGTAACTCTTTGTTTTATTGGTAAAAGAAACAGCGGCCCGTCCGCTGTTTCTGCATTAACGTGGATATAAGAAAAATAAATAGTGACGTGCTTCGCAACCTTGTCGTTGTGTAATAAACAAACTGGTACGCTGAGTTAATATTATGTTAACAGTTTGTTTATTGTCTGGGGTTGTGATGACGACGAATACGCATTTTAGAGGTGATGTATTGAAAAAGGTTTGGCTTAACCGTTATCCCGCTGGTGTTCCTGCGGAGATCAATCCTGACCGTTATCAATCCCTGGTGGAACTCTTTGAACACTCAGTAAGACGGTATGCCGATCAGCCCGCGTTCGTAAACATGGGGGAGGTGATGACCTTCCGCAAGCTTGAAGAGCGTAGTCGTGCGTTTGCCGCTTATTTGCAACAGGGGCTCGGGCTGAAAAAGGGCGATCGCGTCGCGCTGATGATGCCGAATCTGCTGCAATATCCGGTCGCACTGTTTGGGATTTTACGTGCCGGCATGATCGTCGTGAACGTAAACCCGCTGTACACGCCTCGCGAGCTGGAACATCAGCTCAACGATAGCGGCGCGTCGGCGATTGTCATCGTATCTAACTTTGCCCACACGCTGGAAAAAGTAGTCGACAAAACGTCTGTGCAACACGTGATCCTGACGCGTATGGGCGATCAGCTGTCCACCGCCAAAGGGACGCTGGTTAACTTCGTCGTCAAGTATATCAAGCGTCTGGTGCCGAAATATCACCTGCCGGATGCCATCTCGTTTCGCAGTGCGCTGCAAAACGGTTATCGCATGCAGTATGTGAAGCCCGAAGTCGTGTCGGAAGATTTGGCGTTCCTGCAATATACTGGCGGGACAACCGGCGTGGCGAAAGGCGCGATGCTTACACACCGCAACATGCTGGCTAACCTGGAGCAGGTTAATGCCACCTATGGCCCGTTGCTGCATCCGGGTAAAGAGCTGGTGGTAACGGCCCTACCGCTGTATCACATTTTTGCGCTAACGATGAACTGCCTGCTGTTTATTGAGCTAGGTGGTCAAAACCTGCTGATTACTAACCCGCGTGATATTCCGGGGCTGGTAAAAGAGCTGGCGAAGTATCCATTTACCGCGATGACCGGCGTCAATACGCTGTTTAACGCGCTGCTGAATAACAAAGAGTTCCAGCAACTGGATTTCTCTTCACTCCACCTCTCGGCAGGCGGCGGAATGCCGGTTCAACAGGCGGTAGCTGAACGTTGGGTGAAGCTGACAGGTCAGTATCTGCTGGAAGGCTACGGCCTGACGGAGTGCGCGCCGTTGGTAAGCGTCAACCCTCACGATATCGACTACCACAGCGGCAGTATCGGGTTACCGGTGCCTTCCACCGAGGTCAAGCTGGTGGACGACGACGACAACGAAGTGCCGCCGGGAGAACCGGGGGAGCTCTGCGTGAAAGGCCCGCAGGTGATGCTGGGTTACTGGCAGCGACCAGACGCCACTGACGAAATCGTCAAAGACGGCTGGCTGCACACCGGCGATATTGCAGTGATGGATGATGAAGGCTTCCTGCGTATTGTCGATCGTAAGAAGGACATGATCCTCGTGTCCGGCTTTAACGTCTATCCGAACGAAATTGAAGACGTGGTCATGCAACATCCTGGCGTGCAGGAAGTGGCTGCGGTTGGTGTTCCGTCCGGCAGCAGCGGTGAAGCGGTAAAAATTTTCGTGGTGAAGAAAGACGCCTCGTTAACCGATGAAGCGCTGGTCACTTTCTGTCGTCGTCACCTGACGGGCTATAAAGTACCGAAGCTGGTGGAGTTTCGCGATGAGTTGCCGAAATCTAACGTCGGTAAAATTTTGCGACGAGAATTACGTGACGAAGCGCGCGCCAAAGTGGACAATAAAGGCTGAGCGTTAAGTCAGCCAGCAGAAAACGCCGGGTAATCCGGCGTTTTTTTTGGCGCAAACCTAAGAGAGCACGATTTGAATTATCAAATGATCACCACGGACGACGCGTTGGCCACGCTGTGCGAAGCCGTCCGTGAATTTCCGGCGATAGCCCTGGATACAGAATTTGTTCGCACGCGTACCTATTATCCGCAGTTGGGGCTGATCCAGCTGTTTGATGGCAAACACGTTGCTCTGATTGATCCGCAGGGGATCACCGACTGGTCGCCGCTGCGCGATATTCTGCGTGATACTGCCATCACCAAATTCCTACATGCAGGTAGCGAAGATCTGGAAGTGTTTCTCAACACTTTTGGCGAACTGCCGCAGCCGTTGATTGATACACAAATTCTGGCTGCTTTTTGCGGTCGTCCGCTGTCGTGGGGCTTTGCCGCGATGGTGGAAGAGTTTACGGGCGTGGCGCTCGACAAAAGCGAGTCGCGTACCGACTGGCTGGCCAGACCGCTGACCGAGCGTCAGTGTGAGTACGCGGCGGCTGATGTCTGGTATCTATTACCGATCACCACAAAACTGATGGTCGAAACTGAAGCCAGCGGCTGGCTGCCAGCCGCACTGGACGAATGTCGCTTAATGCAGCAGCGTCGCCAGGAGGTTCTGGCACCTGAAGACGCATGGCGCGACATCACCAACGCCTGGCAACTGCGTACCCGTCAGTTGGCCTGCCTGCAACTGCTTGCCGACTGGCGACTGCGTAAAGCTCGTGAGCGCGATCTGGCGGTGAACTTTGTGGTGCGTGAAGAACACCTGTGGTCGGTCGCTCGTTATATGCCAGGGAGTCTGGGTGAGCTGGATAGTCTGGGACTTTCCGGCAGTGAAATTCGCTTCCACGGCAAGACGCTGATCTCCCTGGTAGAGAAGGCACAGGCCTTACCGGAAGAGTCGCTGCCGCAGCCGCTGCTGAATTTGATGGATATGCCAGGCTATCGCAAGGCGTTCAAAGCCATTAAGACGCTGGTTACTGAAGTGAGTGCGGAACATAATCTTAGCGTCGAGCTACTTGCTTCGCGTCGTCAGATTAACCAGTTGCTCAACTGGCACTGGAAATTAAAGCCGCAGCAGTCCCTGCCGGAACTGATTTCCGGTTGGCGTGGCGAGTTGATGGCAGAACGACTCAACGCGCTGCTGCAGGAATACCCACAGTAGAAAACCTAAAAAAACGGGAGCTGGCGCTCCCGTTTTTAATCGGATTTGAGTTAGCGACACAGTGCCTGACGAATGGCTTCACCTACCTGTTGGGTGGTGGCGCTGCCTTTCATATCTGGCGTTTTCGGGCCGCTGGCAATGACCTGCTCAATTGCCGCCAGAATACCGTCGTGGGCGGCTTTATAGTTGGCATCACCGTTGCCAAGGAAGTCGAGCATCATGGCTCCAGCCCAGATAGTCGCTATAGGGTTGGCGATATTCTGACCGTAGATATCCGGGGCCGAACCGTGTACCGGCTCGAACAGGGACGGGAAGGTGCGTTCCGGATTTAAGTTGGCAGAAGGCGCAATGCCAATCGTTCCGGTACAGGCTGGACCGAGATCGGAGAGGATGTCACCAAACAGGTTGGAAGCAACCACGACGTCAAATCGCTCAGGCTGCATGACAAAGCGGGCGCACAGGATATCAATATGCTGTTTATCCCAGCGGATCTCAGGATAGTGTGACGCCATCGCTTCGACGCGTTCATCCCAGTAGGGCATGCTGATGGCCAGCCCATTGGATTTGGTCGCCGAAGTCAACGTTTTGCGTGGTCGACTTTGTGCCAGTTCAAAGGCATAACGCAAAATTCGGTCGACGCCACGGCGGGTGAAGACCGACTCCTGGATCACCATCTCGTGTTCAGTACCTTCGCTCACGCGTCCGCCGAGGGCAGAGTATTCTCCCTCGGTGTTTTCGCGTACGACGTAGAAATCAATGTCGCCAGGCTGCTTGCCAACCAGTGGGCAAGGAACTCCCGGAAACAGGCGCACCGGGCGCAGGTTGACGTACTGTTCGAATTCGCGGCGAAACTTAAGCAGCGAACCCCATAATGAGATGTGGTCAGGCACGGTGTCCGGCCAGCCAACCGCGCCAAAATAGATAGCATCGAAGGATTGCAACTGCTCATGCCAGTCATCGGGCATCATTTTGCCGTGATGGGCGTAGTATTCGCAGCTGGCCCATTCCATTTGCTCAAAGCTGAGCGACAACCCCCAACGCTCGGCGGCTGCCTGCAAAACATGAATGCCCTCAGGCAGGACTTCTTTACCAATGCCATCTCCGGGGATAGCGGCGATACGCCAGGTTTTCTTCATTGCAGCTCTCACTTGTGCGCCATCAAAATTGACTTTCCCCTTATCCTATAATTGACTGATTAATAGTTAATCCCCCTAACTGGTGAAACATAAAACACAGATCATGAATAATCTGCCGCTGCTAAATGATTTACGCGTCTTTATGCTGGTTGCCCGTCGTGCAGGATTTGCCGCTGTTGCCGAGGAACTGGGCGTATCACCGGCTTTTATCAGTAAGCGCGTTGCCCTGCTGGAGCAAACGCTGAATGTAGTGCTGCTGCATCGAACAACGCGGCGCGTAACCATCACGGAAGAGGGGGAGCGGATCTACGAATGGGCGCAGCGGATCCTACAAGATGTCGATCAAATGATGGACGAGCTTTCTGATGCCAGGCAGGTCCCGCGGGGGATGCTACGTATTATTAGTAGCTTTGGCTTTGGCCGCAGGGTGGTGGCTCCGGCGCTGTCGGCGCTGGCAAAAGAGTACCCGCAGTTAGAACTGAGGTTCGATGTTGAAGATCGTCTGGTGGATATGGTGAATGAGGGCATCGATCTTGATATTCGTATCGGGGATGATATCGCGCCGAACCTGATTGCCCGCAAGCTGGCGACTAACTACCGTATTTTGTGCGCCTCGCCGGAATTTTTGACGCAGCATGGGACGCCGAAGCAACTCAACGATCTTGCCACTCTTCCTTGTCTGGTCATCAAAGAGCGCGACCATCCGTTTGGTATCTGGCAAATGCGCAATAAAGAGGGCGCGCATTCGATTAAAGTTACGGGACCTCTGTCGTCTAATCATGGCGAAGTGGTACATCAGTGGTGCCTTGATGGGCAGGGAATAGCCCTGCGGTCATGGTGGGACGTTTGCGACAACATTGCCAGCGGAAACCTGATACACATATTGCCCGAGTATTATCAACCAGCAAATATTTGGGCGGTGTATGTTTCCCGGCTGGCGACGTCTGCAAAAATCCGTATTACGGTCGAGTATTTGCGCCGCTATTTTACCGAAAACTATCCAAAGTTTACTTTGGAATAAAAGTGCAACAGGTTGGTAAGAAACAGAAAATAAAAAAGGCAGAATAATCTGCCTTTTTTGTAACGATGACTCTCTGAGTAAAGCCGTTATTTAGATTCTTCGGCTTCAGGCAATGTCACGTTAAGTTCGAGGATAGAAATATCACCGTCTTTTTGCTCAAGCTGTACGGTCACCATTTCAGGATCAATTTGTACATACTTGCAGATAACCTCGAGAATATCTTTCCTCAACTGCGGTAAATAATGTGGCTCGGCGTCACTACGACGGCGTTCCGCAACAATAATCTGCAGTCGCTCTTTAGCGATGTTCGCTGTGCTCTTTTTCCGCGAGAGAAAAAAATCCAGTAATGCCATAACTTATCCTCCGAACAGGCGTTTGAGGAAACCTTTCTTCTCTTCTTCAATGAAGCGGAAAGGACGTTCTTCTCCCAACAGACGGTCTACGGTATCAGCATAGGCTTTACCGGCATCAGCATTGATGTCGAGAATAACCGGCTCACCCTGGTTAGACGCGCGCAGGACTGACTGATCTTCAGGAATCACGCCAACCAGCTTGATTCGCAGAATTTCCAGTACGTCTTCCATGCTCAGCATGTCACCTTTATTTACGCGGCCAGGGTTGTAGCGCGTCAGCAACAAATGCTCTTTAATCGGATCTTCACCGTTTTCCGCACGACGAGATTTCGACGCCAGAATCCCCAGAATACGGTCAGAGTCACGTACAGAGGAGACTTCCGGGTTAGTGGTGATAATCGCTTCATCGGCAAAATACAGGGCCATCAGCGCACCGGTTTCAATACCCGCCGGGGAATCGCAGACGATGAAGTCGAATTCCATCGTTTTCAGGTCGTCCAGAACTTTCGCGACGCCTTCACGCGTTAGCGCGTCTTTATCGCGAGTCTGTGAGGCCGGAAGAATAAAGAGATTTTCGGTACGCTTATCTTTGATTAACGCCTGATTTAACGACGCATCGCCCTGAATAACGTTGACGAAGTCATAAACGACGCGGCGTTCACAACCCATAATCAGATCGAGGTTACGCAGGCCGATATCAAAATCAATAACGACAGTTTTCTTTCCCTTCTGGGCCAAACCTGTAGCGATGGCCGCGCTGGAGGTGGTTTTGCCAACGCCCCCTTTACCCGAAGTAACAACAATAATGCGTGCCATAGAAATTCCTTGTTAAAAAGGGATCAATTCAACGGTTGAACTGTCAAAGCGTTCTCTGCTAATTGCAGACGTGCCGCTTTGCCATAAAATTCTGCTGGGATTTTATCACTCAGCCAATAAACACCTGCGATAGACACCAGTTCTGCCGTCAGATGGGTACAAAAAATTTGCGCTTCCCGATCACCGCTAGCGCCTGCCAACGCACGGCCTCTCATCATTCCATAAACATGAATATTGCCATCAGCGATAAGCTCTGCGCCTGCACTGACGTGGCTTGTAACAATCAGATCACATTGTGGTGCATAAATGCGCTGACCGGAACGAACCGGCACATTTATTAATCGTGTTTTTGTGATGGGAGTAACGTTTTGCGGCGGAGCGACGTGAGCCGGGGCCTCAACGGGCGCAGGACGAATAGCTTTTTCTTTACCTTCAGTCAGTAAAGGAAGACCCATTTCGTCGATTTCAGCCTTGAGTCTGGCGTCTTTGCATCCGCTAACGCCGATAATGCGCAATCCAGTAGACGCGACAACTTTCTGCAACGCTGACCAGTTTACTGGGGTTTCAAGACCACTCACGTTAACCACGACGGGAGCATGTTTTAAAAAAGCAGGTGCCTGCGCGATTTTGTCTTCCAACGCCTGACGAATAACCTCGGGTTCTGCTTCATGTAAGTGAACCACTGATAAGGTGAAGCTACTGCCTTTAAGCTCGATTGGCGTGTTTGACATCCTGGCCTTACTCAATTTGCTATTTATCATCCCCAGCGCGGGGTGATATTCCGAAGACTATAAGGCATGTTATAGTCAGTATTATATTGAGGCAAGCCACCATTCCGTGAATTCAGAGTAAAAGATATGTTTTGTGTGATCTACCGAAGCAGTAAACGTGACCAGACCTATTTATATGTCGAAAAAAAAGACGATTTCTCGCGAGTTCCTGAAGAACTGATGAAAGGATTTGGTCAGCCGACGCTGGCAATGATGTTGCCGCTTGATGGCCGTAAAAAGCTCGTTAATGCCGATCTGGAAAAAGTAAAACAGGCACTCACCGAGCAGGGCTATTATTTACAAATACCACCACCGCCAGAAGATTTACTTAAACAGCATCTGGCTGCGGCGAAACAAAATACACCAGACGCGAAACGTTAAACTGCATCCGGCAGCAGCACGCCCCATCGATGCAGTACCTGAAATCGATAACTACGTTAGGGGAAAATAATGTATCAACATCATAACTGGCATGGTGCTCTGCTGGATTATCCGGTGAGTAAGGTGGTTTGCGTAGGGAGTAACTATGCCAACCACATTAAAGAGATGGGCGGAACCCCTCCGGAAGAGCCGGTGTTGTTTATCAAACCGGAAACTGCGCTGTGCGATTTGCGCCAGCCGCTGGTGATCCCATCTGATATGGGTTCAGTTCACCATGAAGTTGAGCTGGCGGTACTGATTGGCGCGACCCTACGTCAGGCGACGGAAGAACATGTGCGCAAAGCCATCGCGGGCTATGGCGTCGCGTTGGATCTGACCCTGCGTGATATTCAGGGCAAAATGAAGAAAGCGGGGCAGCCGTGGGAAAAAGCGAAGGGTTTTGATAACTCTTGTCCGCTGTCGGGGTTTATTCCGGTGGCCGAGTTTAACGGCGATCCGCAGGATACGATGCTGGGGTTAACGGTCAACGGTGAAACACGCCAGCACGGCTCCACGGCGGATATGATCCATCAAATCGTTCCTTTGATTGCCTATATGAGTCGTTTCTTTACCCTCAAAGCGGGCGATGTTGTGTTGACGGGGACGCCAGCAGGTGTTGGGCCGTTAAACAGCGGTGATGAGCTGGCCATCAGTTTTCATGGTCAAACGCTGACGACACGCGTGCTGTAATCTCTTCTTGCCGCCTTTTCGGGCGGCAAAACTTGCATCAGCGTGCCAGACTGGTTATAAGGTGCAGCTTTATTGCAATAGCGGATACCCTGATGAGCGACATACCTTTCTGGCAAAGTAAAACCCTGGATGAAATGACCGATGCCGAGTGGGAGTCATTATGTGACGGGTGTGGTCAATGCTGCCTGCATAAGCTGATGGATGAAGACACCGACGAAATTTATTTTACCAACGTCGCGTGTAAGCAGCTCAATATCAAAACCTGTCAATGCCGTAATTACGAACGCCGATTCGAGTACGAGCCTGACTGTATCAAACTGACGCGCGATAATCTGCCTACCTTTGAATGGCTGCCGATGACCTGTGCGTATCGTCTGTTAGCGGAAGGTAAAGGGCTGCCGGAGTGGCATCCACTGCTGACGGGGTCCAAAGCGGCAATGCACGGCGAGCGTATTTCAGTACGTCATATTGCGGTGAAAGAATCGGAAGTGCGTGACTGGCAGGACCATATTTTGAACAAACCTTCATGGGCGGACTAAGCCGCCCATCGATTAGCAGGCGTAAGGGCTTAAGACTTTTTCGCCTGATACATCTCATCTCCATGGTTGTCATCTTCAACCCAGAAATTGATGTTGAATTGGGCGTCGTCGCTTAATTCAACGCGATGCCAGTACTGCGGCGGGCTGGTCGCGAACTGACCGGCATTAATCACCACTTTTACTTCAGGCTCTTTTGCGTCTTCATTGGCAAAACCGTAATACGTTACCGTACCTTCCATCACACAAAGCTGGCCAAAAACGCCTGCTGCAGTGTTATGGTGAGAAAGAAGTGCTGCGGGGACATTGTCTTTGGTAAAGAAGGGAGTAGAGCGTTTAACTTTCCAGTTTGCCGGGATGCGTAAATGGGACATAAGACATCTCCTTGGTGTGGCATCTATAAGATGTATTTAATATACATCTTATAGATGCCAGCAGGCAATGAATTTAAGCCAAAAAAAACGCTCCCGAAGGAGCGTCTCTGTTAGCGACCGAAGAGGTCACGTTTTTTCGGTTTGAACGGCTGTGCTATCACCACCAGCACGGCGACTACCATGTAGGCGGCGAAGATCCCCAACAGCCACTGCGGCATTTCCAGGGTTAAAAAAGACCACTGACGCTCAGCACAGTCACCGGACGCTAAAAACACCTGCGGCAGCCATTTGTCCAATGGCAGCCAGCTTGGGAAGCGAGCGGCAAAATCACAGGTCATAAACGGGGATGGGTGCAGCTGAATCATGGTGTGCTCATATGCTAACTGAAGTCCGCGCCAGGCACTGTAAATCCAGATTATCATCGCCACATAACGCAGCGGTGTTTTTGGTGCAATAGCACCCACCAGCCCTGCACCCATCACGCCAAATAATGCGCTACGTTCGTAAATACACAACACGCAAGGTTTTAGCAGCATGACGTGCTGGAACCACAGCGCAACGAGCTCCAGCGCAAAGGCGGTTAACGCCAACAATAACCATGCCCCACGACCTCGGGAGCACTGGTTTAAAAATCGCAACATAATCATTTCCCTGCAACATGCGTAGAGACCGCAGTTTAAACCAATTCACTTTATGCGCCACTAGCGGGAATTGAAAATTTGCGTAATCGGATAATTATCATGCAAAAAGTCAAACCGGGCAGTGATTTGCCCGGTTAATTGTTATGAAAGTGTAGCTAACCAGCCCGTTTGGGTCATCCACTCGGTCACCGGGACAAGCGTGAACTCGACGCAAAGCAGACCGACGAGCGTCAGGACGAGAGTATAAGGCAGAGCCATCCACACCATGCGACCATACGAGAGGCGAATTAACGGCGCCAGTGCAGAGGTCAGCAGGAACAGGAATGCAGCCTGGCCGTTTGGCGTGGCCACCGAAGGCAGGTTGGTCCCGGTATTGATCGCCACCGCTAACAGCTCATACTGATTGAGGCTGATGGTCCCCTGTTCCAGCGCGGCTTTGGCCTCGTTAATGTAAATGGTGCCGACAAATACGTTATCAGAAATAGAAGACAGTAGGCCATTGAAGAGATAGAACAGCGTCAGTTGGGCATGTTCTGAGGATTGCAATACGAACTGAATGATCGGCGAAAAGAGCTGTTGATCGATAATCACCGCAACAACAGAGAAGAACACGGTCAGCAGGGCGGTGAAGGGCAGCGACTCGGTAAAGGCTTTACCTATCGCATGTTCGTCGGTGACTCCTGTCAAGGAGGTTGCCAGAATGATGACCGACAAACCGATCAATCCTACTTCTGCCAGATGCAGGGCCAACGCAACTACCAGCCAGACGCCAATAATCGCCTGGACAATCAGTTTGATTTTGTCCTGGCGGGTACGTTGCTGGCGGCTCTGATCGTCAAACTGTTGCAGGACATCACGGACGGTCTCCGGCAGCGTTTCGCCATAGCCAAACCAGCGCAATTTCTCGACCAGTACACAGGTTAACAGGCCGCAAATCAGTACCGGGACGGTAACCGGCGACATGCGCAGGAAGAAGTCGCCAAAATGCCAGCCAGCCGCTTTGGCGATAATCAGGTTTTGTGGCTCGCCCACCATGGTCATCACGCCGCCTAACGCCGTACCGACACCCGCGTGCATCATCAGGCTACGCAGAAAACCACGGAACTGCTCAAGAACGACCTTATTGTGCTGATCGATATGGCTGTCATCGAGCATGTTGTTGTCTTCCGCGCGGGAAGAGGCAACGCGATGGTAGATGCCATAAAAACCGACCGCAACGCTGATTACCACGGCCACGACGGTCAGCGCATCAAGGAACGCCGAGAGGAAAGCGGCCGCAACACAAAATGCCAGCGACAGCAGCGTTTTGGAGCGAATAGTGAGTAGCAGACGCGTGAAAATAAACAGTAGCAGCTGCTTCATAAAGTAGATGCCTGCCACCATAAACATCAGCAGCAATAACACCTCAAGGTTTGCGGCAACCTCTTCACGAACATGCGTTGCGCTGGTCATACCAATAATGACAGCTTCGATAGCCAACAGCCCGCCAGGCAGCAGTGGGTAGCATTTTAACGCCATCGCCAGCGTGAAAATGAACTCGGCCACCAGCAACCAGCCGGCGATAAAGGGGTTGATGAAAAAAATAATCGGGTTAACGACTAAGAAGACAAGCAGTGCAAGTTTGTACCAGTCTGGTGATTGACCTAAAAAATTGCGCCACATCGCGCGGCCCCATGATAGCTCCATGGTGATTTCCCTACCTTTAAAAATGAAATCATATTTTTATGTTTGACCGCAAAGCTTAGCGGGAGGAGGGAGTACAGGCAAGCTATTCACAAGACTGGCAAGGTTGGCTGTACTGTAGCGTTATTTGGAAAATGAAGCCTTGATCCACTTTTTCTTCATTGCGTCAGCTATCAGCTAAGATACCCATCTGGTATGATGTGTGTAACTATGTTTTGCTGTGTAATGGAATTTTTACTATGGTCATTAAGGCGCAAAGCCCGGCTGGGTTCGCGGAAGAGTACATCATTGAAAGTATCTGGAATAACCGCTTCCCACCTGGCACTATTTTGCCCGCTGAACGTGAACTCTCCGAACTTATTGGGGTGACACGTACCACGCTACGCGAAGTATTGCAGCGTCTGGCGCGAGATGGCTGGTTGACCATTCAACACGGCAAACCGACGAAGGTGAATAACTTCTGGGAAACCTCCGGGCTGAATATTCTTGAAACGCTGGCGCGCCTCGATCACGAGAGTGTCCCGCAGCTGATTGATAATCTGCTGTCTGTGCGTACCAATATTTCGACGATCTTTGTTCGTACTGCGTTTCGCCAGCATCCTGATAAAGCACAGGAGGTTCTGGCGACGGCAAATCAGGTGGCTGACCACGCTGACGCATTTGCCGATCTGGACTATAACATTTTCCGCGGTCTGGCATTTGCCTCCGGCAATCCGATTTACGGTTTGATCCTCAACGGTATGAAAGGATTATATACCCGCATTGGCCGCCATTATTTTGCCAACCCGGAAGCGCGCGCGCTGGCGCTGAGCTTCTACCACAAGCTGTCAGAACTCTGCGAGCAGGGTGCTCATGAGCAGGTGTATGAAACGGTGCGTCGCTACGGTCACGACAGTGGCGAGATTTGGCATCGTATGCAGAAGAACCTGCCGGGCGATTTGGCGATTCAGGGCCGTTAATCGCTCAAAGCCGGATGGCAACGCCAAAGCGTCTTATCCGGCCTGGAATGCATGCACTTCGTAGGCCGGATAAGGTGTTTACACCGCCTCCGGCAATAAGATTTACAGACCGTTCATCCTTGGCGGACAACGCTCCAACAGCTCCACGCTGCCATCTTCATTCTGCTGCTCCAGCATCACATCAAAACCCCAAAGCCGGTGTACATGCTTGAGCACTTCTTTGCGTCCTTTATCCAACGGTGCGCGGTTATGCGGAATATAGCGCAAGGTGAGCGAACGGTCGCCACGCAGATCGACATTCCAGATTTGAATATTCGGCTCCAGGTTGCTCAGGTTGTATTGCGACGACAACCTGTTGCGGATCTCACGATATCCTTCCTCGTTATGAATCGCAGAAATCTCCAGATAGTTGTGACGATCGTCATCCAGCACGGTGAACAGGCGGAAATCGCGCATTACCTTCGGTGACAGGAACTGGCTGATAAAACTTTCATCTTTGAAATCGCGCATCGCGAAATGCAGGGTTTCCAGCCAGTCGGAACCCGCTATATCCGGGAACCAATATTTGTCCTCCTCGGTCGGCGACTGACAAATACGTTTGATATCCTGGAACATGGCAAACCCCAGGGCATAAGGGTTTATCCCGCTATACCACGGGCTGTTGTAGGGTGGCTGAAATACCACATTGGTATGGCTATGCAGAAACTCCAGCATAAACCGTTCGGTGACTTTACCTTCATCATAAAGGTGGTTCAGGATGGTGTAATGCCAGAAAGTGGCCCAGCCCTCGTTCATCACCTGCGTCTGTTTCTGCGGATAAAAATACTGGCTGACCTTGCGTACAATGCGCAGCACTTCGCGTTGCCAGGACTCCAGTAGCGGGGCGTTCTTCTCCATGAAATACAGCAGGTTTTCTTGTGGCTCAGAGGGATAACGCCGGGTTTCCGCCACGCTTTTCTCTTCCTCTTTCTTCGGCAGCGTGCGCCACAACATATTGACCTGACTTTGCAGATACTCTTCACGACTTTTCTGCCGGGCTTTCTCTTCCTGTAGGGAGATTTTTTGCGGGCGTTTGTAACGGTCAACGCCGTAGTTCATCAGCGCATGGCAGGAGTCGAGGAGCTTTTCGACTTCATCCACCCCGTAGCGTTCTTCACACTGGGTTATATAGTTTCGTGCGAAGATTAGGTAATCGACGATGGAACTGGCATCCGTCCAGCTACGAAACAGGTAGTTGTTTTTGAAGAAGGAGTTGTGTCCGTAGCAGGCATGCGCCATCACCAGCGCCTGCATGGTGATGGTGTTCTCCTCCATCAGATACGCGATACACGGATTGGAGTTGATAACAATCTCATAGGCCAGTCCCTGCTGACCATGCTTATACAAGCGCTCGGTTTCAATAAACTTTTTACCAAACGACCAGTGAGGATAGTTGATCGGCATCCCGACGCTGGAGTAAGCGTCCATCATCTGTTCGGAGGTGATCACCTCGATTTGGTGCGGGTAGGTATCCAGTCTGTAGAGTTTCGCCACGCGGTCTATCTCTGCCAGATAGACATCCAGCAGATCAAACGTCCAGTCGGGTCCATCGCTTAACCGTGTGCTGTCCTTGTTCATGGAATCAATCGTAGCCATTCGCGCACCCTCATTGTTGGCGGCACTCTCTGTCTGGAGTACCTCATTTCAAGCATAGATCATGGTGTTAAAAAACGTGCTGCGGCAGAAATTTTTTCTTTGCGATTTCTCGTTAGCGAGGCGTTGAAAAACGGCATTGCCGCAAAATTTTATGCTGGATAAAAATAACGCACAGCAGGAGATGCCAAAGCAGAGAGTTCCCCGCCATCACCGCTATATGTGAGATAAGTCACCATAAAAAAGCCATATGTTGAATAATATTTTCAACTGAGTTATCAAGATGTAATTAGATGATTGTTCTTTTACTGTTAACGGAGTGGCTATGCGAGTTGTCATACTGGGAAGTGGTGTCGTTGGCGTGACCAGCGCCTGGTACTTAAGTCAGGCTGGACACGATGTCACCGTCATTGATCGTGAGCCCGGTCCGGCACTGGAAACCAGTGCGGCGAACGCGGGGCAAATATCTCCAGGTTATGCGGCACCATGGGCGGCACCAGGCGTACCGCTTAAAGCAATCAAATGGATGTTTCAGCGCCACGCTCCGCTGGCCGTTCGTCTTGACGGAACCCAGTTCCAGTTGAAATGGATGTGGCAGATGCTGCGCAACTGCGACACTAGCCACTACATGGAAAATAAAGGACGCATGGTGCGACTGGCGGAATACAGCCGTGATTGTCTGAAAGCGCTGCGCGCCTCTACCGGTATTGAGTATGAAGGACGTCAGGGCGGAACCCTGCAACTGTTCCGTACCGCTCAACAGTATGAGAACGCCACTCGCGACATCGCCGTGCTCGAAGACGCTGGCGTGCCATATCAGCTCCTGGAAGCAAATCGTCTGGCGGAAGTCGAACCGGCACTGGCAGAAGTAGCGCACAAACTGACCGGCGGTCTGCGTTTACCGAATGATGAAACCGGCGACTGCCAGTTGTTTACCCAGCGTCTGGCGCAGATGGCGGAGCAGGCGGGCGTTAAGTTTCGCTTTAACACCCCGGTCGATAAGCTGCTGAGCGATGGTGAGCAGATTTATGGCGTCCAGTGCGGCGAAGAGATTATCAAAGCCGATGCCTATGTGATGGCGTTTGGTTCGTATTCCACGGCGATGCTGAAAGGGATCGTTGATATCCCGGTCTATCCGCTCAAAGGCTATTCGTTGACTATTCCGGTAGCGCAAGACGACGGTGCGCCGGTTTCTACTATCCTTGATGAAACCTACAAAATCGCTATTACCCGCTTTGACAATCGTATTCGGGTTGGCGGCATGGCGGAGATTGTCGGTTTTAATACAGAGCTGCTACAACCTCGTCGTGAAACGCTGGAAATGGTCGTACGCGATCTCTTCCCGCGCGGTGGTCATGTGGAGCAGGCAACCTTCTGGACCGGACTGCGTCCGATGACGCCGGACGGTACGCCGGTGGTGGGGCGCACCCGCTTTAAGAATCTGCTGCTCAATACCGGCCACGGCACGCTGGGCTGGACCATGGCCTGCGGTTCCGGTCAGTTGCTGAGCGATATCCTTTCTGGCCGTACGCCAGCCATACCTTATGACGATCTGAGCGTGGCGCGTTACAGTCCGGGGTTTACCCCCTCTCGTCCACGACATTTACATGGCGCACATAACTGATAAGGACGTGAGATGACCCGCCCGATACTGGCCAGCATTGACCTGCAGGCGTTGAAACAAAATCTGACCATTACCCGCCAGGCAGCGCCGGACGCTCGCGTCTGGTCGGTGGTGAAAGCCAATGCATATGGACACGGCATTGAACGCGTCTGGAATGCGCTGGGCACAACCGATGGTTTTGCCATGCTCAATCTTGAAGAGGCGATAACCCTGCGCGAGCGCGGATGGAAAGGCCCGATACTCATGCTGGAGGGTTTTTTCCACGCTGAAGACCTGACGGTATATGACAATTATCGACTGACCACCTGTGTACACAGTAACTGGCAGCTAAAAGCATTGCAGAATGCCCGCCTCAAAGCACCGCTCGATGTTTACCTGAAGGTGAACAGCGGTATGAACCGGCTTGGGTTTTTACCGGAAAGAGTTCCAACGGTCTGGCAACAGCTGCGGGCGATGCCCAACGTCGGCGAAATGACGCTGATGTCGCATTTTGCAGATGCAGAGCACCCGGAAGGTATCCAGGAAGCAATGGCGCGTATTGCGCAGGCAACAGAAGGACTGGAGTGCAGACGGTCACTGTCGAATTCGGCCGCCACGCTGTGGCACCCTGAAGCGCATTATGACTGGGTCCGTCCGGGCATTATTTTGTATGGTGCGTCGCCTTCGGGACAATGGCGGGACATCGCCAACACCGGCCTGAAGCCAGTGATGACTCTGAGCAGCGAGATAATCGGCATACAAACGCTGAAAGCTGGCGATCGGGTGGGTTACGGTGGCCGTTACACCGCCAGCGGCGAGCAGCGCATTGGAATAGTGGCGACCGGCTATGCAGACGGTTATCCGCGCCATGCGCCAAGCGGAACGCCTGTGCTGGTGGACGGTGTACGTACCTGGACGGTGGGGACAGTCTCAATGGATATGCTGGCGGTAGATCTGACACCGTGCCCGCAGGCAGGGATCGGGACACCGGTAGAGCTGTGGGGCAAAGAGATTAAAATTGATGATGTAGCTACCTCAGCAGGAACGGTGGGCTACGAGTTGATGTGTTCTTTGGCGCTGCGCGTACCGGTTGTGACGGTGTAACTTTTGTTTGCCGGGTAAGGCGCTGCCGCCACCCGGCAAACAACATCCTCTTTACTCATCCTCGTCTTCAGCAACGCGAACACCGACCTTCAGCACTGCATTATCTTCCTTCTCGGCCACCGTCCAGATCATGCCAGCGAATTCCACCTGGTCACCGACGACCGGCGCGGCACCAAGCAGATGCTGGACAATTTCACCCAGCGTTTGCTGCTTATCACGATACTCTGTGCCATCATCCAGGCCATAAATCAGCGCCACATCGGCATATTTCGCGCTGGCTTCCAGAATAAAATCACCGAAGAAGCGCTGGTCTAACGACACCGGTGGCGACTGGCTGAATAGCTTGCCGAGAGCTGGGAGATCGCGCTCGCGACCAATAACACACAATACGTCGCCTTCGCGCAGACGCGTGCTGCCGGAGGGGTGAAACAGCACGTTGTCACGAAACAGGGCGGCTATTCGCGTTTCTTCCGGCATATGCAGGTCGCGCAGCGCGGCACCCACACACCACTTATCTGCGCTGAGCTGATAAACAAACTGCTCCCACGGGTTATCTGGGTGAATATCGAGACCAATGCGCGAAACGGGCCAGCCGACGGGAGGGACCACCACCTTGGCTTTTTTCGCGGCCCATGAAAGTGACGTTCCCTGAAACAGCAACGAGATCAGTACCACGAAGAAGGCGACGTTAAAGAACAGGCGCGCGTTCTCCAGGCCCGCCATCATTGGGAAGACGGCGAGGATGATCGGCACCGCGCCGCGCAAACCCACCCAACTGATGAAAATACGCTCGCGCAGATTAAAGCCACGAAACGGCAGCAGTCCGGCGAAGACCGAAAGCGGGCGGGCAATGAATATCATCCACGCAGACAAAATCAGCGCAGGGATTGCGATAGGCAGCAGGTCGGACGGCGTAACCAGCAGTCCAAGCACCAGGAACATGGCGATTTGCGCCAGCCAGGCCAGACCGTCGAAGTTTTGCAGGATACCAAATCGGTTGCGGATGGGGCGATTCCCCAGCAGGAAACCACACAGATAAACCGCCAGAATACCGCTGCCTTCCAGCGCAGTGGTCAGGGCAAAAATCAGGATCCCACCGCTTAACGCCAAGAGTGGATACAGTCCGGCAGGCAGAGAAATGCGGTTAATCATCTGCTGGAGCATATATCCACCGCCAAGACCGATAGCGATTCCTAAGCCAAACTGCTGGATAATGTGCACCGCGAACATCCAGCTTAAGCCGGTCTCGTGATTTTGGATCATGGCGATGAGTGTGATGGTCAAAAACACGGCCATCATGCCAGTGAGTCCGGAAGTAATCAGCACACCGACCGTCGCCAACGATAGCGCCGGGCCTAACGCAACGCGAAAAGAGCTGGCCTGAGTGCGCATGCCACCGTCGAGTAGGATAACCGCCAGTGCCAGGTTGCTCACCATGTAGGCGAAAGGATAGTTATCGAAAGGTATGCCGCCAATACCATCCACACCCGCTAACATACCGATAGCGAGAAATATCACCAGAATTGGGATACCGAGACGTGATGAGAATGAACTGAGTAAGATACTGCAGGTGACGAGAACGGAACCCAAAATAAAAAGGCTAATAATTGCTGCGGCATCCAACGTTCGGTTACTCCTGAATTACGCTGTTTCGTATTAATAAACCCTACCATAATAACGACAGAAACAGCGTTTTACTTAGCCCCATTAGCCGCTTTTTTTACGATTTTAGTACCGGATGCCCACTTAAGGTGAGCTGAGTGCTGTTTTTATCGTTTTTCAGCACCGCTTTGGCTCCCAGCGGCAGGGTGACGGTGCGTTGTTCATGGCCAAAATCGAGGCCGCCGATCAACGGAACGGACAGCCTGGTGCGCAGAAAATCACAAACTGAATCAAGATTGTAACCAGCGTCGTAATCATTCGGCGCGCTGCCGCTAAAACTGCCGAGGATAATGGCGTTTTGCTGGGCCAGTATTCCCGCGTGGTACAGTTGCAGCAGCATGCGCTCGACACGGAATGGATGCTCGTTAATGTCTTCCAGCACCAAAATGCCGTTTTTGATGGCCGGCATCCACGGTGTACCCATCAGCGAAATGATCATCGCCAGATTTCCGCCCCACAGTGTACCTTCAGTCGCGCACTGCGGACCGTCACCCTGCCATTCGAGGGTGAATTGGGCATTACGCAATGCTTGCCAGAAATGGTGCTCGGTGAATGCGTTTATCTCCTCGGCACCGAAGTTGGCCGCCAGCATCGGGCCGCTGAAGCTAATCACATTCCCTTGAGCCAGTAGACCACACTGGATCGCCGTAAAATCGCTGTGCCCGCACAGCAGCAGCGGATCTTGTTGCTGGCGGGCTGCCAGCCCTTGCCAGTCAATATCTTCCAGTAAACGGCTCGCGCCATAGCCGCCACGTACCGCCATCACAATGGTATCGGGGGTTTTCAGATTAACGAGCGAGTTCACATCAGCAAGCCTTTCTGCCTCAGTACCCGCAAAACGCTGGCAGCGGCGCGCAATGACCGCTGAATTATCGACCTGATGACCGGCCTCAGTAAGACGTGCAAGCCCACGTAACGCAGCCTGCTGATTGATACAGTAGCCCGACGGGGCAATTAAGTGAAACCGGGACATGGCATTTCCTTGCTACAACTAAAACCAAATGTATATCATGCCGCGTAGGTATGTCGTTGTCACCTCAGCGACAGGTTCCGGCTATAAGGATAGATGACGTGAAATTGAGATGGTTTGCTTTTTTGGTTGTATTACTTGCGGGCTGTAGTTCAAAACATGATTACAAAAACCCGCCGTGGAATGCTGAAGTTCCGGTTAAACGCGCAATGCAATGGATGCCGATCAGTGAAAAAGCCGGTGCGGCCTGGGGTGTCAGTCCACAATTGATTACTGCTATTATTGCCATTGAATCAGGCGGTAATCCGAATGCGGTCAGTAAGTCTAATGCTATTGGTCTGATGCAGTTAAAAGCCTCGACTTCAGGCCGCGATGTTTATCGTCGCATGGGATGGAGCGGAGAGCCGTCGACCAGCGAGTTGAAAAACCCCGAACGCAATATCTCCATGGGGGCCGCATACCTGAGCATTCTGGAGACCGGGCCGCTGGCAGGGATTGAGGATCCGCAGGTGATGCAGTATGCACTGGTAGTATCGTACGCTAACGGAGCGGGAGCATTGCTGCGAACGTTCTCTTCCGACAGGAAGAAAGCCATCAATAAGATCAACGATCTCAGCCCGGATGAATTTATTGAACATGTTGCGGACAATCATCCGGCGCCGCAAGCTCCGCGCTATATCTGGAAGCTTCAGCAAGCGCTGGATGTAATGTAATTCAGGTGATGTTAATCGCGCACTTTGTTCGACTTTTCCCGGGCCTCGCGCTCAAGGGAAAAAATAATCCGCTGTAAGTTCCGCTCCACCGCCGGGCCGACGTTGAGAAAACGAAAGCTCAGGCGGGGAGTGGTAATGGTTTCGTTTTTACTGTCGATAACTTTGCGTTCGCTAATGGAAATAAGCTGGGCGTCAACGTGATACACTCCCCATTGTTCCATGTTCAGTTCAACCTGCGCGAAGCGTATACCTTCTACCAGTCCTTCTGGTTTTGCCGTTTCTAACAGCCCGCCCATACCGCCAAGCGACAAATCGAATAAGCGAAAGCACAGCGTGCTGTTGTCCGGCATTTTTGCCGTGCAGCGATAGGGAGGATGCAGCGGAGCGCCGATGCGGAAATATTCCCGACGCTGAACAAACCACAGGGAAGGCGGCAAGGATGAAATAAACGCTGGCAGTTGCTGATACTCACCTTTTTTTAACTGTGGCAGGGTGAATTCTACTTTGGCTCCCTGCGTTTCGGCGATAATCGAGATCTGACTGGCCCGCTGTACGGCCTGGTTTTCATATTCCTGGCTACCAAAATCCATGACCAGCTCGTCCGGGCTGACGGCCAGAACTTTGCTGATGAACTGGCCGCCCGACCAGGAGATACGCAGTGGAACCTGCTGCGATTTTAAGTCCCGAAGTACACCTAACACCGCTAACGGATTTTGCTTCAGGAACTGCTCATTGTAGTTACTCACACCTAATGACTCCCGGATGCCTGGTTTGTCGTTGGATTATCGGCATCAATCAACGGAACTTAATACAAATGGATGAAATTTTTTACCAACGCCAATGAATTAAGTCTGCGTGAAAACAGCATATAGCGATGGTTTGCCTATACTTTAAAGGCTGGCGCAAGAATGTCTTGCGCGTGCGTTCACTGGAAAGAGGGCCTGAAAATGGGAATTATTGCCTGGATTATTTTTGGTCTGATTGCGGGGGTTATCGCCAAACTGATTATGCCGGGGCGCGATGGCGGTGGATTTATCCTGACCTGTATTCTCGGTGTTGTCGGTGCTGTGGTCGGTGGATGGCTGGCAACGATGTTTGGTATCGGCGGCGATGTCAGCGGGTTTAATCTCCACAGCTTCCTGGTGGCCGTGGTAGGCGCGATTGTTGTGCTGGGTGTCTTCCGACTGGTGCGGCGAGATTAATCGAACGGCCCCCGCGGGGGCCGTTTCTCTGTATTGCTAAGTCAGAACTGATACTCAATCCCCGCCCAGTAATTACGGCCTTCTTCAATAAATCCTTCACTATAAACGTACTGCGTATCGAACAGGTTATTGACCGACGCGTTAACGCTGAATCCGTGACCGATGGCGTAGTCAGCGCGTAAATGGGTAATGGCGAAACCAGCGGCTTTCTGTGAGCCGTCGCTATTGCTATAGCTCGACGAACGGGCCTCTTCTGACAGCGTAATACTGAGCGGATCCCATGGCTTCAGCGTCATCCAGGCAGTCAGGGTTTGCGTTGGCAGGTCGGTAATCTTGCCGATGTCGCTGCGTTTGACGTCTGCATGAATAAGGCCGTAGCTCAGACCGACATCCAGCATATCAAAGACTTTACCTTTAACGCCTGCATCCAGACCGGTGTAATCCACCCGGCCACTGTTCTGATTCTGGATGGTGTCGGCATCAATATTGTGTGAAAGGATGGCGTCGCTGATGCGGTTGTAATACACGCTGGCTTCGAATCCCCAGTTCTGACTAAGTGACCCATTCCAGGTCAGATCCACGCTGTGGGCTCGTTCAGGTTTAAGCTGCGGATTGACCAGCGCCACCTGGTTATAGGCCGGTTTTGAGGTCGTGTAGCGTTCTTTCAACGTAGGGAAACGCGTTCTGTCAGAATAGGACAGCGCTAATGTGTCTGCATTTTCGAAGTGATATTTGGTCATCATCTGCCAGTTGAAGGCCGACTGATTGTTGTCATCATAGTGGGTGACGCTACCATTTTTTTCGTGCTTCATGCCTTCCAGACTGTCACGCCAGTCATAGCTTATTCCCGCCACTACATCGACATTATCCGCCGCCGCCCACTGATATTCACTGGCAACAGACCAGGTACGGTCTTCGTAACGGTCGTAAGCCGCATTCGGTGCGCCTTTCTCGCGGTGAACATCATCCTTCCAGTTTACGGCGAAAGAGAGCAGGTCGTTTTCACGCATATCCGCAGCGAGCTGCAGGCCAGCTCCATCGCTATAGTCTGAATAATGACTGTAGTTGCCTTTTTTGTTTTTCAGATCGGCAAGCGAGTTGTACATCATCAACGTATTTTCAAAGGTATCGCGATACAGACGGCTTTTCAGAGTGAAACGATCGCCCAGATGGGTGGTGCCCTGATAGTAATAGCTCTCTTTATCGTACTGTGGCCATTGCCAGTAGCGTGATTTCTGATTGCTGGTTCCGGCATATGGTGGGTTATCTTTTTCACCGTCCTGATTTATATAGGTCAGGACATATTCATCATCGCCGCGAGGGGTAAAGCCCAGCTTCACGATGCCGCGTTTATCATCGGCGGACGAGTTGGCAATCTTGCCGTGACTACCCGCAACCGGATTGTCCACGCCGTGCGGTAAGCCAAGGAAATCCTGCTTCAACTGGCTGCCGCTGAGCTGGATATAACCCAGATCGTTACTCGCGCCAAATGAAGCGTGCATATCGTGAGCGTTGTCTTTGCTACGACTCCAGCCCTGGCGATAGCCGATGCTGCCTTCAATTGGTTTGGTGGGCTTTTTGGTGGTGATATTAATGGCACCGCCCATCTGGTTAGGCCCTTGTAGCAGAGATGAGTAGCCTTTGGAAACTTCAACTGAAGCGATATCGGATGTCAGAAAACGGCCTAAATCGAGGTTGCCGTCATAGGGGATGTACACCGGCACACCGTCAAAAAAGACGGGAACCTGACGGCTGTCAAAACCGCGCACTTTCACCTGCTGCTCATTGCGGTTGCCCGACTTTTGCAGCACCACGCCGGGGACGACGCTTAGCGCCTGCGCCACGTTTTGTTTATCCAACTGTTGGATCGTTTCCTGGCCGAGAACCGTAGTGGTTGCCGCAGAGGCCGGGCTTGACCAGACGGTCATGGTTTCGCTTTCTTGCCCAGCAAAAGCACTGTGCGCGAAAGCAAACGACAGGGCTGTGTAAAGACAACTTTTGTTGAAATTCATTATTGTTAGTCCATTTTTTAATGTTATATGCCACGTGCGTCCGGGCTCAGGTTAACTTTGATATCCGCAGGTGGAGCGTAATAAGGTGCGGAAGTGATAAAGAGCCTGATGCCACAGTCGAGATAACCCGCCAGCGAGGCGAGGGTAATGCCGCCAGTCAGCGCCAGCGTGCAATGGGGGGCCAGTGAAGGTGCCAGGCGGGCAATGTCTGTCGCCTGCTCAGGGGTGAATTTGTCGAGTTGCAGAATATCGGGCGCGGCGCGTAGCGCGGCTAATGCTTCATCTGGCGTATCCGCCTCGACGACGATCTTTTTTTCTGGCGCATGGCTGCGTAAGCGCGCAACCGCGTTTGTCCAGTCGTTTGGGTTGGTAAGAAAACGGCGGTGATTAGCGAACAGCAGCACCGTTTCGGCGCATCCTCCGCGATGAATAATGCCCCCGGCGGCGAGTATTGCCTGAGTCGCCAACGAACGCGTGCCGGGAATGGCTTTGCGGGTGCAGGCAATCTGCCCATCAGGATAGCGTTGGCGCAGTTGGCTCAACATGCTCTCAAGATAGCCCGAAACTCCGCAGCTCCACTCCAGGACATTTTGTACCGCTTTCCAGCCCTGGTGCAGCGCCGCCGCATTCCCATGCGCACAAATCAATCGCTGTCCTGCACTTACCTGTTCACCATCGGCCACCATGTCGCTGACTGTCAGCCCTAATGACGTCAGCATTTGTCTGGCAACGGCGGTGCCGCTAACACACCCGCCCTGGCGATGGTAAAACGCCATAACGCCCGGCTGTGCGCCAATTCCCAACGCGCGGGTAGTCAGATCGCCGCCCTGAATATCTTCCAGCAGCAGCGCGTCGGTTTGCGCCTGCGAAAAGTAGATCATCGCAGCGCCTCCCGTGGGACGCTGTCCCACCAGATAAGCGCCCAGTCACGGCTGGCAGGGGCAATCGCGCGTGGATCCTGCTGCTGATACCAGGTTTCCAGACGTTCGACCTCGTCGGCGCTTAGTTCGCCCATACTCCAGCGCACGTTTTCCAGAAAGCGCGTCCAGGTACTGTTGTCCTGCTGACAGTTGGGGCCGCGGATAAAATCGACGTGCGCGTGGATCCCCATCTGATACAGGACATTAAGCGCATAGATATAGTTGGGAAGCTCAATCACCTCGCGGCCCAGCGCACGTTGAATGGAGGGGGAAACGAAAGATGAACTGACGAGATGGGTGGTGTAAACCCGCAGCCGGGCCTGATTATTCAGTTTGGTCATTGCCTGGCGCATATCGGCAACCAGCGTAGAGCGCGAGGCGACGGCGATATCGCACTGGGGTAAATCATCCCAGTGTTCTTCCCAGGCCCGCTGCACCCACTGTACGTGACGGGCGTTCATTTGCACAGCGCGGCGGGCAGCAACGCTCAGCATTCCCTGGCTGTAATCTACGCCGTAAATTATTGGTATCTTTTTAGCCAGCGCCAGCGAGACCGTACCGGGACCGCAGCCCATATCAAATAGTGACTCCGCTCCTTGCAGGTCGATTTTCCCCAACAGCTGTAGCAAATAGCTGTCGGTTAATGAGGCGCAATTCTCCGCCATTTTTTCCGCACGTTTATCCCAGTGCTCCGGCTTTTTCTCGGTTCTGTTCGCCAGTTGTAACTGTTTACGGTAAAGATCGGCAAAATCAATGTCGTCAATGAGCATTCTTATTCCTTAATTGTGAGAGCCAAAGAGGTGGTGGGCAATTTGTGACGGTGTAACGTGATACAGTGCAGCCAGGCGATCGGTGGCGAGCTGGTGTTCAGGAAGCCCCTGCGACACCTCACCGTTCGGTTCAACGCGTACCACGCTGTCGGCGATTGCCCGGGCGTGCAACGGATGATGCGTAGACATCAGCAGGGCCATACCCGAATTTTTCAGCGTCACCAGCGTGTCGAGCAGACGGATCTGATGCCCAAAATCCAGGCTGGAAGCGGGTTCATCCAGCAACAAAAGGCGCGGACGTTGCGCCAGAGCGCGGGCAATCAATACCAGTTGGCGCTCTCCGCCGCTCAGAGTGTTCCAGCGCCGGGGCGCCAGGTGAGAGATCCCCAGCATCGCCAGTTGTTGATGAGCAATTTCGTGTTCTTTAGCCCCGGGAACCGCAAATGCCGCCAGTTGCGGGGCCAGCCCCATCATCACCATGTCCAGCGCAGTGAAGGCAAATGCGCCGTCATGCGCCTGAGGAACCCAGGCGATAGCGGCGGCGCGTTGCCGATCGTTGAGATGATTTATGGCGATGCCATCAAGAAGAATGTCACCGTGAAGCGGCGAAAGAACGCCGAGAATGGTGCGCATCAGGGTGGTTTTTCCGCTACCGTTGGCACCAAGCAGACAACAGACGGAGCCGGGCGGAACCTGAAATGAGACATCGCGTAGCACGGGCTGGTTACTGTGGTATCCCAACGACGCATGGCGGACGGTCAGTAGCGTCATGGGCGATTTCCCCGTAGCAAAAGCAGCAAAAAGAACGGTGCGCCAATAAATGCAGTCAGGATCCCCAGCGGAATTTCCGTGCTGCTCAGCGTACGGGCGAGGGTATCGGTGAGCAGCAGCAAAATGGCGCCGACTCCCATGGAAACCGGCAGCAACTGCTGGTGGTTATTGCCACTGAGGAGTCGGCCGATATGCGGCACAACCAGCCCAATCCAGCCGATGATGCCCGCGATGGCGACGGTACAGGCGGTGATTAACGTTGCGCAGACGATCAGTCCCAGACGCAGTCGGGCGACGTTGATGCCAAGCGATCGTGCTTCATCATCCGACAGGGTGAGCAGGTTCATGCGCCAGCGCAGCAGCAATAGCGGGACCAGTCCCGTGAAGATCAGCGGTGCTGAGAACCACAGATCGTGCAGCGTAATCGTTGATAAACCGCCCAGCAGCCAGAAGGTGATAGACGGGAGTTGGGTATACGGGTCGGCCAGCGTTTTGATGAGTGAAATCCCCGCGCCACATACCGTACCCAGCGCAATCCCGACCAGAACCAGCGTTAACACCGGGTCGTGGCGCTTGACTCGCCGGGTAATCAACCAGACACCGGCGACCACGAATAAACCGCCGGTGAACGCATACAGCTGAATGAACAGGATCGGTAATCCAAACAGGATTGCCGTACAGGCACCTAAACCGGCACCCGCCGCCACGCCGAGGATATCCGGCGAGACTAGCGGGTTGCGGAACATGCCCTGATAGGTGGTTCCTGCGCCTGCCAGCGCCGCGCCGAGCAGCAATGCAGCCAGAATGCGCGGCAGGCGGATTTGCCAGAAGACGATTTTGTCCTGCATCGGGACGTCATCAGTACCTGTAATAAGATTCACAACCTGTTGCGCATCCAGGCGGTACGCGCCCGATACCGCAGCGACGCTCGCGCAAAGCACCACCGCAGCAATCATCAGAAAACCGAGGGTAGATGTTTTCATCAGACTGCCACCAGACGTTGATACTGTGCATCGCTTAGCGTGGTATGCCAGAACAGTTCGCTGTAGCGCTGCATATCGGCTTTAAAGCTCTTGTTAACCTGCGGTTCAAGCCAGGCGTGCAGGCGGCGTAACCCCAGTAAACGGTTGATGCCAGGAGGTGCATCCAACCAGCCAAACGGCAGACCGCTGAGAAACAGAATGCGCCGGTCAGCAACCGCTTTGACCCCTTGCCAGATCGGATCTTCTCGTAGGTGCTGCGCTGTCATCGCATCCTGCACCAAAATAATATCGGGCTGCCAGCTGAGCAGATTTTCCATTGAAACCTGTGTGAGCCCCTGTCTTCCGGGGATGTGCGCCACATTCTGTAGCCCCAGCAGTTCTGCCGCTTCGGTATGCAAAGAACCTTGTAAACCTGTCTCCAGTCCTCTGGCACCGCGCGCGGCATAAAAACGCAGATTCGCTGCAGCTGTATGCGAGAAAGCTATTGCATTATCGATAAATCGACGGGCCAGCGCGGCCTGCATTGCGGTACGCGAGACGACGCCCAATGCTTCACCGGCTGCGCGCAACTGTTCTGGGGTATGGCGCAGTTCGCCGTTAATCAGCAGCCAGGGAATGTGAGTTTGTGCGCTCACTTGTCTGGCCTGAGAAAGCCAGGTTTCATCGGCATTGCCGCAGTCAACAACCAGGTCGGGTTTAAGCGCCAGTAACGCTTCAAGTGATAGGGTACTGGCGCGTCCTGCCAGCCTGCCCAGTTTCGGCAATGCCCGAATATCATCGTGGAACGGGATGGCGGTCTGGCGAGATAAATCAAAGGAGGAAAGCCCTACCAGTTTTTCCGGCGCGACGGCCAGCAGCAGCATGTCAGCGGGCGCCCCCGCGCTGACCACGCGTTGGGTTATATTCGGCCCTGGCGAGCCTCCAACGGCAACGGTTAGCGGCGTTTGCGCCAATGCGGGAAGATGGCGTAGCAGCAGTGCAGATGCCACGAGTTGGGCAAACATCCGTCTTGTCAGTGCCATTATCAGTATCCTGAAGGTTACAAATTCGCTATATATTTACATATACAGCGAATAAAAACATGTTCAGAATCAAATTCTCACGGATGAAAACACCGGATACCCCATAAGGGCTAGAGGGGATAGAGGCAGCTTAAATAGCGAAAAATATGACAGAAAAATCCGCGACGAAGCGCGGATTCGGGGAGTAAAACGGCTCAGGTAATGACGTTATGGCGTCGGTTGAGTCTGTTTTTTAGGCTCGGCTGGTGGTGTACTTGTCGGTGTTGGCCGCGATGCGGGTACGCTGTCACAGGGCTTCTCTTTGGCGCAGATCAGGTCAAGCATTTTTAGCGTGACGCCGTTGGTCCAGCCAAAACCATCCTGCAATGGATATTCCCCGCCACCACCGCCGGTGCCGGTGGTGCTCACGTCATATTTTTCAACCAGCTTTTTCTCTCGATCGTAGGTGTGCTGCACATTGGTAAGGAATCGCCAGGTCACATCCATCGCAACGTTATCCTGACCGTAATTCTGTAACCCGGATGCTGCGACCCACTGGAGCGGGGCCCAGCCGTTGGGGGCATCCCACTGCTGGCCGCTTTTCACCGACGTGGTAGCAAGGCCGCCCGGTTGCAGCAGATGTGCCTGGGTGGCTGTGGCGACTTTACTGGCGCGATCTTTTGCCGCCGCATTGACATACAGCGGGAACAGGGCGGCGGCCGTGAGCTGATTGCGTACTTTATGGCTTTTCAGATCGTAGTCGGCATACCAGCCTTCTTTGTCGTTCCACAGATACTTTTCGATCCCTTTTTGTCGGGCATTAGCGAAGCCATCGTACTGCGCCGCTTTGGCATCATCACCGGCAGCCTTGCTGGCGAGGGCGATCATTTTTTCCATTTTGTACATCAACGCATTGAGATCGACTGGAACGATGCTGGTGGTGCGCAGAGTACCCAGCTGATTAGGATTGTCCATCCAGCGGGAGCTAAAATCCCAGCCGGACGCAGCCGCTGAACGCAGGTCGCGGTAGATTTCTGTGGCAGGGCGATTGGGGTTGCTTTTAGCGGTGGCGATATCCTCGACCCAGGACTCTGGCCTCGGCGTATCGCGGTCATCCCAGTAGCGGTTCAAAATGGTACCGTCATCCAGTTTAACCACGCGCTTATTTTGCTGACCGGGCTGGAGTGTTTCGACGCCTTCCATCCAGTAACTGTACTCTTTGAGCATCTGCGGGAGGTATTTTTTCAGCACGTCATTCCCGTCATGCTGCGCCAGCAGTTCAACCATAAAGGCAAAGAACGGCGGTTGCGAACGGCTCAGGTAGTAGGTGCGGTTGCCGTTAGGAATGTGTCCCCAGGAATCAATCTCGTAAGCGAAGTTTGCCACCATATCCGAGACCTTATCCCAGTGATTGCTTTCGGCAAGCCCCAGCATGGTGAAATAGCTGTCCCAATAATATATTTCGCGAAAACGCCCGCCAGGCACCACATACGGCTCTGGAAGTGGCAGTAGCGAGTCCCATTTTTCAGCGTCAGTTGTCGAGCGGGTGAGGACCGGCCACAGTCCGTCAATATGTTCGCGTAATGATTGCCCGGCCGGGGGAACGTATTTCTCGCCTTCTTTCGGTAAGGTGAAATTCACCTCCACAAAATGGCGTAAGTCGAATCCGGACTGATTTTTCTGCATCCGGTAATCGGCAAGGATCATGAGAGGATCGCTGTTAGGAACTGCGTCAGCAAAGGTTTTCTGGTCTGGAAACAGTTTAGCCGTTTGTACATCGTTAAACAGAGGTCCAAGCAGGATATCTGGCGGCTGCGGTGTAGCGGCTGGCGCGTCTTCTGCATTGACGGCAAAAGAGGAAAGGGCAAAAAAGGTACTGGCGAGAGTCAGTTTTATTGCAACAGAAAGCAGGCCTGGATGGCGAGTTGCAGGCGTTATCATCGGTTAATCTCCTTAGCGGTGTGCCGAAGTAGCGGCATTTACCATGAGAAAACCTTAGTTCAGGATCGAACGTTGCGCGTGATCGACACCCCATTTTGCGAACAAACAGACATTTCCCGACGCGAATAGGGAAGAAGCACACCCTTTGTCGAAAAGGGTGTGCTTCGGTATCAGTTTGCGCGGGTTATCCGCTGTGTGACACAGTCAATGGTCAGAGTATCGCCCATCTTGATGCTATCGAGAGCAGCGCCTTGCTGACACATCCAGCACAGACCCATTTCACGAGCGATAATCGCCGGATGAGAGGCTTCGCTGCCGTCCCGCAGGCAGATACCTTTGATGGTCTTCGGATCGAGTTGCAGTACCGTAGACGGATAAATGACATCAGCGACCAGGATAGTGGGGCGCAAGAACGCGGGAATTTGTGCGCTCTCTCCCGTCAAATGTTGCAGTGAACGAGACAGCAAATCTTCAATATCAATGTATCGCGCCTGCAGATAAGGGTCATCGAGCTGTAAATACTGCTGGCTGAGATCGCTCAGCACCTGATGCCAGGCCCAGGCGGCGCTGCATTGTTTTTCACGCATTACATCGCAGGCCATTTCAAACAGTTCAGGATCGTCCAACAGCGTGTGGTGACCGGAGAAGATGGCGGCGACATCTGCGGAATATCGTTCTTCAGCAAGAGCGGTGAGTTTGCTCAGATCGTTCAGCGTACTTTGGATGGCGGTCTGTAATCGCTGCTGCTCAGCCTGCAGTGATGCGGCGGACTGCGGGTTTACCTTTGGCGAGAACGGCGTGTGACAAAATGCCGTCCCCGTGACTTTTGAGGGAGCCAGAGTTGCCTTGTTATCAGTATGCGCGGGCTCGAGCGATTCACCAAAATTCTCTGCCGCCAACTGTTTAAATGCGGCCAGCGCATCCTCTGCCTGTTCGCCCTTAGCAATCAGGCGTAGCGTGTCATTACAGCGTACCTGCAGCAGGGCTATTTGATTCAGGCTATCAGGGACCACACACTTGCCGTTTTTCTCCAGCCACATGTCGGCGTTAAAACCAGACAACGCAGAAACCAGCCGCGAAGCCGGGCGGACGTGGATGCCGTTAGGGTTTTTCACCACAATGGCAACAGAACGGGCATCAGCGTCGGGAGACAGTTCAGCGGATGCGGGTTTCGCTGCGGATGGCGAAGGTAAACCCAGTTGTTCACATTTGGCGTCGAGGGCGTTCATGGCATCACGGATGACCCGATCGATATCAGCACCTGCGGCGGCGCTAACCGTCGCGGCCAGTGTGCCTTCAACCAGTGGTGCTGCGCACAAACGCACTTTGGCGGCAATGTTAGGGTCGAGCAGTTCCAGCGCGGTTTCCGCACTCAGTAATGCACTACCGATATCCATCATCACCAGCACGTGGTCCGTATCGGCCACGGACTCGATGGCTTCCATCACCTTAATCGGATCGGTGCCAATCGGATTCTCAGGATCGTCAATGCCTGCGGCAATGGCGATTTTGCAACCATCACCCATTAACATCTGCCGGGCCAGCACGCCGACGCCTTCGCCCAGTTGGGCGCTGTGAGAAACAATAACCAGGTTTACCATCGCTTTATCCTTACTCTCTGGACGCCTGAGCCAGCATTTGCATCATAAACATGACCGACGTTGCGCCGGGATCCTGATGCCCAATGCTGCGCTCACCTAGATAGCTGGCGCGGCCTTTGCGAGCCTGCATGGTGATGGTGCTTTGCGCTGCGACTTCCGCTTGTTGGCTTGCCGCTTCCAGAGCCGCCTGGACGCTCAGCTTCTGTTCGCATGACTGGCGTAAAGACTCCACTACCGGCAGCCAGACATCGCACATGGTTTTATCGCCAGGTTCAGCCTTACCGCGGCTAATCACACCTTCTGCGCCATCACGAATCATTTGATACAGCTCTTCAAGCGTCAGGCTTTGATGAGCCTGAGTAACCTGGGCGGCGCGGATAAAAAACGTGCCAAACAGCGGTCCACTGGCCCCGCCGACGCTTGAGAGCAGCACCATACCGGTGTTTTTCAAAATAAAGCCGATGTCTTTGTCTGCGATGGACGGCAGCTTTTCAACGACTTTGCTGAAACCACGATGCATGTTCAGACCGTGGTCGGCATCGCCGATCTCCCGGTCAAGTCCGGTGAGAAAATCACTTTCAGTGGTGAATATTTCACCGCAGCGATAGAGCCAGTTAACAATCTGTGTTCTGTTGAGGGACATCATGAATCTCCTTATTTACCCCAGTTGAGAGCAGGGGTGTGAACCGGTGCATCCCATAAGTTCAGCGTTTCGTCATCCACCTGTAACAGGGTGATGGAGAAGCCGGTCATATCCAGAGAGGTACAGTAAGAACCGATCAGGTTGCGCTCAATGACGATGCCTGCATCCTGGCAACGGCTTTCGAGGCGGTTATACACGCCGAAGAGTTCAGACAACGGCGTCGCACCGAGATTATTGACCAGCGCAATAACCCGATCGCCACTTTGTAACGCACGCTTGCTTTCTTTACCTTCATGCCACGCGCCCTGGACGTTGTCCCAGTGGCGGAGCGTACGGCTGTAGTTACCGTTTTCCAGCAGGGTATCGAACATTTCATCAACGGTCTGATCGAGAGAGGTGAAGGTGCGGCGGTCAATGCCCGGTTCCCCGTGGATACCTACGCCAAACTCCATCTCGTTATCCTGTAACGTGAACGACGGTTGTCCGGCTGCCGGAACGGTACAGGCGCCAATGGCTATGCCAATGGAGTGGCCCTGGTTATTCAGCTTACGACCCAGCGCAGCACAGGCTTCCAGCGAGTCACCGCGTTCGGCGGCCGCGCCGACCAGTTTTTCGATCAATACGGTATTAGCCACACCACGACGTCCGGCGGTATACAAACTGTCTTTCACCGCCACATCGTCATCCACCACCATGGTGGTGACCTTGACGCCGCTTTCGTGCAGCAGCTCGGTAGCGGTTTCGAAATTAAGAATGTCGCCGGTGTAATTTTTGATTATCAGCAGCACGCCTTCCCCGCCATCAATTTGCATGGCGCATTCGAACATTTTATCCGGCGTGGGGGAGGTAAAAATCTCACCCGGGCAGGCGCCGGAGAGCATGCCCTGACCAATGTAGCCGCAATGCATAGGCTCGTGCCCGCTGCCGCCGCCGGAAAGCAGCGCCACTTTGCCCATCACCGGTGCATCTGCGCGGGTGACATACACTGGGTCCTGATGCAGTGCCAGGGAAGGATACGCTTTCGCCAGTCCGGCGAGTTGTTCATTCAGTACGTCTTCAACACGGTTGATCAATTTTTTCATTATTTATGCTCCGCAGACAGTCCTGGATGGCTGCCAAATTCGGGCAGGCATCTGATGTAGGGTATCGGTTTGTACAACGCCACGGCGACCGCTCGCTGCCGATAAGGTAATTTTGCACACGGGTTTGCAAAAGAAAATTGCTGTGAAGAGCGTTTCAATACGAAACATAGCAGCATAATAATGTTCCGTATTGGAACGTCATGGTGCATAAAACAGCGAAAGTGAGAGGTCGGGCGGTATTTGTGCGGAAAGTTTTTGAACGATTTTTTATGGAAAACAAACCACCTGCAGAACAGGTGGTTTGTAGGCATGGTCGATTTCAGCGTTAGCCCGGATAAATTCCGCGATCTTTTCGTGCCAGCAGAATGCGTTCGCAGGCAACGATGTAGGCTGCGGTACGCAGGGAGCAGGATTTCTCAGCTGCTTTTTCCCAAACATGCACCATCGCATCAGTCATGATTTTGTCCATGCGATTGTTGATCTCTTCTTCACTCCAGAAGAAGCTTGCCATATCCTGAACCCATTCGAAGTAGCTGACGGTTACGCCGCCGGCGTTACAGACCACGTCAGGCACAACCACGATACCACGGCTTGCCAGCACATCATCGGCATCCGGATAGGTTGGGCCGTTAGCGCCTTCAAGTACCAGTTTACAGGTCAAGGTTTCCGCACGGTGACGGGTGATCTGACCCTCAAGCGCGGCAGGAATAAGAATATCCATATCCAGGCTCCAGAAGGCCTCGCTGGCGATGGTTTCAGCGCCCGGGAAACCGGCAATCTGTTTGTGCTCTAACTGCCAGGCAGACAACGCGGTCATGTCGATACCTGTGGAGTTAAACAGCGTAGCGGTGTGATCCTGAATCGCGACTACGCGTGCACCAGCTGCCGCGAACAGTCGGGCGGCTTCGCTGCCGACATTACCAAAACCTTGCACTGCAACGCGAGCACCTTCAACTTCGATGTTGGCACGGCGCGCGACTTCCAGACCGCTGACGAAAACGCCGCGACCGGTGGCTTTATCACGACCTAATGAACCGCCAAGGTGAATAGGTTTACCGGTGACCACACTGGTCACGGTGGTGCCGTGGTTCATGGAGTAGGTATCCATCATCCAGGCCATGACTTTGCCGTTAGTACCTACATCCGGCGCAGGAATGTCTTTCTGCGGCCCAATGATAATGCCGATTTCGCTGGTATAACGACGAGTTAAACGCTCCAGTTCGCCTTCAGACAGCGAGAACGGATCGACGCGCACTCCACCTTTGGCACCGCCGTACGGCAGGTTCAACGCTGCGCATTTGATGGTCATCCATGCGGACAGGGCCATCACTTCATTAAGATCAACATCAGGATGATAACGCACACCGCCTTTGCCCGGCCCGCGGGAGAGGTTATGTTGCACGCGATACCCTTCAAAATGACGGATAGTGCCGTCATCCATCTGCACCGGGATATCGACAATCAGCGCGCGTTTTGGGTGGCGCAGGGTATCCACCCAATGGGAAAGTTCGCCCAGGTAAGGGGCCACACGCTCGATTTGTTGCAGGTAGGTATTCCAGGCAGATGTGCTGCTATCTGAAGCGTAAGATAACTTATCCATGATAAACCTTAGTTATAAAAGTAATATGTTCTTAATTTGGCCGTGGTATACAGTGAATCTCACCATATAAACCTAAATTTAACATTTTTTTCATAGAAGGGCCTGCCCGACCAGCACGAATTATCGCCATGATTAGTATGGGCTTTAACTTGCGATTGAATAGTTATTCTGTGTCTTTGTTTGTAATTGGGTTGTTTTGCAGGGTGCGTAATTTAATATGCAGAATATATAAAAATCGTAATTTGTTAGATTTATGACGCACCTCTAAAAGTAAATAATTTGATAACAAAATGTATTTTCTTTATTGCGGTTAAGATGAGGTCAGTAGGTTACGGCGATGGTAACGGTATCGGCATAGTTGTCTGGCGTGTAGTTCGCGCTGGGGACGGTGGCGTAAACCGGGTAGGTAGTTGTTGTTCCCGTACCGTTGCCCGCGACGGTATTGAGTGATGTATTGCCCCAGACCGTACCGGAAGGACCTGGCGTCGAACTAAGCTGGTAGGGGACTTTATCCGTATTTGACCCCGTGCCCGCCATCACGCCGCTGCCTGCCGTATTACCGTTGGAGGGCTGAAGCCCGATGGTGTAAGGCGTGTTATTGGAACATGCTACGCCCACGGTATTTGAAGCCGTAAGGTTACGCCCGGTCGCCCTGGCTGGCGCAAAGCTAATATCGGTTGCAGAGGTGATATTGCACTGTTTGCTTACGGTCGCCGATACGGTGAAAGGCAGCCTGGCGGCAACCGTATCGCCACAGGTTGTTGGCGGGAAAAGCAATCCGGGATTGAGAGTGACAAGGGCTGTTGCCGTCGTATAGTTATCCTGATAATTTCCGGGGACGGCTGCGGTTTGTGGTGTGACGATCTGCGCCGATACCGTGAGTGAACCCGTCACTGGCGTCAGATTCAGCAGGTTAAGCTGTACCATGGGAAAAGTGGTTCCCGACTGATACTGGCTGCCCCAAACTTTGGTGCGCCCGCTATCCTGGTAAAGCTGGTATGCCAGTGTACTGGCAGGCGTTCCGCTTAATGACATATTTCGCGGTGTCACCTGGCCGCTGACGGCCGAGGCGCCAATATTAAAACAGAGATTGATCCCTGCCAGCGCGTCACCAAGCTCTTTGGTGCAGGTGTAACTGAACGTCATTGATGACGTTGCGCCTGTTGCAGACAGTGGATTGACCGAACCTAAATTTATGGGTTGAACATTGCTCACTGAACAGGTAACCGCATGGCTAATAGCCGGACAAAAAAGTACGGCAGCGATGAGTAGCAGATGTCTTAACCTCATGAACGTACTCCTGTTAGTGTGGGCGACAAACCAGTGGGCCTATTTGCATAATCCCCTTTGCTGACACGGGATAGTCAAATTGCACGCGACAACTACCGGTGTCCGTATCAACGCGCAGCGTGTTGTGCTGTTCCAGGGTGTCGAACCAAGTCATCCCATCAAAACCAACGACAGACGACTGTCCTTTTCCGTTGATGGCGTAAGCCATGCTACCTTCAGGAATTGGCTTACCCTGATTGTCGACGAGGATAACCTGCGCAGCACGTACGGTGGTGATGCCAAAACTAACCAAAGTACCGGAACGATCTGCAGGCGTGGCATTCGTCTCAACGCGTGCGATCCGCATATTGGTGGGGAGATCCATCGGGTCAATACTGATCAGGTTTTTTTGATAACTGTTGAGCGGCGTGACCAGCAGTAGTCCCTGGTCATCGCTGCGGCCAATCAGGTTATTTTGCAATTTGACTGGAACATCAGGCACGCCGTCAGTTGAGACGACGGCAAAACCATTGTTGATTTCCCTTGCTGCAAACAAGCCGCCTCCCATGGTCACCAGCGATCCGGTTGCGCCTGCGTAGCCGTAATGGTTATCTGGTAAACGGCTGAATCCCGCGTACGCTTTACCATAACGCCCCAGATATCCTACTTCTCCCTGGCCACTTTGTCGGGAAGCCTGCTGACTGGCGGCCAGATTCCAGCCCCAACCGCCGTCGGCAGGCGGCGTCTTGCTGGCGTTGAGCTGATAGCCGGTTTCATCGTTGGTGCGTTGTAGCGTGCTGCTGGCGCTCAGATTGTTATCAGTGGTAATCGTTACCATCAGATAGATACTGCGATCGCGGTTATCGTCAATGTTCTGGTTGAGTCCGGCATTCAGTGAGATGCTGTCTGTAACGGATTTGAACCAGCTGGCGTTGGCGTAGCGCACCGCATTTTCGTGTGGATAACGAAACTGCAGATAACTCAGGCTGACATTTCCGGCAGATTCCAGCGAATAGCCAATGACCGTGTTGCTGTTAAGCGTTGGGGGCGGCTCACCATAATGGGTGGCGACATCGCGGTAATCGCCAGAAGTTGCCGTGTTACTGGTACTGAAATTAAACCGTTCGCCGGACCAACGATAACCAAAGCTATACAGAAATCCGTTCTGCCCTGAATCGCTACTTGCGGCAAGTGATGTCGAAAATGTGCCGCTGCGGGTTCCCGGGATCCAGTCGTTACTGAAGCCTGCGTTAATTAGTCCATCGCTGGTTTCTGCGTGAGCCCCGGCGGTCAACGTATTGCTAAACCCGCGACGCCACGTAGCGCTCAATACCGGTGCGCTGGCATAGTCAAAAGAGGAATAACCATAATTTTCGCGTACCGTGCCCAATTCTGCCGACCAGGCGGTTAATCCTTCCCGCAGGAGTTGTTGATCGTTGTAGAACGAGAAATTTTGTACGCTCGTTCTGCCCAGCGCGTCTGTCATCATCACCTGACCCGTTCCCGCGCCGCTGATGTTAGGCATGGTGTTGATCTGAAAACTACCTGCGGGGACTTCTCCGTTGTAGTACCTGACACCGTCCACGTACAGCTCAACGTTTGATGGCAACGTCGCGGATCCCAGATATGCAGGGAGCGGGGTGGTTGGCATATAGGGCTGTAAACCAAAATCGGTGCCTATCTGAATGCCGCCGATACGCGTTGGTCGGGACCAGATGAGTGAGCTTGTCAGGGTATCGCCAACGGTTAACGCCAACATCGTATCAGGAAATGAGGTACGCCAGCTGGTATCAAGGCGCTCAAAGCTGTTATCGGCGTATCCCTCGGTGGAGTACTGCGTCAACTGGGTGGTGCTGAGCACGCCGGCAGCATTGAAGGCGCGAAGTTCACTGAAGGTATTTATTACGCTCTCATCCCCCTGCTGGGTATAGATATCATAATTGAGCAGCGCTCCGCGTGATGTTGTCGCCGTTGGCGCGGTTTCGGTAGGCGAGTTAAGCTGCGTGGTGGCAAGATCGAGTGAACTAAGTGGCGCAGTAAGCGAGAGCGTTTGCAACTGAACGTTGTAGTCAATGGTTAACTGGGGGATATCGTTCAGGCAGACGGCGTTAGTGGCGTCTGGAGCAAAGCGAAAGCCCATTTTACTCAGGGTATTAGCTCCCGCATAAAGCTTTCCATTATCGTAGCCAAAATGTACCAGCCCAACGGGATTCCCATTTAAGGTGACATCGAGATACAAATCGACTCCCGTAATTTGTGAGGTGCTATTAATAACACCATTCTCACTCTGGTTATTATTCAGCGTTTGTGCGCAAACCATTCCCGATATTAATACTCCATTGAGAAAGCAATATTTCACCAGAAGCCAGAATCTGTTACAGATCTTGTACTGTTTTTTGGCCATTGATTGTGACTTCAATTTTCCCGCCATAATGATTATTACTGGCCGACGGGGAGACTATCCAGCGCATTGTTGAGCCTGGTAAAACGTAGCCTAATAGTCCGGGTGTAATGACTTTTTTAGTACCGTCAGGGCTTATAAATGTTGCAGCAGATAACTGTGCATGCCCATTTCCCTGATTACTGACTTCAATAAATTTTTTGCCATCCAGTTGTTGTAATTTCCATTGCAGTTTTGCCTGCGTTTGTGCCGCTGATGTTGGTTGAATGAAAACGGGAACGGAATAATGCAGCACAAACTGAAGCTTATTTTTTTCTACTTTTGCAGGAGGTAACTCATCTATCGACAAACGATAAGCGTCTTCGGCATGTGCCGAGGGAGGGCTTGTGCGAATAACTCGAATCAACTGACGTTCTCCAGGGGCTAATGCCAACATCGGCGGGCTTATCACCAGCCCCTGAGAGGGGGAAAGTTTGTTGTCATAAGCACTTTGACTCCAGCGAAAAACCCGAACCTGGGCATTGAGCACATTTTCACCCGCGTTACTCAACCAGATACCATCGGCATTTTGCGTCGCTTGCAACGTTAACGTGACCGGGGCTATTTGCAGCCCACTGGCAGTGGCAAGGTTGGCGCTCGCAACCATCCCTAGCAGGCATGCGCAGGCACACTGCTTAACAGGCAGTTTTACTCTCATATAGCTTCCTGAAGTTAGTAGTTAACGTTAACCGTTACCGTGTCGGCATAGTCGTCAGGAGTGAAGTTGGCGCTCGGTGCGGTGGCATAAACAGTAAAAGTTTGCACCAGGCCGGTCCCTGTCGCTGCTACGCCATTCCCAGGTGCGGTGTCGGTGGCGGTATTTCCCCATACCGGACCTGTTGCTGACGTGCGATTTAGCTGATAGGGCACTTTATCGGTATTGGTAGCAGCGTTAGCCACAGAGGACATGGCGCCCGAGCCCGTCGTCGTCCCTCCATTAGCGGCCGACGGCGCCAGCCCGATAAAATAGGGCGTGGTTTTTGAGCAATTAATTGAAATAGTGTTGCTTGCACTGGTATTTGTCGCCGTGGTATTCACCGGACCAAGTGTGATATTTGAAGCCGAACCCGCAGTCACGGTACAGGCCTTTTGAATCGTCATCAGCACCTGAAATGTTCCGTTAACGGTTGCTGCATTTGCCACAGAGATAATGGAAAAGGCGCAGCAACAAAGAATTAAGCGTTTGTCTAAGACTAGAGCCATATCCTTTACCTTTTTCAAATAACCACATTTATTACTTTAGAAAAACAATAATGTGGCACAAGAAGACATAATTTAACCCTAGAATAAGTATTAGGTGTACGCCAGTTGATCTAATGAATTTTACTTAGGAAAAAGGTGATGTCGTCGACAAAAAAATAATACCAACGGGTGAGTATGTTGTTTTGTTTTTATGCTATGGCGGGTGTTAAGTCAGGAGAATAGGGGGCAACATATTCCTTGGATGGTACTCAAAATAACCACCCAAAAAATGAGAGTCGTATGATTTATCTTACACGTATTACGTATTGGCTACGGGCTGTGGAAAATGACCTTATAACCTTGCTCATTCCAGTGTTGTAGCAGTTCATTTTGTCTGCGGGTTGGCGCGATACCGGTCCAGACAAAAAGCGTTTGCCCAGGGAAAAGTTCAGGTCTTGGCGATTCAATGGGTTCAGCCAGAACGGCAATATGCCAACCAGATTGCGATAAACGCCAGGCTTCGAGCCACAGACGGGTTCTGTCTTCAACATCCCAGGCCAGCAGGAGAGCATCCTTTCCTGACTTGCGCCGCGTTTCAGACAGCAGTGTTGCAACATATTCAATCAATGCGCCATCAAGCATGCTGTTCATTATGCGGGATGTATTATGGTCAAGTATCAGCCGTTGACGTACGGGAAGATAAACGTGATCAATCAGCGCATCTACGGGGTGAACGCGACCGAGTGCGGTAATTTTGGCTCGCAGCTTCGGTGGATGCGCCATGCGAAGAATGCTCATCATCTCTTCTTGTAATTGATTCCAGTCGTCGTCAGCTTGACGGGTACTGGTTTCCAGCAATGCCTTAACTTTACCAACAGGTATGCCATTGCTAATCCAACGTTTTATTTCTTCAATACGCTGAATATCTTCTTCATCAAAGAGTCGGTGGCCACCTTCACTGCGTTGAGGTTTGAGTAAACCGTAACGTCGTTGCCATGCCCGAAGGGTGACAGGATTTATCCCGCAACGTTCTGCGACATCCCCAATGCTGTAATAAGCCATAGTTCCCCCGGACACTCTTGATTCTCCGTCACCGATATGCGGTTCCTGCTACTGTGTACAACATTCATCAAATTGTACAAAACATATATAAGATTCTAGCAAAATTAAGATTTACTTTACTATCATGCAAGGAGTAAATGCTGTTTTTTTATGTTCGGCATGAGGGCGGTTGTGGTGATTGTTGATTTATAACAATGCGTTAGTTATTGTGACGCTGAGAAATCATTTTTCTCTGGCCATGCAACAGATGGAATACCATTCAGGCAGGCTTGTGCAAAAAGGTTACCCGGGAAGATTTCAATGCCCGCGGATTCAAGCCACATCCACTCTTCGGGTTTTTCAACGCCGACTGCGGAAATCATAATTTCCAGTGACGCGCAGCATTTGATAATTGCCTGAATGATAGCCTGCCGCGGTCCACTTTTATGCACATCCGTGATCAGCTCGCGGCTTATCTTAATTCGGTCGGGTTGAAAACGAGACAGAAGCTGAAGCCCGGCAAAACCTGCCCCAAAATGGTCTATCGCCACACAGATCCCCGCAGCCTTGAGTGACTTCACGGCCTGCGCGAACGTATCAAAGCGAGAAATAACTTCACTTTCGGTAAACTCTACAATGATTTGTTCAGGCACTAGCCCGTGCGCAGCGATTTCGTTTATAAGAAAGCTGACTGCATTGGGTTTGTTTACCAGGGTCATGGGGAGCAGATTGACTGACAGCATTTTGTCGTTAAGTCCCAGCGCGCTTGCCATTGCAAAAGCAGTCTTTTTGCTCTGCAGATCCGCGGTATACAGTTCCTCAGGATTTAAGTTGTCAAAATAAGTTGCGGGCGTTTCACCGTCTCTACCACGAATAAGTGCTTCCAGAGCAATGACGCGTTGCGACATAGGATCGATAATTGGTTGAAAAGCAAAGCTGAAATCTATATCGGATGGGAGTGTGTTTTCATCCAGGAGAGTACAAGAGTTGTCGGCAATAAAACTCCAGCAATCTGGCGCTGGTATTTCAAAATAGCTCGATTTTTCCGTCGCAAGGACAAATGTGCGGAAAAACTGTAACGCCCTGTCATCATAGGTGAGCTGAAATTTTGATGTTCCCTTATTCAGCACAGCTTGCAGAACGTCATTGCGTTCATGTTTTTGTAGATCAAATAACTCCATTCCCACTTTTCCGAATCTTCTCGCAGGAGCGTAATCACACATCAGCTCAACGATATTGTGGTGCCGTGGATCGTTACAAATACAACAATAAATCTCTTTTACCTGCTCCTCAGGGCCTTCAAGCAGTTGGAAAAAGTGGTGACCGTTAAAGAGTAAGATTCCCGTAACATCAGATCGCCTGTTTTTGATATTTGCGGCTGTCACCATATCCTCAAGCGCTTTGAGGGGGGCGTCATCACGTAGATGGCTGCGGTAAATAATGGTCGTGAGCATGGACAGTCCGGGAATAAGGGAGAGGAAGATATATGACAGTATCAGACAACCCAGGTTATGTCCTGATTTTAATACATTATTCTAACTTTAATTTCACAATTGAACGGTCTGATTAAGATGAAATTTAGCCATGTTACGACGTGATTTGTACAGTGATCCTAATGTTTATATCAATCGATACAATTGTAAGTAATTGATTTGCATCATTTAGCACATTTTGGTAAAAACAAATTAATCTTGTTGTACACATTTTTGGTACAACTTTGCTACTGTTATAAAACTTAATATTCACCAGCATTTTGATACAGGAGCATGACATGCAGCAGCATAACGTTCGCACTGATACTGCAAGCGCGATTTCTCGTTACTTTGCAAAGGCGCATCTGCCAACTCAACAGGAAACATTGGGAGAAATCGTCACTGAGATACTCAAAGATGGACGTAATCTGAACCGCAAATCACTTTGCACTAAGCTTTTGTGTCGTCTTGAAAAAGCATCAGGGGAGAAAGAACAAAAACATTACAATGCGTTAATTGGTCTGCTCTTTGAATAAAATAAACCCCTTATATGATAGGGGTAAGTAGTGAAGGCGTTATGAAGAAAACTGATAGTGAACGCTTGAAACATGAAATTACAGGTTTGGCTGTGCTAGAAATTCTGCGAATGCATAGAGACGTTTCGTTAGCTGCAGTGATTAAGCAATTGCGACTTATGCAGGCCAGTGAAATAGATGGCACACGCAAGCAATTAATTGACAGCGTTATCAATGATTTTACAAACATTAATCCGGAGAAAATAAGCAGAAAACCGGATAAAACCAGAGATGAGAGTGCATTCAGTGCCAGCAAAAACCCTAAATTACATTAAAGATAATCTTCCAGACTATACAAGCGAGGTTACCATGCTCCATGAAATTAATGTCCACAACGTAATGACGGATAAAGCTTTATCAAGTTACTTCCATAATGCAGGTGAGCTATTAGCAGATGAGTCTGTGGTATTGGGGCAGGCGGTAACAAATGTAATTCTTGCAGGTGATAATGTTAATAATAAAAACATCATTTTAAGCCTGATTGGTTCTCTGGAGTCAACGGTTGACGTTGTCCAAGCAGATGTTATCAGAAAAACCCTGGAAATAGTATTGCGCTACACAGCTGACGATGTTTAATAAGTCTTCATATTAACAAAATATGTACAGTACCCTTGTTATATGCTGAAAGCCCTTATGCTAAGCATTTTTTGGATTAAGACTATACATAGCACCCCTCTAAATCAATTATGATTTTTCATTGAGGCCATAATGATGAACATCGTTCAGGAACATACTCTAAACGCAGAGTTATGGATTGATGATATTTTTATCAGGCAAGGGTTAAAGAATATTCTTGCAGATATCGTTTTTGAAGATGACAAGGCGCGACTTGTATTCTTTACCGCGAATCACTTTGAGGCGGTAAAAAAGCAAAATTACAATCTGAAAACGCATCGTCTGGTATTGCTGATTGATGGTCATTTGTATCAGTATCTTAATGATGTTTCGCTTTACAGACTACCAGTAGATATCGGAGTTGCCTCAATCAAACAATTTATTATTGATATTACTCGTGCTGGTGGTAATCACGAGAATCAATCTGATTCAAATATCTCATTAACCGCGAGAGATAAATATATTTTAACGCAGTTAGGAGAAGGTCGAACTATTTTTGAGATATCCGCATTGTTAAATCTACACTTAAAAACGATTTACCAGGCCCGGCAGAATCTGATCAAGAAGCTTGGTTGTTCTGGGCTGATTGATTTTCAGGGAATACTGCGAGCGCAAATATTCCGCAACTGGCTGGAACATGCCTGAGTAAATCGACAGTTCGAACTTACTGTTGAGGGGGTACGACAGGGCTAATGGCCCTGTCGCGATATTAATAAAACTTCGCTACTCAGTCACCAGTTCATTGATACCCTTCTGCTGATGATGTTTTTTACTCAGCGAGAAGTAGCCAAATATTAGTGTTATTACCACGATGCTCGCCATAATCAGGAAGATTTCCTGATAGCCCACTTTATCAAACAACTTACCGACAGGCAGTGACAGCACGATGATGCCAATGGAACTGGCGATATTGAAGCCAATAAGATATATCGTTGACGACAGGCGCTTATCAAAATTCGCTACGCTGAATTTAAACACTGAAATAACAAACAGTGGGACCTCCAGCGCATGGAGCATTTTAATCAAGGAGATAATATATATATCGGTGAACAGTGCTGAACCCAGGATTCGACAGGTCATGATTGTTCCACCCAGCAGCAATGCGGATTTAGGCCCGATGCGGTTAATCAGGAACGGAACCAGCGCCATACCGACGGCCTCCATAAAGACTTGTACCGAGTTGAGGTAGCCGTATACGCGTGGTGCCAGTTCGGGATCGTCAAATAAGCTGGCGTAAAACACCGGGAACATCTGCTGATCGTAGATGCTATAGAACGACCAGGTGCCGACGACAAAGATAACGAAAAACCAGAACTGCGAATCTTTAAAGATGGTGAGAAAATCCTTTCGGGTCAGCGCGTCTGGCTCGGGCGAACGTGTATCCGTGGATGCCGGGGCCGGTGCGTCGGTTTTGAACACCACGTTAATCACCAGGAATAACACCCCCATGACCGACACGCACCAGAAGTTAATGTGTGGGTTGATGCTGAAGAAGATACCGCCAACAAAAGTCCCTGCGGCGTAGCCAAGCGATCCCCAGAAACGAGCAGTGCCGAATTCAAAGTTGAATTTACGGCTCACTTTCTCGACGAAGCTTTCCACCAGACCGCAACCGGCGAGATAGCCAAGGCCAAAGAAAATGGCGCCTAGCACCATGCCAAGCTTGAAGTTGGAGACCAGCAGCGGTTCATAAACATAAATCAGGAACGGACCGCTGAGCGTGATGACAGTCCCCATCATCCAGATAAGGGGTTTGCGGGTACCGAGCTTATCCTGCAGAAAACCGTAGCCCAGCATAAACAGCATGCTGAAAAACTGGTTTACGGCATACAGCATTCCCAGCTCCGTTCCGGACAGGCCAAGTTTATTTTTTAGCCATATTGCATAAAAAGACCACCACAACGACCAGGCGGCAAAGAAAAAGAGCAGATACCCGGATGAGTATCGATATTTATCATTACTGAACGGCATATTTATCTTCATGATTTTTCCAATCCAGATCAGGTCATTGTAAGGTCTTTCTGATACGACGTAACGAGTGCGCTTTATTACGGGGTGATCGTTCTCCGTAGCGACGGTTGCGACTGAATAAAGCTGCTCAGGTGTTGGCTGTCGGGAAACGCGCTTAGCGCGCCACGCCGGGTAGTCGCCAGAGCACCACAAGCGCTGGCCTGCTCGATAAGCGGAAGTAGCGTTGACGTCGATGTGGGCCAGCCTTCTCCGGCGAGTGCCGCCAGCAGCCCGGCCATAAAGGCGTCACCGGCGCCGGTGGTATCGATGCTGTCGACGAGATAGCCGCTTAAAGTCAGCCTATGGTTTTGCCAGAAAGCGATTGCGCCATCGGCGCCGCGGGTGATGATTTTCAGGCGTGCGGGAAAATCAGCCAGGCGTTCGCAGGCGCTACTAAGACAGTCAGTTTGTGTTAGCCACAGCAGCTCTTCTTCCGACATCTTCAGAATGTCGCTCTGCCGGGCAAACTCGCTGACAAGGTCAAACATCTGCATCTCGTTGCTCCACATCTGCGGACGCAGATTGATGTCAAAGCTCAGCGTACCGCCGGCCTGTCGCAATGCGTCCATTGCCTGGGTGAGGGTGGCGCGGCAGTCAGGGGCGACCAGCGCCAGCGAGCAGAAGTGCAGAATATCGGCACCAAAGTCGGGCAGGCTCGCCGGGCTGAGAAATTGATCGGCAGACGGATTAACTAAAAACTCAAACTGCCGCTCACCGTTGGGAGCCAGTGAAACCAGTACGGTACTGGTGTGCTGTTGTGCATCAAACTCCAGACTTCCTGTATCCACCTGCGCTGTTACCAGCGTCTGATGCAGAAAGCGGCCAAAAGTGTCATTGCCTACGCGGCCGATAAAGCCGCTGTCATGGCCGAGGCGGGCGATGCCGATGGCCACATTGAAGGGCGCGCCTCCCGCACAGGCTTCAAACTGCATATTGTCGCGCGGTAGCATATCCACCACGGCATCTCCAAGCGTCCAGATTGTCATTATTTTTCCCCAAAGCAGTGAGACGGGTGGTTAATTGACGGCGAGCGGCCAGGCATGCCCGTTATTAAAAATGGCATGTCCGTTCTGGCTAAATAAGGTCAGTTGGCGATCGTCCGGTTCAGGATAAATACGACTGCTAAGGGTATATTCACCGTGATTGACAAATACCTCTACCGAGGAGCTGTCAATAAATAAGCGCAGATCCAGCAGGTCACCAACTGGCAGCGGCACGCTGCGATAACCAGAGAGACCATGCTGCGGGTAGCGACGATCCAGCACCAGTCGCTGTGCCTGGGTATCGACGAAGACGCGCAGCCCGTCACCCAGCGCGATGCCATACTGTTCAGCATGGCTGCGGGCGATATCGAGGCTCAGTTCGACTTCGAGAGCGTGCGCCTGTTCTTCTACCATCAGGGTGCGATTGTTCAGGTCACTGACCGGCCAGACATGAAGCTGACCGCGTAATGCCTCCAGCTCTTTGACCGGGTTCATGCGCAGCCGCAGATCTGCATCGAGCGTCACTTCCCGGGGAAGAGTAAGCATGCCCGCCCAGCCGTCGGCTTGTTCTGGCATTGGCGATTCCCACATCGACAGCCAGCCGATCACCACGCGGCGACCGTCCGGAGTGATAAATGACTGAGGGGCGTAAAAATCATGCCCGTGATCCATCTCCTGGAAGGGTTGGGTAACGTGGAACTGATGGTTATCCTGCCATTCGCCGACCATATAGCCGCTCTGGAACAGGTTACGGTAATCGTATCCGTCCGCGGCGATGCCCTGCGGCGAGAACATGAAGACGAGCTTATCGTTCAGTGGGAAGAGGTCCGGGCACTCCCACATGTAGCCCATGCCGTCATCGGCCCTGCCGAGCGTGCTGGCAAGCTGCCAGTGCTGTAGATCCTGCGAGCGATAGAGCTGTACTTCGCCTACGTCATCGACCCGGGCACCCACCACCATGTACCAGCTGTCTCCCTCTTGCCAGACTTTCGGATCGCGAAAATGGTGTACGCCTCGCGGGGTATCCAGAATCATGCCCTGGCGTTCAAAGTGAATCCCGTCGGTGCTGGTGGCCAGGCACTGTACCTGATACAGGTTTTCCTCTTTCGCCTCGCCGTCAAACTTGTGTCCGGTGTAGATAAGGGCCAGCTTATTGCCTTCAACCACCGCTGAACCGGAAAAACAGCCGTCTTTATCTTCCGGCCCTTCTGGTGCCAGTGCGATGGGTAAGTGTTCCCAGTTCACCATATCGCGGCTGCGCGCATGACCCCAGTGCATTGGTCCCCAGACCGGCTGCCGCGGATAGTGCTGATAGAACGCATGGTAGTAACCATCAAACCAGGACAGGCCGTTAGGGTCATTCATCCAGCCCGCCGGAGGGGCGAGGTGATAGCGTGGATACCAGCGCGGGTTTACAAGGTCTTTCTGCTGGCTTAAGGCTTCGTTGGCTTTGGAAAGTAGTGACGTCATTTGCTTGTCCCTGTAAGTGAATTGAGCAAAAGATAACGTTAACATTCTCGGTTTTCTCGCAAAATTAATGGTAATATCGATGTTAATCACAAAAGTTAACGTTAACATTTTGCGAGTGTTATCAAGATCGCATTTTCAGAACCCGGCAAAGTGAACACCGGCGAAGGAGAGGGTATGGCATCTTTAAAGGATGTGGCGCAACGGGCTAACGTCTCGTTAATGACCGTATCGCGAGCGATTAACGAGCCCGAACGACTGCGGCCAGAAACCTATAAAAAGGTGATGGAAGCGGTAGATGCGCTGGGGTATGTCTCCGATCTCTCCGCGAAAAAAATTCGTGGCGCGAAAACCACGGCTAACACTATTGGGGTGTTAGCGCTGGACACCATGACCACGCCATTTTCCGTGGAGATAACGCTCTCTATCGAAGAGACCGCGCGGGCGCACGGTTGGAATAGCTTTGTGGTGAATATGTTCAGCAATGACCAGCCAGAGAAAATGGTTGATCTGCTGTTGGCGCATCGCCCTGACGGCATTATCTACACCGCGATGGGGCTGCGTCAGGTTCCCGTGCCGGAAAAGCTGCATAAGTATCGCTGCGTGCTGGCGAACTGCGAAAGCATCAGTGGCCCTTTTCCCACCTATATTCCTGATGATGAGCAAGGGCAATACCTTGGCGTGAAAGCGCTGTTGGCCGCAGGCTACCGTCGGCTGCTGTGCATCCACCTGCCAAAAGGGATTGTGGCCACCGATCGCCGCCGGGCGGGAATGGAGCGCGCCTGTCGTGAAGCGGGCGTCGACCCTGATGCCATGTTCCACCACTATCTTCCGGCGGGCGAGAGTCACCATATTGATGCGGCGGAGATTGCCGGGCATTACCTGAGTGGCACGCGTCCGATGTTTGATGCGGTGGTATGCGGTAACGACCGCGTGGCTTTTGTTATCTACCAGGTCTTGCTGGGGCGAGGGCTGCGCATTCCGCAGGATGTTGCCGTACTGGGCTATGACAACATGGTAGGCACCGGCGAGCTGTTTTTACCGCCGCTATCCACAGTACAGCTGCCGCATTATGAAATTGGCCGTCTCAGTGCACTGCATCTTATCCAGGGGCTCGATCACCGCGATACCGTGCGGGTAGACAGCCCCTGGCTTCCGCGCGCCTCAATATGAGTACGTTCACGTGGCAACTGCTGCTTTGCCAAAATAGCTCAGCCTTTTTGGTCATCGTGTTTGGTGCCAACTTTCAGATGCGCAACAGCGGGAACCACTGAGATGCTATGAAATAAAAAATCCACGCAATCGCGTGGATTTTATGGGGTTTTCCATTTTTCATGCGATTCACTGAGATCGCATGAGACAATAGAAACGGCTTAGACGTTGAACAGGAAGTTCATGATATCGCCATCTTTGACGATATAGTCCTTACCTTCGGCACGCATTTTCCCAGCTTCTTTCGCACCTTGCTCACCTTTATAGGTAATGAAGTCTTCAAACGCGATGGTTTGTGCGCGGATGAAGCCTTTCTCGAAGTCGGTATGGATTTTACCTGCTGCCTGCGGAGCCGTGGCACCGACAGGAATGGTCCATGCACGGACTTCTTTCACGCCAGCGGTGAAGTAGGTCTGCAGGTTCAGCAATTCGTAACCAGCACGGATAACGCGGTTCAGGCCCGGCTCTTCCAGACCCATTTCAGCCATGAATTCTTCACGGTCAGCATCATCGAGTTCTGCGATGTCAGCTTCAACGGCAGCGCAAACGGCAACCACAACAGAACCTTCGGCAGCCGCGATTTCGCGCACTTTGTCGAGGTACGGGTTGTTCTCAAAACCGTCTTCATTGACGTTAGCGATATACATGGTTGGCTTCAGGGTCAGGAAGCTCAGGTATTTGATGGCCGCTTTGTCTTCGTCAGTCAGCGTTTTCAGTGCGCGCAGCATGCCGGCGTTTTCCAGCTGTGGCAGGCATTTTTCCAGCGCAGCCAGTTCCGCTTTAGCGTCTTTGTCGCCGCCTTTTGCCTTCTTCTGCACACGATGGATAGCGCGCTCACAGGTGTCGAGGTCGGACAACGCCAGCTCGGTATTGATAACCTCGATGTCGTCAGCCGGATCCACTTTGTTATTAACGTGGATGATGTTGTCGTTTTCAAAGCAACGCACCACGTGGCCGATAGCTTCGGTTTCGCGGATGTTGGTAAGGAATTGGTTACCCAGACCTTCACCTTTGGACGCGCCTTTTACCAGACCGGCAATGTCGACGAATTCCATCGTTGTAGGCAGGATACGCTGTGGTTTGACGATTTCGGCCAGCTGATCCAGACGCGGATCGGGCATCGGGACAACACCCGTGTTCGGCTCGATAGTACAGAACGGGAAGTTTGCCGCTTCAATACCCGCTTTTGTGAGCGCGTTGAACAGGGTGGATTTGCCTACGTTTGGCAAACCGACGATACCGCATTTGAATCCCATGTTTAAATCACCTTAATCTTTTGATATTCAACCTGTTATGGAAAACAGATTGTAGAAATGTAAATAACTTTGCCTATTATACACAGCACGCGAGAAAAATGCCGCACATCACTGCTTATTGCGCTTTAAAGGTGTGTAACCGGCTCGTAGCTTTGGTCAGGCCATCTTTGAACAAAATCTCGGTACAACGTGCCGCTTCGTCAATCGCTTCATCAATTAACTTCTGTTCTGAAACAGGCGGTTTGCCTAAAACAAATCCGACAACTTTGTTTTTATCGCCCGGATGGCCAATTCCAACGCGTAAACGATGAAAGTTAGGGTTATTACCTAACTTGCTAATGATGTCTTTCAGGCCATTATGTCCGCCATGACCTCCGCCAAGCTTAAATTTGGCGACGCCAGGAGGCAGGTCTAATTCATCGTGCGCGACCAAAATTTCATCGGGGTTGATACGATAAAAACTGGCCATCGCACCGACGGCCTTGCCGCTAAGATTCATAAATGTGGTCGGTACCAGCAGACGGACGTCTTCACCTTCAAGCGTTACTCGGGAGGTGTAACCGAAGAATTTCGGCTCATCGCGCAGGGGGGCGCGTAATCTCTCTGCCAGTAGATCGACATACCATGCGCCTGCGTTGTGTCGCGTTGCCGCATACTCTGCGCCGGGGTTCGCCAGGCCGACAATCAATTTAATCGCCACGTGTTTTGTCCTGAGTGTTTCGATAAACGACGTGTAGTTTACTGTCTGACGGTGCGCTTGACAAAAAACTGCGTGCTTATCGCCAAAAGCTGAATAATTGCACAAATGGACTATTAGAAAATGAGTATGTTCAGTGGCTTATTTGTAAAGTTTTGTTGCGTGAGTGTTTGTAATTGTGATCGCTCCCGCACTTGCGAACGGCAGTGTTGTCTATACTTTACACATAAGGATTAGGGGTATTCCCTGTAACAACCCAAAGTTCCGGAGGTGACACATGAAACGCAAAAACGCTTCGCTACTCGGTAACGTGCTCATGGCTTTAGGGTTGGTGGTAATGGTTGTGGGTGTGGGTTATTCAATTTTAAACCAGTTGCCGCAATTTAATCTGCCGCAGTTTTTCGCACATGGTGCGGTGCTCAGTATTTTTGTTGGCGGTATTCTCTGGTTAGCAGGTGCCAGAGTGGGTGGACACGAACAAATCAGTGACCGTTACTGGTGGGTACGTCATTATGACAAACGCTGTCGTCGTGGTGACACCAATCACCGTCATAACTAAATCCTCCCTCTGTTGAGAGGGCGGTGGTCAGAATGAAGAGCCTTGGTTATAAAACCAGGGCTCTGCTTGTTCATGATCATTGCTTAAACTGGATGCGACAGAATAAGAGAAGAATTATTCGAATAATCGGTAATGTAATGCTCTAACCGCGCTGTCTGCATCGTCAGCCGGTAACAGGATGCACAGGTTGTCGTTCGATGCTCCATGGCAAATCATTCGTACCGTATGCTCTTCAAGCCAGGCAAAAACGTCTTTGCAAACTCCCGCAGCCTGTGTGAGTTGATTCCCCACCAAAGTGACCAACGCCAGCCCGGTTTCCACTTCCACGCGACAGTGGGAGGATAATGCGGTAAACAATGCGGTGGTCAGCACATGGTCTTCACCTGAGGTTGCATGAGTGGCGTCCAGCGCCAGCGCAATACTATTTTCTGAGGTTGTAACCAAATCCACCGTGACAGCGTGGCGAGCTAAAATGGCGAAGGACTGCGCCAGAAAAGAGCAGGAAGGTTGCTTCTCCAGACTGTGTAACCGCAACAGCGTCTGTTTACGACGCACGGCGATCGCACGATAGCGAGGTGGATTATCGGTGGTGTTGTGCACCAACGTACCTCCGGCGGCAGTATCCTTACTTGAGCCAACAAAGACCGGAATGCTTTTACGCATTGCCGGGAGTAGCGTAGCCGGGTGGAGGACCTTCGCACCGTAGGCGGCCATATCGCTGGCCTCGGAAAATGAGATATGGTCGATTCGTTTGGCCCGCGGTGCAATGCGTGGGTCGGTGGTGTAGATCCCTGCGACGTCGGTCCAGATGTCAACGCGTGTGGCGTGAAGTGCCTCACCGAGAAGCGTAGCCGTGTAATCACTACCGCCGCGTCCAAGCGTTGTGGTGTGTCCTGCGGCATCTCGCCCGATAAATCCCTGAGTCACCATAATCGCTTGCTCAAGACGAGGGCGCAGGTGAGTCTCCACCTGGTGGTGCAGTGTGCCAAGCTCGGGTTCGGCGCAGCCGAAGTTCGCGTTAGTACGCATCACGCTGCGGGCATCAAACCACCCGGCCTCGGCCTGCCGTTCACGTAAGACTTCAGTAAACAGTAGTGAGGACATCAGCTCGCCATGGCTGACTAATTCATCGCTTAACGCATCAGACGGTGAAACCATCGCCGTTTGTGCAAGACGCTGTATGTTGTTGAGAAGATTATCGATTTCCGTGCTGATAACGGAAGGCTGCTTCAGGCGGGAAATAATTTTGTATTGGATGGCGCGTAAAGTCTCAAGCTTATCTAATTGTTGATGCGTTTCCAGACCTACAGAAAGCTCGACCAGTAAGTTTGTCACGCCTGCTGAAGCAGACAAAACGACTAAACGGACATCTTGATCAGCAAGGACAATGCTGGCGCTTCGGTTCATCGCATCAAAATCAGCGACGCTGGTGCCGCCAAATTTGGCAACGACGGATGGTGGATAAATGCGAGTCATAACAATCTCATATCAGGGCGCCATAAAAGTATGGCTAGAAAATTTTCATTCTCGGCATAAGGGAACAAAGTTCGCCTTACGAAATGTCCGCCCGCGAACATTTCTGCTGACAACCCAGGGTATACCTGTTGTCGATAACGAGTGTCGCCTGTACGCGTTACCGGGTGCTGCGCATTAATTTTATTTACAAAGCCTGCAAATAAGCGCGCCATACTAAGTGATTTATATTAAGGGATCGACTTTTTTATTCGATTTATAGGCAAATAAGTGAAAAATCATGTCGTAACAAGAAAGCGCCTACATTATTAATGGTAAAAACGTGTAAAAAAATAATAAAAACATGAAAATCTCATGGTTTTTATAACATCGTAAGCGCTGCAATTGGCTACAGTATTGTTAATTTAATAGCTATATTTGTTTAGGATTTAGTAATGATTGAAGAAGGTTATGCGCTGAAATTTAAGGAAAAAATGCTTATTTGAGACGTCTAAAAATAAATGATTGAGTCCCAAGCTAAAACAACATATATTAGCCGCGCTTTTTTACAGGTAATCCTTATAACCATTTATTCAATCAGGCGTTAATCTACACCTGGTTGTAGGAGTGATATGATGACGGATAAAGTCCGTATTGATACTTTAAGTGCTAATTCATTACCACAGAGCAATGATACCTTTTTAGCAAGACAGGCTGAGTTTGAATCTAATGTCCGCAGCTATCCACGTAAACTGCCATTAGCGATCGCTAAAGCGCAGGGCGTCTGGATTACTGATGTAGAAAATAATCAATATCTTGATTGCCTGGCAGGTGCCGGAACCCTGGCGCTTGGTCATAACCATCCTGAAGTGCTGCAGAGCATTCAAAGTGTCATCACAAGCGGCTTACCGTTACATACGCTTGATCTTACTACCCCATTAAAAGATGAATTCTCATCATATTTACTGTCCTTATTACCGGGCCAGGGCAAAGAATATTGCCTGCAGTTCACCGGTCCGTCCGGTGCAGATGCTGTTGAAGCGGCGCTGAAGCTGGCGAAGAAAGTGACCGGCCGTTCCAGCATCATTAGTTTCTCCGGCGGCTACCACGGGATGACCCACGGCGCGCTGTCCGTGACCGGCAACCTGTCGCCGAAAGAAGCGGTCAGCAATATGATGGCGGAAGTGCAGTTTATGCCGTATCCACATCAGTACCGTTGCCCGCTGGGTATCGGCGGCGAGGCTGGCGTTAAAGCATTAACCTATTACTTCGAAAACCTGATTAACGACGTTGAAAGCGGCGTGCGTAAACCTGCGGCCGTGATCCTTGAAGCCGTGCAGGGCGAAGGCGGCGTGAACCCGGCTCCGGTCGAATGGCTGCAACGCATTCGTAAAGTGACTCAGGAACACGGCATTCTGCTGATCATCGATGAAGTTCAGGCTGGCTTTGCACGTACCGGTAAACTGTTCGCCTTCGAACACGCCGGTATTGAACCTGATATCATCGTGATGTCCAAAGCGGTTGGCGGCGGTCTGCCACTGGCGGTACTGGGCATTAAAAAGCAATTCGATGCGTGGGCTCCGGGCCACCACACTGGCACTTTCCGCGGCAACCAACTGGCGATGGCGACCGGTCTGACAACGCTGAAGATCCTCAAAGACGACAAGATTGCCGATAAAGTTGCCGCCCAGGGCGAGTGGCTGAAAGGCAAACTGGCTGACCTGCAGAAACGCTACCCGGTTATCGGCCAGGTGCGTGGTCTGGGCCTGATGATCGGCCTGGAAATCGTGAAGCCGAACGAAGCGCAGGATCACATGGGTTGCTACCCGGCTGATGGCGAGCTGTCCGCGTTGCTGCAGAAGAAATGCTTCGAAAACGGGCTGATTCTGGAGCGTGGTGGCCGCAACGGCTGCGTGCTGCGTCTGCTGCCGTCTCTGCTGATCACCAACGCTGAGCTGGAAATTTTCCTCGATAAATTCGAAAACGCCCTGCTGGGCGCTGGCGTGAAGCCGGTTTAAACGGAGTTGGATCGAATGTCAGACGTAAACCCGATTCTGTCCGGCTCGGCGCAAAGCATCGCCGCCTATCAGGACGCTATCGAGCAGAGTACGCAAGCGGTCGTTGAATGGTTGAAGCAGCCTGAGATGTATCAGGGCAAAACCGTTGAGCAACTGCGTGAACGTATCAACCTGAATTTTACGTCTCAGGGTCTGGGCAACCAGGCCGCTATTGAGCGTGCGGTTGAATACTTTCTCAAAGACAGCCTGTTGGTTCACCATGCTCAGTGCGTGGCGCACCTGCACTGCCCAAGTCTGGTGATTAGCCAGGCGGCGGAAGTGCTGATCAACGCCACTAACCAGAGTATGGACTCCTGGGACCAAAGCCCGTCGGCCACGATCATTGAGATCAAACTGATCGAATGGCTTCGTGAGCAGGTGGGTTATGCGGCAGGCGATGCGGGCGTATTCACCAGCGGCGGCACCCAGAGTAACCTGATGGGCCTGATGCTGGCGCGCGATGCCTTCTTCGCTCGCAAGGGACATTCCATTCAGCAAGATGGTCTGACCGGTGATCTGAGCAAAATTAAAGTGTTCTGCTCTGAAAGCGCGCACTTTTCCGTGCAGAAGAACATGGCGTTAATGGGGCTGGGTTACCGCTCCGTCACCCAGGTGAAGACCGATGCGTTTTCACGCATGGATCTGGCTGACCTGAAAGACAAGCTGGCCCAGGCGAAAGCCAACGGCGAGCAGGTGATGGCCATTGTCGCGACGGCTGGTACGACAGATGCGGGCGCCATCGATCCGTTAGCGGATATTGCGACGCTGGCGGCAGAACATCAGATCTGGATGCACGTGGATGCGGCATGGGGCGGGGCGTTACTGCTTTCTGAGCAGTATCGTCACTTCCTCAACGGCCTTGAGCTGGCAGATTCCGTGACGCTGGATTTCCACAAGCAGTTCTTCCAGACCATCAGCTGCGGTGCGTTCCTGTTAAAAGATGCGCGCCACTACGAGCTGATGCGTTACCAGGCGGCGTACCTGAACTCTGATTTCGATGAAGAGGCTGGCGTACCAAACCTGGTATCGAAGTCGCTGCAGACCACGCGTCGTTTCGATGCGCTGAAGCTGTGGATGGGCCTCGAAGCGCTGGGCAAAAAGCAGTATGCCGAAATCATTGATAATGGCGTAACGCTGGCGCGTGATGTTGCTGAGTTTGTCAAAACCCAGTCGCATCTTGAACTGGTGATGGAACCACAGCTGGCAAGCGTGCTGTTCCGCTTCCGTCCTGAAAGCGATGATATGGCGTTCGTTGCGCTGCTGAACCAGCGTATTGGCGACGTGCTGCTGGCTTCCGGTAGCGCCAACGTCGGCGTGACCGAAGCGGATGGCATCACCTGCCTGAAGCTGACGCTGCTGAACCCGACGGTGTGCCTGGAGGATGTGAAAGTCCTGCTGGCCAGCGTTAAGGCAACGGCATTGAGCATTTTAAACGCGTAATTGCCCGGTGGCACTGCGTTTACCGGGCCTACGGGTTCGGTGCAATGTTTGGGTTTTGTGGGCCGGATAAGCGAACCGCATCCGGCAATAAAAAGGCTCCCGTTCACGGGAGCCTTTTTGCTATTTAATATCCGCTAAAGCGGCGTCTTTATTCGGGAAAAATGCCAGACGACCGGGGATCGGCTGAATACCCGCGCGCGCCATGGTGCGCAGCGGCTGAAATTCCAGGTTAGATACCCGCAGCTCGCAGCCTTCAGGCAGTTTTTTCACAAAACGCTGGAAAGCGTCCAGACCACCGGCATCCAGTACCGGGACCGCGTCCCACTTCAAGACTACGATGCGTTTACCTTCAATACGCGACTCGAGATCGGTAAATAATCCTTCCGCCGCGGCAAAGAATAGCGGGCCAATGACGCGCAACACCAGCACATCGTCCGGTACGTCTACGTTGACCGGCGCCAGACGCGTCATGCGCGCAATACGACGCATAAACAGTAGAGATGCAAGAACGATACCGACGCTGATGGCGATAACCATATCGAACAGCACCGTCAGCGACATACACATCAGCATGACGATGATGTCGTCTTTCGGCGCATGACGCAGCAAATCCACCACTTTATGCGCTTCACTCATGTTCCATGCCACCATTAGCAGCAGGGCGGCCATGGCGGAAAGCGGTAACCAGGAAAGCAGCGGTGCAAGCACCAACAGGGCTAGGATCACCAGAATCGCATGGATAACCGCTGAGATTGGCGATGTTGCACCCGCGCGGACGTTTGCCGCAGAACGGGCAATTGCCGCCGTGGCGGTGATACCGCCAAAGAACGGTGCGACGATGTTGCCCAGTCCCTGACCAATCAGCTCACTGTTAGCTTTGTGTTTGGTGCCGGTCATCCCATCGAGTACGACGGCGCACAGCAGAGATTCGATCGCCCCGAGCATTGCCATCGAGAATGCTGCCGGTAACAGCGCCTGTAACGAGCTCCAGCTCAGGGTAAAATTTGACTCTGGCATATTCCACGGTAATACCAATTGCGGCAGCAACTGTGGGATACCATTGCCCTGCGAGCCGTCAGCCAGAATATAGTGGAACTGAGATCCGATGGTGGCGACATGGCCGCCGGTGAGGTTCACGATACCCATTACCGCACAGCCTGCCAGGAGTGCGGGAAGGTGGCCCGGTAATCGGATACCCAGACGCGGCCAGAAAATCAGGATCCCCAGTGTCACCACGCCAATCGCGGCATCACCCACGTTGATGGTTGGCAAAGCCATAAATAGCGCGCCCACCTTCTGCAAATAGTGCTCTGGCACGTGGGTCATTTGCAGGCCGAGAAAATCTTTAATCTGCATGGTACCGATGGTGATACCGATACCTGAGGTAAAACCTAACGTCACGGACACCGGAATATATTCGATCAAACGACCAAAGCGGGCGAGGCCGAAAAGGATCAGGAATATCCCGGACATGAGCGTGGCAACCAGCAGGCCTGCCAGCCCAAACTGTTGCGACACCGGATACAGAATCACCACGAAGGCGGCGGTTGGGCCAGATACGCTAAAGCGCGAGCCCCCGGTAAGGGCGATAACAATCCCAGCAACGGCTGAGGTATACAGACCGTACTGCGGTGCAACGCCACTGCCTATTGCCAGCGCCATCGCCAGTGGAATGGCAATGATCCCAACCGTTATCCCGGCGATCAGGTCGCGGGTGAAGCGGGAAGCAGTATATTTTTCTTTCCAACAAGCGTCGATGAGGGCGCGGAAAGGCATCACATGTGAGGAAAATAATCTGTTCACAATAATGTTTCATCCATGGGCGCATCATCTGTCAACTGAATGGCAGGTGAAGGAGGCAAAAGTCATACAAATAAATATTACAGATAAAAAAACCCGCCGCAGCGGGTTTTTGAGCCGGGCTCGATTAATGCTCGAACATAGCAGAGATGGATTCTTCGTTGCTGATACGACGAATCGCTTCGGCCAGCATACCCGACAGGGTCAATGTACGCACGTTTGGCAGTGCTTTGATTTCGTCAGTCAGTGGAATTGTGTCACAGACAACGACTTCATCAATAACAGAGTTGCGCAGGTTGTTTGCCGCATTACCTGAGAAGATCGGGTGGGTTGCGTAAGCAAATACGCGTTTTGCACCACGTTCTTTCAGTGCTTCTGCTGCTTTGCACAGCGTACCGCCGGTATCGATCATGTCATCAACCAGCACGCAGTCACGACCTGCAACGTCACCAATAATGTGCATCACCTGAGAAACGTTCGCACGCGGGCGACGTTTGTCGATGATAGCCATATCGGTATCGTTCAGCAGTTTAGCGATAGCGCGGGCACGCACGACGCCACCGATATCTGGAGAAACCACAATTGGGTTGTCCAGGTTCAGCTGCAGCATGTCTTCTAACAGGATCGGGCTACCGAATACGTTATCAACCGGTACATCGAAGAAGCCCTGGATCTGTTCAGCATGCAGGTCAACGGTGAGGACGCGGTCAACGCCAACGCTGGACAGGAAATCAGCGACGACTTTAGCGGTAATCGGTACACGAGCGGAACGTACGCGACGATCCTGACGTGCATAGCCGAAGTAAGGAATAACGGCGGTGATACGGCCTGCGGAAGCACGGCGCAGCGCATCAACCATAACGACCAATTCCATCAGGTTGTCGTTAGTAGGGGCACAAGTGGACTGGATGATGAAAATATCACCACCGCGTACATTTTCATTAATTTGTACGCTGACTTCGCCGTCGCTAAAGCGACCTACAGCGGCGTCGCCGAGTGAAGTGTACAGGCGGTTGGCAATACGTTGTGCTAGTTCCGGGGTGGCGTTACCAGCAAAAAGCTTCATATCAGGCACGAGAAGAACCTCAGGCATGCGTCCATTGGTGGAAAGAATCTGCCGAAAACTGTGCGGGCCAGGCAGTATCCTCTCCATGCGGTGTATTAAAGAGCGCGATGCAACGTCTGGAACAGGGTGACGTTGTCACCGCAACTCAGCTTGCCCGGCTTACTCCTTATCCTTCGTGTTTCATGTTCGCTGGCATCAATTCCTCACACCAGTCACATACTTTTGTATGCTCCTGGCGGTTTGTCATTTCGCCATCTTCCTGAAACCAGAAGGATTTAGAGTAACGCTCTGTGCAATGGGGAGAGGTTGACGCCTTTCGCCACAAAGCCTTTGAGCCATTCCGGGGCTTGCTCAAGCACCTGGCGAGCACGAGACTCAGTGTCAAATTCAGCAAAGACACAAGCCCCTGTACCAGTCAGGCGCGACGGCGCGTATTCTAACAGCCAGGAAAGCGCCGCATCAACCTCGCGAAAACGTTTTCTTGCGATAACCTCGCAATCATTGCCGAATTCACATTTTAGTAACGTTTTTATTGACCTTTTTGGCGTGTTGCGCGGGAGGTCGGGATCGTTAAAAATCACCGGTGTCGGAATGCTGACTCCCGGGTGAGCAACCAGATACCACTTTTCTTCAGGCTCGACCGGCGTCAGAATTTCTCCAACACCTTCGGCAAAGGCCGCATGGCCGCGCACGAACACGGGAACATCCGCCCCTAGGGTTAAACCGAGTGCCGCCAGTTCATCAATCGAAAGTCCACACTGCCAGAGATGGTTAAGCGCCACCAGAACGGTTGCCGCATTTGATGAACCACCGCCGAGGCCGCCGCCCATCGGCAGGCGTTTGTCGATACTGATGTCCGCACCGCTCCCTTTGGGAAGGCGATTGCTTTCAGATGCTACCTTCATCAGCAAACGTGCCGCACGGACGATCAGGTTGTCTTCGTGCGCAACGCCTTCCACCGAGGTTAACAGGCGAATTTCGCCGTCGCCACGCAGCGCAATATCTATCGTGTCGCCATAATCAAGAAACTGAAATAGCGTTTGCAGCGAGTGGTAACCGTCCGCACGTTGCCCGGTGATGTATAAAAACAGATTCAGTTTTGCCGGAGAGGGCCAATGAGTCATCATTTCACAATCCAGTTGTCCATTTTCAGCTTAATACGCTGATCGCCGTCCGACAGCTCCATGTTTGCCGGCATCGCTGGCTGGGTTTTGCTGTCGTAGCCGCTATAGACCACTTTCCAGTTTTTACCGTCTTTGCTGTAATTCACTTCACTTAGACGGTATTGATCATCGAGTTTGTAATCGGTGGCATCTCCCGGCAGACCAAGGATCCACTGGCGCAGGCTATTCAATGGGATAGGCATGCCAGTCAGTTTGCCGATCATCTCTTCAGCGTCGTCGGCAGTGTAGTGCTTGCCTTTGTTATCGACCAGTTCGACGTTGCCCGGCTGCGCGTTGAGTTCCAGTTCCGTGCTGCCCAGCGGGTTGGTCAGCAGGAGACGATAGCGATCCTGACCGGTTTGCTGCCAGAAAAAGCGGGCATACACTTTCTGTTGATCGGAAATATAGGCAAACGCACCGCGCGTCTGATATTGGTTCAGGGCGCGTACTTCCTGCTGGTGCTGGCGCCACTGCGGGGAATCGGGGCTTTTGCCGGGACCTTTCGGCGCGTTGAGGGTACAGGCACTAAGAACCAGGGCCGCAAGGGGCAGCAGGCGAATCAGGCGAAAATCAGGCAGGGTCATAATGATGACAAATCCTTGAGATACGTTGCAGTTATAACTCTCAATGCTAGCGCCACCATCTGACATCGTCTACGTTCAAGTTATCTTAAATCGCTTAAATTTGTGCACTAAGCTATTACTCCAAAAGGGGTCAGTCTCTTTTATTGACCGCACGCATCCTGTATGATGCACCCAGTCTAACCTTATCAACGCTGGTACTATTCCCGCACACATGACCCTTTTAGCGCTTGGTATTAACCATAAAACGGCACCTGTATCGCTGCGAGAACGCGTAACGTTTTCGCCGGATACGCTCGATCAGGCGCTGGACAGCCTGCAAGCGCTGCCAATGGTGCAGGGCGGGGTAGTGCTGTCGACGTGTAACCGCACAGAGATTTACCTCAGCGTGGAAGAGCAGGATAACCTGCGAGAAGCGCTGATTCGCTGGCTGTGCGAATACCATAACCTCAATGAAGAAGACCTGCGTAATAGCCTGTACTGGCACCAGGACAACGACGCCGTCAGTCATTTGATGCGCGTTGCCAGTGGTCTGGATTCACTGGTGCTCGGTGAACCGCAAATTTTGGGGCAGGTGAAAAAAGCATTTGCGGATTCGCAAAAAGGCCACCAGAACGCCAGTGCGCTGGAGCGCATGTTCCAGAAATCATTCTCTGTTGCTAAACGTGTACGTACAGAAACTGACATCGGTGCCAGCGCCGTGTCGGTGGCGTTTGCCGCCTGTACTCTGGCGCGGCAGATATTTGAATCGCTCTCAACGGTAACCGTGCTGTTAGTCGGTGCGGGCGAAACCATCGAGCTGGTAGCGCGACACTTGCGCGAGCATAAAGTGAAGAAGATGATCATCGCCAACCGTACGCGCGAGCGTGCGCAGGTGCTGGCGGATGAAGTCGGCGCCGAGGTGATTTCACTGAGTGATATCGACGCGCGTTTGCAGGATGCCGATATCATTATCAGTTCTACTGCCAGTCCGCTGCCGATTATCGGTAAAGGAATGGTGGAACGCGCGCTTAAAAACCGTCGCAATCAGCCTATGTTACTGGTGGATATCGCCGTACCGCGCGATGTCGAGCCGGAAGTGGGTAAATTGTCTAACGCCTATCTGTACAGCGTTGATGACCTGCAAAGCATCATTTCGCATAACCTGGCCCAGCGTAAAGCGGCGGCGGTGGAAGCCGAAACGATTGTGGAGCAGGAAGCCAGCGAGTTTATGGCCTGGCTACGCGCCCAGGGCGCAAGCGACACTATCCGCGAGTATCGCAGTCAGTCAGAACAGATCCGTGATGAACTGACCGCTAAAGCGTTGGCCGCTCTTCAGCAGGGCGGTGATGCGCAAGCCATTATGCAGGATTTGGCCTGGAAACTGACCAACCGCCTGATCCATGCACCAACCAAATCACTTCAACAGGCTGCCCGTGACGGGGATAGTGAACGCCTGAATATTCTGCGCGACAGCCTCGGGCTGGAGTAGCAGCACACCAATCTTATTTTTTACAGGGTGCATTTACGCCTATGAAGCCTTCTATCGTTGCTAAACTGGAAGCCCTGCATGAACGCCATGAAGAAGTTCAGGCGCTGCTCGGTGATGCGGGTACTATCGCAGATCAGGATCGCTTTCGTGCGCTGTCGCGCGAATATGCGCAATTAAGCGATGTCTCTCGCTGTTTTACGGACTGGCAACAGGTTCAGGAAGATATCGAGACGGCTCAGATGATGCTCGACGATCCTGAAATGCGTGAAATGGCGCAGGATGAACTGCGCGAAGCAAAAGAGAAATGCGAGCAGCTGGAACAGCATCTGCAGGTCCTGCTGTTACCTAAAGACCCCGATGACGAACGTAACGCCTTCCTCGAAGTGCGTGCGGGAACCGGTGGTGATGAAGCGGCGCTGTTTGCCGGCGATCTGTTCCGCATGTACAGCCGTTACGCTGAATCGCGTCGCTGGCGGGTAGAGATCATGAGCGCCAGCGAAGGCGAACATGGCGGGTTTAAAGAAGTTATTGCCAAGATTAGCGGCGAAGGCGTTTACGGGCGACTGAAATTTGAGTCCGGCGGCCATCGCGTGCAGCGCGTACCTGCGACGGAATCGCAGGGGCGTATTCATACTTCTGCCTGTACGGTCGCTGTCATGCCGGAACTGCCGGATGCCGAACTGCCGGACATCAACCCGGCCGATCTGCGTATTGATACCTTCCGTTCATCAGGCGCGGGCGGTCAGCACGTTAACACCACCGACTCCGCAATCCGTATTACCCACTTACCGACCGGTATCGTGGTGGAATGCCAGGACGAACGTTCACAGCATAAAAACAAAGCCAAAGCGATGTCGGTGCTGGGGGCGCGAATTCGTGCCGCCGAAGTGGCAAGACGTCAACAGGCAGAAGCCTCTGAACGTCGTAACCTGTTGGGCAGCGGCGATCGCAGCGATCGTAACCGCACCTATAACTTCCCGCAGGGTCGTGTGACCGATCACCGCATTAACCTGACGCTCTACCGTCTGGATGAAGCGATGGAAGGCAAACTGGATATGCTGATTGAGCCGATTGTCCAGGAATACCAGGCCGACCAGCTGGCGGCGTTGTCCGAGCAGGATTAATGGATTATCAGCACTGGCTGCGTGAAGCGATAAGCCAATTACAGGCAAGCGAAAGCCCGCGACGTGACGCCGAGATTTTACTCGAGTTTGTCACCGGTAAGGGGCGCACCTTTATTCTGGCGTTCGGCGAAACGGTGTTAACCGAGGCGCAGCGTCAACGGCTCGATACATTACTGGAACGCCGTAAGCGGGGTGAGCCGGTGGCTCATCTGACCGGCGTGCGCGAGTTCTGGTCGCTGCCGCTGTTTGTCTCTCCGGCTACGCTTATTCCACGCCCGGATACTGAGTGTCTTGTTGAGCAGGCGCTGGCTCGTCTGCCTGCCTCTGCGTGTCGTATTCTCGATTTGGGAACCGGTACGGGCGCCATCGCGCTGGCGCTGGCAACTGAGCGTCCGGATTGTGCGGTGACTGCGGTTGACCGCATGCCCGATGCCGTGGCGCTGGCAACTCGCAACAAACAGCATCTGGCCATCGACAATGTTTGCGTGCTGCAAAGCGACTGGTTCAGTGCTTTGCAGGGGCAGCAGTTTGACATGATTGTCAGCAATCCGCCGTATATTGACGAACAGGACCCGCACCTGGCGCTTGGCGATGTACGTTTTGAGCCGCTATCGGCACTGGTGGCGGGCGAGCAGGGTATGGCGGATATCGTGCATATCATTGACCAGTCTCGACAAATGTTAACGCCCGGCGGCTATCTGTTGCTGGAGCACGGCTGGCAGCAGGGACAGGCAGTCCGCGACGCCTATACTCATGCCGGTTACCAGGCGGTTGAAACCTGCCGCGACTATGGCGGCAACGAGCGAATTACGCTTGGACGCATCCCATCATGAGTACCTTCAGCGTGTTACTCAACGTCCATCTCATCAGCATTGCGCTTTCTGTTGGTCTGTTAACGCTGCGTTTTTGGTGGCGTTACACCGACTCGCGCCTTGCCTGCGCGCGCTGGACGCGCATCGTGCCGCCGGTTGTCGATACCGTTTTATTACTCAGCGGCATAGCGTTAATGGTTAAAACGCACATCCTGCCATTCACTGAGCACGGGACATGGCTGACTGAAAAGCTGTTTGGGGTTATCATTTACATCGTTTTGGGTTTTATTGCGCTCGATTATCGTCGGGCGCGCAGTCAGCAGGCGCGATTAGTCGCATTTCCGCTGGCACTGGTGGTGCTGTACATCATCATTAAACTCGCCACCACAAAAATACCGTTACTGGGGTAAGCATGAGGTCGTTAGCTGATTTCGAATTTAATAAAGCGCCATTGTGTGATGGGATGATCCTGGCGTCGGAGTCTATCCGTCTGGATTTTCCAACACAAACTGTGTATGACGAACTGGAACGTCTGGTTAGTCTGGCGCAAGAAGAAATTAGCCAGCTCCTGTCTCAGGATGAGCAACTGGAAAAACTGCTGGCACTTTTTTACGGCGAATGGGGGTTTACGGATACCCACGGCGTCTATCGTCTTTCTGATGCATTATGGCTTGACCAGGTACTGAAAAATCGTCAGGGCAGCGCCGTATCTCTGGGCGCTATCTTGTTGTGGATTGCCAACCGACTGGAGCTACCGCTGGTGCCGGTGATTTTCCCGACACAACTCATCCTGCGTATTGAATCGCTCGATGGCGAAATGTGGCTAATCAATCCGTTCAATGGCGAAACGTTAAATGAGCACACGCTGGAAGTGTGGCTGAAGGGGAATATCAGCCCGGTCGCGGAACTGTTTAACGAAGACCTGGATGAGGCGGATAATGCAGAAGTAATCCGCAAGCTGCTCGACACGCTGAAATCATCGCTGATGGAAGAGCGGCAAATGGAGCTGGCGCTGCGTGCCAGCGAAGCACTATTACAGTTTAATCCTGAAGATCCGTATGAAATACGCGATCGTGGATTAATCTACGCGCAGCTTGAGTGTGAACATGTTGCGCTGACCGATTTAAGTTATTTCGTTGAGCAGTGTCCGGAAGACCCGATCAGCGAAATGATTCGTGCGCAGATTAATACTATTTCGCACAAGCAAATTGTATTGCATTGATTAATGACACTTTACCTACCGTTTAAGGCGATCCTATGAAACAAAAAGTGGTTAGCATTGGCGACATCAACGTGGCAAATGACCTGCCGTTCGTGCTGTTTGGCGGAATGAACGTGCTGGAATCCCGCGATCTGGCGATGCGCATTTGTGAGCACTACGTAACCGTTACTCAAAAGCTGGGTATCCCTTACGTGTTCAAAGCCTCCTTTGATAAAGCCAACCGTTCTTCCATCCACTCTTACCGTGGACCGGGCCTTGAAGAAGGGATGAAAATCTTCCAGGAACTGAAGCAGACTTTTGGCGTAAAAGTGATCACCGACGTTCACGAAGCCAGCCAGGCGCAGCCTGTTGCTGACGTGGTGGATGTGATTCAACTGCCGGCATTCCTCGCGCGTCAGACCGATCTGGTGGAAGCGATGGCTAAAACCGGTGCCGTTATCAACGTGAAGAAACCGCAGTTCGTAAGCCCTGGCCAGATGGGCAATATCGTGGATAAATTCCATGAAGGTGGTAACGATAAGGTTATTCTGTGCGACCGTGGTGCGAACTTTGGTTATGACAACCTGGTTGTAGACATGCTGGGCTTCAGCGTGATGAAGAAAGTCTCCGGCAACTCACCGGTGATTTTTGACGTTACCCATGCGCTGCAATGCCGTGATCCGTTTGGCGCAGCAAGCGGCGGTCGTCGTGCGCAGGTTACCGAACTGGCTCGCGCCGGTATGGCGGTAGGTCTGGCGGGTCTGTTTATTGAAGCGCATCCGGATCCAGCCAATGCGAAATGCGATGGCCCATCCGCGCTGCCGCTGGCAAAACTGGAACAGTTCCTGACGCAGATTAAAGCGATTGATGACCTGGTGAAAAGCTTCGACGAGCTGGATACTGAGAACTAGTTCATTTTGTGTGCCTGATAGAGCTTGCGCTTATCAGGTATACGAAAGGAAATAAGAAGCCGGACCCGACAAGTTATGTCGGTGTCCGGTTTTTTTCATCAGGCAAATATCGTCATCAGATAGGCGATAAACAGCGCCAGATGTGCCGCACCGTTAAGCACATTGGTGCGTCCGGTGGAGAAAGAGATATGGCACAGTACCAGTGAAGAAACCATCACAATCATCTCTGGCGCGCCCAGCGCAAACACCAAATCATTCCCGGTTGCCCATGCGATCAGCGTCACCACTGGTACGGTCAGTGAAATAGTGGCTAATACTGAACCGAAGAACAAATTCATCGCCCGCTGTACCTGATTGCTCAGAACCGCTTTCAGCGCGCCCAGCCCTTCAGGAGAGAGGATGAGTAACGCAACCAGGAAACCGGTAAAGGCCACTGGGGCATTCAGTTCAGTCAGCAAGGTCTCCAGTGGGCTGGCGTTCATCTTGGTTACGGCAATAACGGCGATCAGATGAATGATAAGCCAGGCGGCGTGCCACATATTGCTGTGTGCTGATGGCTTGCCGTGATGCGGGTCGTCATCGTCGCCTTCATCTTCATGCTCGTAAATGAACAGGCTTTGGTGCGTTTTGGTTTGAATCAGTAAAAATACGCCGTACATCGCTGCAGAAATTAATGCTACCAGCAGCGCCTGGGCGGTAGTGAAATTCGCTCCCGGTAAAGCCATTGGGAACACCAGTACAATAATGGCCAGTGGGAACAGGGCAATTAAATACTGTTTAATACCAAACAGATTCATATACTGAGTAGCAAATTTACGGCCACCCAATAGTAACGAAAAACCGACCAGACCGCCGGTGACGATCATAATGATTGAGTACAACGTGTCGCGCATGAGCGTAGGTGCAGCATCACCGGTCGCCATTAATGCGGAGATTAAGCTGACTTCGAGAATAACGACGGACAGGCTGAGGATCAGTGACCCGTAGGGTTCGCCAAGTCGATGTGCTAATACATCCGCATGACGGACAACGCTGAATGCGCTGCTTAATATACCAATAAGGGCCAGCGCATTAATACCGATGACCACTGGTAGTGACTGACTGCTCCCCCAGAAGAACAGGACTACCAGCGCCAAAATCGGGAAGACGAGAGAGGTCTCCTTGTGGCGGGTTTTTACCGCCTCATGTACTTGTGTCATTGAACTAATTCTCCATCTCTGCAGGTATTTATAATTATAAAAGTATTAAAGAATGTAAAAAATAACAGATCTTTCGGTATTTCCGATCTAGTTTTACGTAATTTTACGGCATGGACCAATTTTTGCATCCAAGCGGATAAAATTGCATATCTTGTTTATAGAGTATTTAAATAACAAAGCATTAGATTTTAACGTCAACAAAAATTGCTGATACTACTGATACAAATGATAGTGCAGAGCTTAGCAACGCGAGAGGATATAAAGTGCCGTTGACGCTTTGTTGCCTTGCAAGCTAGCGGCGAATTGCCTATTGTCCAGCTATTGGTTTCAAAATGAGCAGTAAAAAAGCCCGGAAGGCGTCAAAAAAGTTGTCGCAGGGAAGCAGCAGTGGCGGAGGTGTAAGGTGTTAACGCGTGATTTTTTATTGAATGCCGACTGTAAGACGGCATTTGGTGCTATTGAAGAATCACTACTCTGGTCAGCGGAACAACGGGCAGCCTCACTGGCGGCCACGCTTGCTTGCCGACCCGATGATGGACCGGTGTGGATCTTCGGTTATGGATCGTTGATGTGGAATCCGGCCTTAGAGTTTGATGAGTCCTGTACCGGGACGTTAGTTGGCTGGCACCGTGCTTTTTGCCTGCGCCTGACGGCGGGGCGAGGAACGGCGGGTCAGCCAGGACGCATGTTGGCCTTGAAAGAGGGCGGACGCACTACCGGTGTAGCCTACCGCTTACCTAACGCATCGCTCGAACAAGAGCTTTCTTTACTGTGGAAGCGTGAAATGATCACCGGATGCTATCTGCCCACCTGGTGCCAGTTGGCGCTGGATGATGGTCGGACGGTGAACGCGCTGGTCTTTATTATGGATCCTCGCCACCCGCTGTTTGAGTCAGACACGCGCGCGCAGGTGATTGCGCCGCTTATCGCTGCGGCGAGCGGACCTTTAGGCACCAACGCCCAGTATTTGTTCTCGCTGGAACAAGAGCTGGTCAAGTTGGGGATGCAGGATGACTGTCTTAACGATCTGGTGATCACGGTCAAACGATTGTTGGGAGAGAATCTGCCGGAAGGCGTTATGCGGCCAGGGTTTGCCTGAATCCAGCCGGGAACTGAATGCCCGAAAGCCAGGCGCTTTTCGGGCAATTAACGCTTAGGCTGCAATATAACTTATTGAATGCTCTAGCGACTGGCTGTGGCTGTCGATCAGCACATTCCAGATGCCGGTGTAGGGCACGGTCAACCATGCGTTATCACGATCCTGCACGCTTAAGATGTCGGACTGCGTGTCTTTGACGTGATTTTTCTCGCTCATCAGATGGATGTGACAGCGCTCGGAACAGCGCACAACCACCGTATCGCCACCAAATAACTTTAAACTTGCCTTCACTAATGCCATTTTTCACCCCGTTCTTGAAAACAACGTACTTTCTGTCGAAAGTGCTGCGTGATGTTGTTCACATTTCACTCATTGCATAACACCAAAGGGGGAGCAACGGGATGCTGATTTTGATCAAAAAATGGCATAACGATTAAACAAAAGTGACAAAATCCCTCAAAAGGATTGAAAGGGCGTGCTAACGTTCAACGAAACCGCGCCCATCTACGATTAAATCCGGAAATTATCGACACTTTCAGTGTGCTTGCCTGAAAGCGGTGTATCAGAAGGTCAGCACTTTATCTGCAGCCAGCGTCCATTGAGCCAGTTCAACCAGCGTGCCGACGGCTACTCCGTCAATTAACGGCAGCGTGGTGATTCCACGGCCATCGGTGCAGGTTTTGCACAGTTTGACCGGCACATTTTGCGCCGTCAGAATCTCCAGCATTTGCTGAATATTGTATCCTTCCGCGGGTTTTTGACCACGCAATCCCGCGGTTACCGCGTCCGACATTAAAAACAAACGCAGATCGAGATCCCCTTCCTGCTCGCGCAAGGCGATAGCCAGACGTAGGCTGTTAAATAACGATTCGCTTCCATAGGCTGCACCGTTCGCGACGATCACTATCTTTTGCATTTTTACTCCTTTTGCTGCATGTGAGCGTTAAAAACTGACACGTATGTTACACCTATTTCTAGATGCCAGGATAATGCCGAAAAAGGAAGGAAGGGCTGAAAATCAATACTGAAGACGTTATGGTTTAAGATAAGTATGCCGCTGTGGCTAATAGATATAAGAAACCACTAACGATTTGAGCCGTATTATTTATTTATCTCTCGCTGTATTTGCACTCTTGCCGTTGGCAGGCGGTACTGCCAGCGCGCAATCGTCATTTATTCACCAGGCGGAAAACCCTTTCGATAACAATAGTGATGGCTTGCCCGATCTTGGTATGGCGCCGGAGTCGCGGGCAGGCGAAAAGCACTTTGCCGAAATGGTCAAAGCGTTTGGTGAAGCCAGCATGACCGATAACGGGCTTGATACAGGTGAACAGGCGAAGCAGTTTGCGTTTGGCCAGGTGCGCGACAGGGTCAGCGAACAGGTGAATCAGCAACTGGAATCCTGGCTCTCTCCCTGGGGAAACGCCAGCGTCGGGTTGCAGGTGGATAACGAAGGCAGCTTTACCGGGAGTCGGGGAAGTTGGTTTATCCCGTGGCAGGACAATCAACGTTATCTCACATGGAGCCAGTTGGGGCTGACGCAACAGGACGGAGGCCTGGTCAGTAATGCGGGGATTGGGCAGCGCTGGGTTCGTGACGGTTGGTTACTGGGTTACAACACCTTTTATGACAACCTGCTGGATGAGAATCTGCCTCGGGGAGGCGTGGGGGCAGAGGCGTGGGGTGAATACCTCCGTTTATCTGCTAATTACTATCAACCGTTGTCCTCCTGGCAGGATCGTTTTGCAACTCAAGAACAACGGATGGCCCGGGGATACGACCTGACCGCGCAAATGCGCATGCCGTTCTATCAACATCTCAATACCAGCGTCAGCGTGGAGCAGTATTTTGGTGACCAGGTGGATCTGTTTCATTCCGGAACCGGGTACCACAATCCTGTGGCGGTGAATCTGGGATTGAGCTATACGCCGGTGCCGCTGATCACCGTGACAGCACAGCATAAGCAGGGTGAAAATGGCGTCAGTCAGAATAACCTCGGATTAACGCTAAATTATCGTTTTGGTGTGCCGCTAAAAAAACAGCTGATGGTAAGCGAGGTGGCAAACAGCCGATCGCTGCGCGGCAGTCGTTATGACGATCCACAACGTAACAATCTGCCGACGCTGGAGTATCGCCAGCGTAAAACACTGTCGGTATTTTTGGCCACGCCACCCTGGGATCTCAAGCCTGGTGAGACGGTGGCGTTGAAGGTGCAGGTGCGTAGTTTGCATGGGATCCGTCGTCTGGCATGGCAGGGGGATACTCAGGCGTTGAGCTTAACGGCGGGCAGCAATAGCCGAAGCGCTCAGGGTTGGACGATTATTATGCCGAAGTGGGACAACAGAGAAGGTGCGACAAACCGCTGGCGGTTGTCTGTGGTGGTAGAAGATGAGCAGGGCCAGCGTGTCTCTTCCAATGAGATCACGCTATCACTGACCGAACCGTTTATTACCGTTTCGGAAAATGATCCTCGTTAACAATGACGCATGAGCGCGTTATCAGAAAATGCGTTCCTGGTGCACCCATACCGCGGCTTCAACGCGTGATTTGAGCTTCATTTTCTTCAGCATATGCTTCACGTGAACTTTTACTGTGCTTTCGGTGATGTCGAGGCGGCGGGCGATCATCTTATTAGGCAGACCCTGGGCGATGAGTTTAAGAATATCGCGTTCGCGCGGCGTCAGTTGAGTAACATCACGGTCGGATGTTGCGCGATTGGCGCGCAGGCTGGCGGCCAGAACCGGGGTTAAGGCTTCGCTCAGCACCATTTCACCAGCGGCAGCCTGCTGCAATGCTTTCAGTAAATCTTCTGGCTCCATATCTTTCAGCAGGTAACCGTCGGCACCACGCTTCAGTGCGGTAACCACATCTTCTTCATGATTGGATACGCTAAACACAACGATACGGCCCGACAGTGATTTTTCACGCAGCTTATCGAGGGTTTCCAGACCGTTCATGCCGGGCATGTTGAGATCAAGCAGGATCAGATCGGGATCAAGGGATTCAGCCAGCTCGATACCCTGCTCACCATTGCTGGCTTCGCCGACAACGGTAATATCGGGCGCCATGCTGACAAGCTGTTTTACACCGGTTCTCAGCATCGGATGATCGTCGATCAACAGGATAGTTGCCGGTTCCAGATTACTCATGGGTATCTCCTTGGACTTCTGTGAAGTTTGTTTCGGGAATAAAAGTGACAGCAACTTCAGTACCGCCCGTCTCGCGACGGCGTACGCGGCAATCGCCGCGCAAGCTCTGCGCGCGGTCGCGCATTATTATCATGCCGTAGTGGTTACTGCGTTCGGCGTTTTCCGGTACGCCGCAGCCGTTATCTTGCACTGTCAGTTTGACCTGCTTGCCATTTTGCACCACCGTCACGACCACTTCATTGGCCTGAGAGTGTTTAAGTGCGTTGCTCAGGGCTTCGCGCGCAATTTGTAGCAGGTGAATCGCCTGATGCGAAGGGACCAGGCGTGGCGGTAGCTGATAATCCAGCTTAACCGTAAATCCAAAACGGGCGCTGTACTCCTGACAGCTGGCCTCCAGCGCCGGTCGTAATCCAGGTTCCGTGAGCTGTAAACGGAAGGTGGTTAACAGTTCTCGCAGTTGTGCCCATGAAGCATTTAGCTCGTTACGAATCTGGCTGAGCAACTCGCGACAGTTATCTGAAAGTGCATCGCCCTGCATCTGTAAACAGCTAACCTGCATCTTCATACAAGAGAGCGATTGTGCAATAGAATCATGAAGTTCGCGCGCAATGGTGGCACGCTCTTCCATCACAATCAACTGCTGTTGACGCTCCTGATGCCTGTCGAGCGCAAGCGTTGCGGTCAGTTGCTCAACCAGTGTATCAACCAGCTGCTGCTGATCGTGGCTGAGATGGCGTCCGTTCGGCAAGGTGGCGAGCAAAATACCATACTGGGTATGCGCGTCGGTCAGCCGCCATTTCAATGTAATCCCGCCGTCAATCGCGGGCAGCGTTCCGCGAGGACACAGATGGCAACCTTTCTCATCACAGCTGGCATTTGACTGACAGGTAAATTCCTGATGATTGTTTTCATCTTCCAGGTCGTAAACCCGGAGCTCAATATCATGCAGCAAGGTCAAATTTTGCAAACCATTCAGTACCGGAGAGAGGCGTTCGCACAACGGCACCTGAGAGTGCAGGCGGCGGTTAGCTTGCCACAGGAAAGAAAGAATCTGATTTTTGTGCTCCAGCCCCGCCGTTTTCTCCTGTACTCGCTGTTCCAGCACAGCGTAACTTTCGGCCAGTTCTTCCGACATATTATTTAGCGCCGAGCCCAGAGCCGCCATCTCATTACGACCGCTGATATGCGCGCGTTGGGTAAAATCACGCTGGCTGACGGCTCGCGCCATCGACAGCAGCTGTTTCCACGGCTCTAACAGGCGCACGCGCAGCCAGATAATGGTGAAAACCAGCAGCAATGCCATAAATACGGCCATCAGGCGATGCAGCAGGACGACGCGTTCAATGCGTAATTCGGTGGTATGGTCAAAGGCGGTGACCAATTTATCCAGTCCGCCCACAAAGCGCGTCACATCCTGCGCTACCGCATCAGGCGTTTGCGCATGCGCAAGTCCCGGCGCAAGTTCAGTGTGCCAGTAATCCTGTAATGCTTTTAACTGCGCCTGTTGTCCATCTCGCTTTGCGGCACGCGTCAACTCCGGGCTAAACGCCGTTTGCTCCATTTCATCCAGCAGCGGTTGATCGCTAGCGTCCAGCGGTACGGCTGCCAGCAGGCGATAACTCTGCATGCGCAGCGATCCCGCTTTGTTGATTGCATGGGCGCTACCCTGAACGCCCTGAACCAGCCAGCCGGAGACAGCCATACCCGCCACGCCGATGGCTGTGGACAATAAAACAATCAGCGCCACCTGGTTGACCAGCGTAAGCGGGGAGAGACAACGTTTAAACATGGTGACTTGTTCCTTCGGGTTTTCGTCGAACAGAAAACCTTATTGAATGACGATTCTGCTGCAGGCAGTGGCGTTATTCTCGGCGATACACTGGAGTATACCCATACCTCAAACGGGCTACCCCTTAATTGCCAGTGGAGGGAGAGATCCTGGGCGAGGGGGAGTAGGGGGCGACAGAAGCGTGAAAAACCACATCTTTTTTACCGAAGTTATGTACTCATTAAGGGTAATAATAAATTTTAGGCATGAATAATGACACCTTTTCCTTTGATTTATATCAACTTACCTCCAGCTGTAAACCCTAATGTTGCAGGCATCGAAACAAGTATCAGAGGTGTCTATGAGTCACTCATCTGCCCCGGAAAGGGCATCTGGAGCTGTAATTACCGAATGGCGGCCGGAAGATCCCGCCTTCTGGCAGCAGCGTGGTCAACGAATCGCCAGCCGTAACCTGTGGATTTCCGTCCCTTGTTTGCTGCTGGCGTTTTGCGTGTGGATGTTATTTAGCGCCGTGGCGGTGAACTTACCGAAAGTCGGATTTGATTTCACCACTGAACAACTGTTCATGCTGACGGCATTACCTTCGGTGTCCGGCGCGCTGCTGCGTGTTCCGTACTCCTTTATGGTCCCCCTGTTTGGTGGACGTCGCTGGACGGCATTTAGCACCGGCATCCTGATCATTCCTTGCGTATGGTTAGGTTTTGCGGTGCAGGATACCTCCACGCCGTTTAGTACCTTTATTATTATCTCCCTGCTGTGCGGCTTCGCTGGTGCGAACTTTGCGTCCAGTATGGCAAACATCAGCTTCTTCTTTCCAAAACAGAAACAGGGCGGCGCGCTGGGTCTGAACGGTGGCCTGGGCAACATGGGCGTCAGCGTGATGCAGTTGGTCGCGCCGCTGGTGGTTTCATTGTCAATCTTTGCCGCATTTGGTAGCCACGGGGTTGAACAACCGGATGGCACGCAGCTGTATCTGGCAAACGCTGCATGGATTTGGGTGCCGTTCCTCGCTATTTTCACGCTGGCAGCATGGTTCGGTATGAACGAACTGGCAACCTCCAAAGCCTCGCTGAAAGAGCAATTGCCGGTGCTGAAACGCGGGCATTTGTGGATTATGAGCCTGCTGTATCTGGCGACCTTCGGTTCCTTTATCGGTTTCTCTGCCGGTTTCGCGATGCTGTCAAAAACGCAGTTCCCAGAGGTGCAGATCCTGCATTACGCCTTCTTTGGCCCGTTCATTGGTGCGCTGGCGCGTTCTGCGGGCGGCGCAATCTCTGACCGTCTGGGCGGGACCCGCGTCACGCTGGTGAACTTCATTCTGATGGCTATTTTCAGTGCCTTACTGTTCCTGACGCTGCCATCAAACGGTGTCGGTGGCAACTTCATTGCCTTCTTCGCTGTGTTCCTGGCGTTGTTCCTGACGGCTGGTCTGGGGAGTGGTTCAACCTTCCAGATGATCTCTGTAATCTTTCGCAAACTGACGATGGACAGAGTGAAAGCTGAAGGTGGTTCAGAAGAGAAAGCGATGCGCGAGGCGGCAACCGATACGGCGGCAGCATTGGGCTTTATCTCTGCTATTGGTGCGATCGGCGGCTTCTTTATCCCGAAAGCATTTGGCACGTCCCTGGCATTAACCGGTTCTCCGGTCGGTGCGATGAAAGTATTTCTGATCTTCTATGTCGCTTGTGTGGTTATCACCTGGGCGGTATACGGACGTCATTCTAAAAAGTAAAAAAGTGGTATACACAAAATCATTCTAACTGCATCAAGGCGGCAAGTGAGAAATCCCCAGGAGCTAACAGAAGTAAGTGACTGGGGAGAACGAGCGCAGCCAACGCGAAGCAGTTTGAAGGATGAAGTGTAAGTTGATTATCCATTGCGCGGTGTTAGACCGCGCTTTTTTTTATCTGTAATTAGTTACAACATACTTTTGTATTGTGGCATGACAACAGCCTGTGAGAACGGCGAACACAACATGCTAAGCAGGGGGGATACCCCTTAATACCCACTTATAAAGAATTTAACATTTGCATGATAATTGAATTATTAAAAATCCTTTAAATTCAATTTATTACATTAATTATCAATATCCCACTTTGGGGGTATGTAAAAACCAACCCTCATTTTTCATCCCTGCCTGCCTTGATCGTTATCAATTCTCACGCCCTTTCAGAGCGTTACCTTCGCTCTCAATCAAGCAATGTCGATTTATCAGAGAGCCGTCAGGCTCCTACAGGAGAAAACCGATGAGTAAATTCCTGGACCGGTTTCGCTACTTCAAGCAGAAGGGCGAAACCTTTGCCGATGGGCATGGCCAGCTTCTCAATACCAACAGGGACTGGGAGGACGGATACCGCCAGCGTTGGCAGCATGACAAAATCGTGCGTTCAACCCACGGGGTAAACTGCACTGGCTCATGCAGCTGGAAAATCTATGTGAAAAATGGTCTGGTGACCTGGGAAACCCAGCAAACCGATTATCCGCGTACCCGTCCGGACCTGCCAAACCACGAGCCTCGTGGTTGCCCTCGTGGTGCAAGCTATTCCTGGTATCTCTACAGCGCTAACCGTCTGAAATACCCGCTGATGCGCAAACGCCTGATGAAAATGTGGCGTGAAGCGAAAAGACTGCACAGCGATCCGGTAGACGCATGGGCCTCCATCATCGAAGACGCCGATAAAGCAAAAAGCTTCAAACAAGCGCGTGGTCGTGGTGGTTTCGTGCGTTCTTCCTGGCAGGAAGTGAATGAGCTGATTGCCGCTTCTAACGTTTACACCGTTAAAACCTACGGTCCTGACCGCGTGGCGGGCTTCTCACCGATCCCTGCGATGTCGATGGTTTCCTACGCCTCCGGTGCACGATATCTGTCGCTGATTGGCGGCACCTGCCTGAGCTTCTACGATTGGTACTGTGACTTGCCGCCTGCGTCTCCGCAGACCTGGGGTGAGCAGACTGACGTTCCGGAATCTGCCGACTGGTATAACTCCAGTTACATTATCGCCTGGGGTTCAAACGTTCCGCAGACCCGTACCCCAGATGCGCACTTCTTCACGGAAGTTCGCTACAAAGGGACTAAAACGGTCGCCATCACCCCGGATTACGCTGAAATCGCTAAACTCTGCGATCTGTGGCTGGCTCCGAAGCAGGGTACCGATGCCGCAATGGCGCTGGCAATGGGCCACGTCATGCTACGCGAGTTCCACCTTGATAACCCGAGCCAATACTTCACCGACTACGTGCGTCGTTACACCGACTTCCCGATGCTGGTGATGCTCGAAGAGCGTGACGGGTATTATGCGGCGGGTCGTATGCTGCGTGCCGCCGATCTGGTTGACTCCCTGGGTCAGGAAAATAATCCCGAGTGGAAAACCGTTGCCATCAATACCGACGGCGAAATGGTTGCGCCAAACGGTTCAATTGGTTTCCGCTGGGGTGAAAAAGGTAAATGGAACCTTGAGCAGCGCGACGGCACGTCCGGTAACGAAACCGAACTGCAGCTCAGCCTGTTGGGCAGCCAGGACGACATCGCTGAAGTCGGCTTCCCGTATTTTGGCGGCGAAGGTACCGAGCACTTTAGCAAAGTTGAACTGGAAAATGTTCTGCTGCACAAACTGCCGGTAAAACGCCTGCAACTGGCAGATGGCAGCACCGCGCTGGTGACCACCGTTTACGATCTGACCATGGCCAACTACGGTCTGGAACGCGGTCTGAACGATGAAAACTGCGCTTCCAGCTACGACGATATCAAAGCGTATACCCCGGCATGGGCAGAGAAAATCACTGGCGTATCGCGCGCTCAGATCGTGCGTATTGCCCGTGAATTTGCCGATAACGCAGATAAAACGCACGGCCGCTCAATGATTATTGTCGGCGCGGGTCTGAACCACTGGTACCACCTCGATATGAACTATCGTGGTCTGATTAACATGCTGGTGTTCTGCGGCTGCGTCGGTCAGAGCGGCGGCGGCTGGGCGCACTACGTGGGCCAGGAAAAACTGCGTCCGCAGACCGGCTGGCAGCCGCTGGCGTTTGCCCTTGACTGGCAGCGTCCGGCGCGTCACATGAACAGTACGTCCTACTTCTATAACCACTCCAGCCAATGGCGTTATGAGACGGTTACGGCACAGGAACTGCTGTCCCCGATGGCAGACAAATCCCGCTATAGTGGCCATTTGATTGACTTTAACGTTCGCGCTGAACGTATGGGCTGGTTGCCATCTGCGCCGCAATTGGGTACTAACCCGCTGTACATTGCGCGTGAGGCGGAAAAAGTCGGGATGACACCGGTGGATTACACCGTTAAATCTCTGAAGGAAGGTTCTATTCGCTTTGCGGCTGAACAACCAGAGAACGGTAAAAACCATCCGCGTAACCTGTTTATCTGGCGTTCTAACCTGCTCGGCTCTTCCGGTAAAGGCCACGAGTACATGCTGAAGTATCTGCTGGGTACTGAACATGGTATTCAGGGGCTGGATCTGGGTAAACAGGGGGGCGTGAAGCCAGAAGAAGTGGAATGGCAGGATAACGGACTGGACGGCAAGCTGGATCTGGTCGTTACCCTGGACTTCCGTCTGTCGAGCACCTGTCTGTACTCCGACATCGTGCTGCCGACCGCCACCTGGTATGAAAAAGACGATATGAATACCTCGGATATGCATCCGTTTATTCACCCGTTGTCTGCCGCCGTTGATCCAGCCTGGGAATCGAAGAGCGACTGGGAAATCTACAAGGCTATCGCCAAGAAATTCTCTGAAGTTTGCGTGGGCCACCTTGGCAAAGAAACCGACGTAGTGACGCTGCCTATCCAGCACGACTCGGCCGCCGAACTGGCGCAGCCGTTGGATGTTAAAGACTGGAAGAAAGGCGAATGCGATCTGATTCCAGGCGTTACCGCGCCGCACATCATGACAGTTGAGCGTGATTACCCGGCAACCTACGAACGCTTCACGTCCATCGGCCCACTGATGGATAAAGTCGGGAACGGCGGGAAAGGGATTGCCTGGAACACCCAGAGCGAAATGGACCTGCTGCGTAAGCTCAACTACACCAAGGCTGAAGGCCCGGCAAAAGGCCAGCCGATGCTGAATACGGCGATTGATGCCGCTGAGATGATCCTCACCCTGGCACCGGAAACCAACGGTCAGGTGGCGGTGAAAGCCTGGGCTGCGCTGAGTGAATTTACCGGCCGTGACCATACGCATCTGGCGCTGAATAAAGAAGACGAGAAAATCCGCTTCCGCGATATTCAGGCGCAGCCGCGCAAAATTATCTCCAGCCCGACCTGGTCAGGACTGGAAGATGAACATGTTTCTTACAACGCTGGTTACACCAACGTTCACGAGCTGATCCCATGGCGTACGCTGACTGGTCGCCAGCAGCTGTATCAGGATCATCAGTGGATGCGAGACTTCGGTGAAAGCCTGCTGGTTTACCGCCCACCAATTGATACCCGTTCGGTGAAAGAGGTGATGGGCGAGAAATCAAATGGTAACCCTGAAAAAGCGCTCAACTTCCTGACGCCACACCAGAAGTGGGGTATCCACTCCACCTACAGCGATAACCTGCTGATGCTGACGTTAGGCCGCGGCGGTCCGATCGTGTGGATGAGCGAAGCGGATGCGAAAGATCTGGGTATCGAGGATAACGACTGGATCGAAGTCTTTAACAGTAACGGGGCACTTACCGCCCGTGCGGTTGTGAGTCAACGTGTCCCGGCCGGGATGACCATGATGTACCACGCCCAGGAACGCATTGTGAATATTCCGGGGTCGGAGATTACCGAGCAGCGCGGCGGGATCCATAACTCGGTGACCCGTATCACACCGAAACCGACGCACATGATTGGTGGTTATGCCCACCTGGCCTACGGCTTTAACTACTACGGCACCGTAGGTTCGAACCGTGATGAGTTCGTGGTGGTTCGTAAGATGAAGAACATTGACTGGTTGGATGGCGAAGGCAATGACCAGGTACAGGAGAGCGTAAAATGAAAATTCGTTCACAAGTCGGCATGGTGCTGAATCTCGATAAGTGCATCGGTTGCCACACCTGTTCAGTAACCTGTAAAAATGTCTGGACCAGCCGTGAAGGTGCGGAGTATGCCTGGTTTAACAACGTTGAAACCAAACCGGGTACTGGCTTCCCAACTGATTGGGAAAACCAGGAAAAATGGAAGGGCGGTTGGATCCGTAAAATCAACGGTAAGCTGGTGCCGCGCATGGGTAACAAAGCGCTGCTGCTGGGTAAAATTTTTGCTAACCCGCATTTGCCAGGTATTGATGACTACTACGAACCGTTTGACTTCGATTACCAGACTCTGCACAACACCCCGGCAGACAGCAAAGCGCAGCCGATTGCCCGTCCGCGCTCGCTGATCACCGGTCAGCGTATGGATAAAATCACCAAAGGTCCGAACTGGGAAGATGACCTCGGCGGTGAGTTCGAGAAGCTGGCGAAAGACAAAAATTTCGAGAACATGCAGAAGGCGATGTACGGTCAGTTCGAAAACACCTTCATGATGTATTTGCCGCGTCTGTGCGAGCACTGCCTTAATCCGGCGTGCGTGGCGACTTGCCCGAGCGGTGCCATTTACAAGCGTGAAGAAGATGGCATCGTGCTGATCGATCAGGACAAATGCCGCGGCTGGCGTATGTGCATCACCGGTTGCCCGTATAAAAAAATCTACTTCAACTGGAAGAGCGGTAAGTCAGAGAAGTGCATTTTCTGCTATCCACGTATCGAAGCCGGTCAGCCGACCGTGTGCTCCGAAACCTGCGTCGGTCGTATCCGTTACCTCGGCGTACTGCTGTATGACGCGGATGCGATTGAAAGCGCGGCAAGCACCGAGCATGAGAAAGATCTGTACCAGCGTCAACTGGACGTGTTCCTCGATCCGAACGATCCGGCTGTTATTGAACAAGCGCTGAAAGATGGTATTCCGCTGAGCGTTATCGATGCCGCCCAGCAGTCTCCGGTTTATAAAATGGCGATGGACTGGAAGTTGGCGCTGCCACTGCATCCGGAATACCGCACATTGCCGATGGTTTGGTACGTGCCGCCATTGTCTCCGATTCAGTCTGCCGCCGATGCGGGCGAGCTGGGCAGCAACGGTATACTGCCGGACGTTGACAGTCTGCGTATCCCGGTTCAGTACCTGGCGAACCTGCTGACCGCAGGCGATACTCAGCCGGTGCTGTTGGCGCTGAAACGTATGCTGGCAATGCGTCACTACAAACGTACGGAAACCGTTGACGGTAAAGTCGATACCCGTGCGCTGGAAGAGGTGGGCTTGAGCGAAGCGCAGGCACAGGAAATGTATCGTTATCTGGCGATCGCGAACTACGAAGATCGTTTCGTGGTACCGAGCAGCCATCGTGAACTGGCGCGTGACGCGTTCCCGGAGAAAAGCGGTTGTGGCTTTACCTTCGGTGACGGTTGCCACGGTTCTGATACTAAATTCAATCTGTTCAACAGCCGCCGCATCGACGCTGTCGATGTGACCAGCAAAACGGAGCCGCACCAATGATTGAACTCGTCATTGTTTCGCGTTTGCTCGAGTACCCGGATGCTGCCCTGTGGCAGCATCAGCAGGAACTTTTCGATGCACTCGCGTCATCTGAGAACCTGGATAAAGAGGATGCCCAGACTCTGGGCGTTTTCCTGCGCGATCTAATCGCGCAAGACGTGCTGGATGTGCAGGCAAGTTACAGCGAACTGTTTGATCGTGGCCGTGCCACCTCGCTGCTGCTGTTTGAACATGTACACGGTGAATCCCGCGATCGCGGTCAGGCGATGGTTGACCTGATGGCACAGTATGAACAGCACGGTTTGCAGCTCGACAGCCGCGAACTTCCCGATCATCTGCCGTTGTATCTGGAATATCTTGCGCAACTGCCGAAAAGCGAAGCGCTAGGTGGCTTGCAGGATATTGCGCCGATCCTGGCTTTGCTCAGCGCTCGTTTGCAGCAGCGTGGAAGCCGTTATGCAGTGCTGTTCGATTTGCTGTTAAAACTGGCGAATACCGTTATCGACAGCGATAAAGTGGCTGAAAAAATTGCGGATGAAGCCCGTGATGATACTCCACAAGCGCTGGATGCGGTCTGGGAAGAAGAGCAGGTAAAATTCTTCGCCGATCAGGGGTGTGGCGAGTCGGAAATCTCCGCTCACCAGCGTCGTTTTGCCGGGGCCGTTGCGCCGCAGTATCTGAATATCACCACCGGAGGACAGCACTAATGCACTTCCTGAATACGTTCTTCTTTGACATCTATCCGTACATCGCGGGTTCTGTCTTTCTGATCGGCAGTTGGCTGCGTTATGACTACGGGCAGTATACATGGCGTGCGGCCTCCAGTCAGATGCTGGATCGCAAAGGGATGAACCTGGCGTCAAACCTGTTTCACATTGGGATCCTGGGGATTTTTGCCGGGCACTTCTTGGGTATGTTAACGCCACACTGGATGTATGAAGCGTGGCTGCCGCTTGAAGTGAAACAAAAGATGGCGATGTTCGCGGGTGGCGCTAGCGGCGTAATGTGTCTGATTGGCGGTGTACTGCTGCTGAAACGTCGTTTGTTCAGCCCACGAGTGCGGGCTACCACCACCGGAGCGGATATTCTGATCCTCTCTCTGTTGGTTATCCAGTGTGCGCTGGGTCTGCTGACCATTCCGTTCTCCGCCCAGCATATGGACGGCAGCGAGATGATGAAGCTGGTGAACTGGGCGCAGACAGTGGTGACCTTCCATGGCGGAGCGTCTCAGTATCTGGATGGCGTCGCATTTATTTTCCGTGTGCACCTTGTGCTGGGTATGACGCTGTTCCTGTTGTTTCCATTCTCGCGTCTGGTACACATCTGGAGCGTCCCGGTCGAATATCTGACACGCAAATACCAGATTGTTCGTGCACGTCACTAATCGTATTTCTGTGAAAGATAAAACCCTGCTTCGGCGGGGTTTTTTTATGCCTGTTTGCCGGATGGCGGCGCAAGCGCCTTATCCAGCCTACGCAGGTTTAAGCGAGCGCCGTAGGCCTGCGTAGTGCATCAGGCAATTTGTGGGCATGTGTCGAGTTTGTAGGTCTGATAAGCACAGCGCATCAGGCAAATAAAGGGCATTGCAGATTGATTTTGTGTTGGTGCTTTATGAAGTGATGGTGGTGGGGGAAGGATTACTCAGCGCTGCGCGCTTCGCCCTTCGGGTCGTTGCCTGCGGCAACGCTTTCTCGCTAACACTCGAATCGAACCCTGGTCGAAGCTTCTCATCCTTCCCGCATAGGAAGAATATGAGGCATTGCAGATTGATTATGTGTTGGTGCTTTATGAAGTGATGGTGGTGGGGGAAGGATTCGAACCTTCGAAGTCGATGACGGCAGATTTACAGTCTGCTCCCTTTGGCCGCTCGGGAACCCCACCAGGGGTATACTAATTTTGTGAATCTAAAAGAATGAATGGTGGTGGGGGAAGGATTATTCGTCGCTTCGCTCCTCACCCTTCGGGCCGTTGCCGTTGGCAACGTTCTCTCGCTTTCGCTCGAGTCGAACCTTAATCGAAGGTTCTCACCCTTCCCCGACAAGTGCAAACTTCTGTATTGCTCGCCGGGATAACTACATCGCTGTAGTAAAAAATGGTGGTGGGGGAAGGATTCGAACCTTCGAAGTCGATGACGGCAGATTTACAGTCTGCTCCCTTTGGCCGCTCGGGAACCCCACCACGGGGTAATGCTAATTACTGGCCTGCTTCTGTTAGAAGCGGGGCGCATCATATCAAATGATGCGCCCCTGTAAAGCATTCCGTTGATAAAAAAGAACTGGTTGCCTGATTTTTACACGCAAAGATGTAAAGGTAACCAATTAACTTATCAATCGATTACAGAATAATCGTTCGGTTACCGTAAACAAAGACGCGCTGAGCCAGAACCTGATACAGCGCGCGGCTTAAAACATTTTTTTCAACGTCGCGACCCGCACGCATCATATCTTCGGCAGTGTAGGTGTGATCAACATGGATCACGTCCTGCATAATGATTGGGCCTTCATCAAGGTTATCATTCACGTAGTGGGCTGTCGCGCCGATGATTTTCACGCCGCGCTCATAAGCTTGATGGTACGGGCGAGCACCAATGAATGCTGGCAGGAATGAATGGTGAATATTGATAATTTTATTTGGGAAGCGTGAAACAAATGTCGGGGTCAGAACGCGCATGTATTTAGCCAGCACGACATAGTCCGGCTGATGGGCGTCGATAGCGTCAGCCATTTTCTGATCATGTTCGTCACGTGTTAAACCTTCATGGCTGACCAGCTCAAACGGAATATCAAACCGTTCAACCAGAGGACGCAACGTCTCGTGATTGCCGATCACCGCGGCGATTTCAACATCCAGCCCGCCATAATTGGCCTTCATTAACAGATCGCCCAGGCAATGCGCTTCCTTAGTGACCAAAATGACGATGCGGCGGCGGCCTGCTGGGGTTAATTCACGAATTGAGCCTTCAGGTAAGGCGCTGTCCAGATCGGCAAGCAGCGTGACGTCGTTAAAAATGCCCTCCAGTTCGGTGCGCATAAAAAAGCGTCCGGTGCGGTGGTCCACAAACTCATTGTTCTGCACGATGTTCAGTTCATGCTTGTAACAGATATTCGTAATGCGCGCGATCAGACCTTTTTGGTCCGGGCAAATAGTACGCAGCACTTTTCTTTGTAATGAATGCATTTGCAGCGGTGATCCTGTTGAGAATGTTTGCAAAATTGATACTGTCGGGCGTTGATTAGCCGCAGCACTTTTTAAATTTTTTACCGGAGCCACAAGGGCAGGTATCGTTTCGTCCAATTTGAGGGCGTGTACCGTCTATATAGTACCACTGACCGTTTTCTTTTAAAAAACGAGAGCGCTCGATAATTGCACCTGTTTTACCTTGTTCAGAAAACCGTGCGACGAAACTGACATAGCCGATATCTTCTGTGTCTGCCGTCTCTTGTTCAAAAACGGTCAGCCCAAGCCATTCAGTATGATTAAATCCTGCGATAATGTCGTCGCGAAACGAGGCCGCATGACAATCTGGATGCCAGGTCCTGATAAGATAATCTGCGTCTTTCATCACAAAAGCACAGTAACGAGAACGCATGAGGTGTGACGGCGTAGGTGCTACTTGCGCGCCGGACACATAACGGTAGCAACATAGGCTATACTCGACAGCGCTACCACAGGGACAAAGCTGAGACACAAAGTACTCCCTGGAATATAAAAACGGCGTAAAAACGCCAGAGTGGCACTATGTTAACTGAGCGGTAGCGATGTTGCTACGTCTGCAAGCCAGGGGAAGTTTGTACGTATAATGAGAAAAATAAAAATTGGGCTGGCGCTAGGTTCCGGCGCGGCGCGAGGTTGGTCGCATATTGGGGTTATTAAAGCCCTTAAGCATATGGGCATCGATGTTGATATCGTGGCAGGGTGCTCCATCGGTTCGCTGGTTGGCGCTGCCTACGCCTGCAATAAGTTGCCTGCTCTTGAAAAGTGGGTATGTTCTTTCAGCTATTGGGATGTTTTACGGCTGATGGATCTCTCGTGGCGCAGGGGAGGTTTACTGCGCGGTGAACGGGTATTCAATCAGTACCGTAATGTTATGCCGGTAGAAGCAATTGAGCAATGCACACGCCGTTTCGCAACTGTTGCTACTAATCTGAGTACGGGGCGGGAGCTGTGGTTTACCGAAGGTGATTTGCATCTGGCTGTCCGAGCCTCCTGTAGTATTCCTGGTCTGATGTCTCCCGTGGCGCATAATGGTTACTGGCTGGTCGATGGCGCGGTGGTGAATCCCGTCCCAGTATCCCTGACTCGTGCGTTGGGGGCCGATATTGTTATCGCGGTCGACCTGCAACACGATGCGCATCTCATGCAACAAGATTTACTCTCCTTCAACGTCAATAGCGATGCCGAATCGGGTAATGATGCTGACGAGCTTTCATGGCATGCCCGCCTGAAAGAGCGATTGAGCAACATTACGGCCAGGCGTGCAGTCACGGCACCGACGGCGATGGAGATCATGACGACGTCTATTCAGGTTCTGGAAAATCGTCTGAAACGTAACCGCATGGCCGGTGACCCTCCAGACATACTGATTCAGCCGTTTTGTCCACAAATATCCACGCTGGATTTTCACCGCGCCAGTGCAGCAATTGCTGCCGGGCAGTTGGCGGTCGAGAAGAAAATGGATGAACTTCTACCCCTGGTGAAAACCAACGTCTAACGCATTTTTTATCAACACTTAAGCTAATTCTGACAGGCGTGAGTGGCAATAGCATGCCACTATTTATTAAAGCCAGTCAGGGGGGAGAATATGACGCAGCCATTGGTCGGAAAACAGATTCTTATCGTTGAGGATGAGCCGGTATTTCGCTCACTCATGGACTCATGGTTTTCCTCTTTGGGAGCGACAACGGCGGTGGCTGGCGACGGGCTTGAAGCACTTGAACTACTTGGACACTTCACGCCAGATCTGATGATTTGCGATCTGGCTATGCCAAGAATGAACGGCCTCAAACTGGTTGAGTATCTACGCAATCGTGGCGATCAGACCCCGATACTGGTGATTTCTGCGACGGAAAACATGTCCGACATAGCCAAAGCGCTACGACTCGGGGTGGATGATGTCCTATTGAAGCCGGTGAAAGACCTTAATCGCTTGAGAGAAACCGTCTTTGCATGTCTTTATCCCAACATGTTTAATTCACGCGTAGAAGAAGAAGAGCGGCTGTTTCGCGACTGGGATGCGATGGTGGACGATCCTGCCGCCGCCGCGAAGCTGCTAAAAGAATTACAGCCTCCAGTGTCGCAAGTGATTTCCCACTGTCGCATTAACTATCGACAATTGGTAGTAGCCGACCAACCGGGGCTGGTGCTGGATATTGCGCCGCTGTCGGATCATGACCTTGCATTCTATTGCCTTGATGTGACGCGGGCAGGGGATAATGGTGTTTTGGCTGCATTATTATTGCGGGCGCTATTTAATGGTTTACTGCAGGAGCAACTGACACAACAAAATCAGCGGTTGCCGGAGTTAGGTACGTTATTGAAACAGGTAAATCATTTGTTGCGGCAAGCCAATTTACCAGGGCAATTTCCCTTGCTGGTGGGGTATTACCACAGCGGATTAAAAAATCTGATTCTGGTATCTGCAGGGCTGAATGCGACATTAAATACAGGTTCCCACCAAGTGCAAATCAGCAATGGCGTTCCGCTGGGTACCTTAGGTAATACGTATCTTAATCAGTTGAGCCAACATTGTGAGTCATGGCAATGCCAAATATGGGGGGCGGGAGGGCGCCTGCGCTTGATGTTGTCTGCGGAATGAACAATTGAGAGGCGTGCAAATGAAATTGGTTCACCCTCCCCGTGTTGTGAGTGCTACTATCAACGCCAGATTTATTCGTATTTATCTTAATTATACCGACGCGCGTCCTTTTCAGACCAGAAGTTTGTCGCTGTACTGATATACTCGGATGCGATACAGAATGATGAACACGTTCAATACATGAACAGTCCAGGAGAGTTTTAAATGGCTGCCCTTAATTCAAAAGTCAAAAAAGCCGTTATCCCAGTTGCGGGATTAGGAACCAGGATGTTACCGGCTACGAAAGCAATCCCGAAAGAGATGCTACCGTTGGTTGATAAGCCATTAATTCAGTACGTCGTAAACGAATGTATTGCTGCGGGCATCACTGAAATTGTACTTGTAACTCACTCGTCTAAAAATTCTATTGAAAACCACTTCGATACCAGCTTTGAACTTGAAGCGATGCTGGAAAAACGTGTAAAACGTCAGCTGCTGGAAGAAGTGCAATCTATTTGCCCGCCGCATGTGACTATTATGCAGGTGCGTCAGGGTCTGGCAAAAGGTCTGGGCCACGCAGTATTGTGCGCGCACCCTGTGGTTGGCGATGAACCGGTTGCTGTAATCCTGCCGGACGTAATTCTTGACGAATACGAATCTGATTTATCCCGCGACAACCTTGCCGAAATGATTCATCGTTTTGATGAAACAGGTAGCAGCCAGATTATGGTTGAACCGGTAGAAGATGTTACGGCTTATGGTGTTGTTGATTGTAAAGGCGTTGAATTATCCCCGGGCGAAAGCGTCCCGATGGTTGGCGTGGTTGAAAAACCAAAAGCTGATGTAGCGCCTTCTAATCTGGCCGTTGTGGGTCGTTACGTTCTTAGTGCCGATATCTGGCCTCTGCTGGCTAAAACCCCTCCGGGAGCGGGTGATGAAATTCAGCTGACAGATGCAATCGATATGCTGATTGAAAAAGAGACGGTTGAAGCTTATCACATGAAGGGCAAAAGCCATGACTGTGGTAATAAACTGGGCTATATGCAGGCGTTCGTCGAATATGGTATTCGCCATAATACTCTCGGCGCTGAATTTAAAGCCTGGCTGGAAGACGAGATGGGTATTAAGAAGTAACCTTCTGGCATTATCTGGTCAGAACGGCGCTGTATTAACAGCGCCATTTTTTTATACCTAATCCGGGTAAGGCTGAGCGAAGTACCAGTAAAAAAAATCCCGCCAATGGCGGGATTTTAAGCAAAGTATTTCTGAATTATTCCTTGATCAGGAAATCGTCCAGTTGTTTACCTTGCTCTTCCATCGCTTTTTTGATCACTGCCGGTGTACGACCCTGGCCAGTCCAGGTTTTAGTTTCACCGTTTTCGTCAACATAGCTATATTTAGCCGGACGTGCAGCGCGTTTAGCTTTGGTGCCAGATTTAACAGCAGCCATGCTATTCAGCAGTTCGTTCGGATCAATGCCGTCAGCGATCAGCATTTCACGATATTGTTGCAGTTTACGAGTGCGTTCTTCAACTTCAGCGGCAGCAGCGCTTTCTTCTTCGCGACGCTCGCTAACTACAACTTCTAATTTTTCCAGCATTTCTTCAAGCGTTTCCAGAGTGCATTCTCTTGCCTGCGCACGAAGAGTACGGATGTTGTTCAGAATTTTAAGTGCTTCGCTCATTGTAGTAATCTCAAACTTATATTGGGGTGGTTTGTTGAGCTAATAATAGAGCGATAAATTCAGTTGTGCAATAGCCAGGAATGTAAGGAATTCAAAATTGCGCTTTATTTAGTAACAGAATTAATTCTCCTGTCTTAAATTCCCCATGATGTTGGGCATAAAAAAGGCTTATTGGCGAGGGGGCTTCTCAGCAGCTGAGAGTAAAAATTCAAGATTCAGGTCACATTTTATGGTGTACAAATAGTATCTCTTTGCAGTGATTTCAACCTTTTGTATTAGTTTTGCTTACGTGAATTCGCTAATACAAGGTGAGAGTGGGTAGATTCAATAACAATATGGGAAGGGTTTCTTTATTGCCGTATGATGATAAGTGACATTGATAAATTTCATGAGCACTATTTGTGAAAGAGAGTGTATATACGCGTCCGAGCTCGGGCTGTATGGTCGATGGTTGTATGCTCTCTCACAACCTGCTACTTAAATTCAGGCGGCACTGAGCGGGCTTGCCCGCGCATTTATACGCCTTTGGGCGCAACGCTACACCGACACTTTCGTGAAATATGATACAATCCCGCGCATATTTATTTCCCCATGTGAGGGCCTTCGGTCAATGGCACAGCTATATTTTTACTATTCTGCAATGAATGCCGGTAAGTCAACTGCATTGCTGCAATCTTCGTACAATTATCAGGAACGTGGGATGCGTGCTGTTGTATATACAGCGGAAATTGATGACCGTTTTGGTGCTGGAAAAGTAAGTTCACGTATAGGTCTGTCGTCGCCTGCAAAATTGTTTAACCAAAATTCATCTTTGTACGAAGAGATTCGTGCTGAAAATGAGCAGCAAAGAATTCACTGTGTACTGGTTGATGAGTCGCAGTTTCTGACTCGACAACAGGTTTATGAATTATCTGAAGTTGTCGATCGGCTGGATATTCCTGTGTTGTGCTATGGCTTACGCACAGATTTCCGTGGTGAATTATTTGGCGGTAGCGAATACCTGCTTGCGTGGTCAGATAAGCTCGTTGAATTAAAAACCATTTGTTTCTGTGGGCGTAAGGCCAGCATGGTTTTACGTCTTGATCAGTCTGGAAGGCCCTATAACGAGGGCGAGCAGGTGGTTATTGGCGGGAATGAACGCTATGTGTCGGTATGCCGTAAACACTACAAACAGGCGCAGTCTGAGGGCTCTCTGACGGCGATACAAGAACGACACAGCCACGATTAACCTGCAGGCTTCTGAGCGCTTATAAACACAGGGTAGGCCGGGACATTCGTCAATATTCTCTACCCTGTCAGACTCTCTTCTGACGGCTATTCTCACATCTTCCTGAATACATCTCTTACCGTGCCATTCTATTCACATGGTTAAATTGGGGATCACTCATTTTTCATAACACAAGACGAAAAAAAACGGTCCCAACTGGGACCGTTTATGATGAAACTAAAACTTATCTGAGAAAATTAAGCGGATTTCTTCGCTTTCTTTTCTGCTTTCGGTGCAGCTACTGCTTCAGTCTTAGCGGTGGTCTGGCCTTCGCTGTACTCACGACCGTAGTATGTATCCAGCAGGATCTGTTTCAGTTCAGCAATCAGCGGGTAACGTGGGTTTGCACCAGTACACTGGTCATCAAACGCATCTTCAGACAGTTTGTCCACGTGTGCCAGGAAGTCAGCTTCCTGAACGCCAGCTTCACGGATAGACTTAGGAATACCCAGCTCAGCTTTGATTTCTTCCAGCCAGCCCAGCAGTTTCTGGATTTTCGCGGCAGTACGGTCACCCGGTGCGCTCAGACCCAGATGGTCTGCGATTTCAGCGTAGCGACGGCGTGCCTGCGGACGGTCGTACTGGCTGAATGCAGTCTGTTTAGTCGGGTTGTCGTTCGCGTTATAACGAATAACGTTGCTGATCAGCAGGGCGTTCGCCAGACCGTGAGGAATGTGGAACTGAGAACCCAGTTTGTGCGCCATTGAGTGACATACACCCAGGAAGGCGTTAGCAAACGCGATACCGGCGATGGTTGCTGCACTGTGTACACGCTCACGTGCTACCGGGTTCTTAGAACCTTCATGGTAGGACGCCGGCAGGTTTTCTTTCAGCAGTTTCAGCGCTTGCAGAGCCTGACCGTCGGAGAACTCAGAAGCCAGTACGGAAACGTAAGCTTCCAGAGCGTGAGTTACGGCATCGAGACCACCGAACGCACACAGGGACTTCGGCATATCCATCACCAGGTTGGCGTCAACAATCGCCATATCCGGAGTCAGCGCATAGTCTGCCAGCGGGTATTTCTGCCCAGTTGCATCGTCAGTAACAACCGCAAACGGAGTCACTTCAGAGCCGGTACCGGAAGTGGTGGTGACGGCGACCATCTTCGCTTTCACACCCATTTTCGGGAACTTGTAGATACGTTTACGGATGTCCATAAAGCGCAGCGCCAGTTCTTCGAAGTGAGTTTCCGGGTGCTCGTACATAACCCACATGATTTTCGCGGCGTCCATCGGGGAACCGCCGCCCAGCGCGATGATTACGTCTGGTTTGAAGGAGTTAGCCAGCTCAGCACCTTTGCGAACAACGGTCAGAGTTGGGTCAGCTTCAACTTCAAAGAACACTTCGGTTTCAACGCCAGCAGCTTTCAGAACGGAGGTGATCTGGTCTGCATAACCGTTGTTGAACAGGAAGCGGTCGGTCACGATGAGCGCACGTTTGTGACCATCGGTAATCACTTCATCCAGTGCGATTGGCAGAGAGCCACGACGGAAGTAGATAGATTTCGGAAGTTTGTGCCACAACATGTTTTCAGCTCGCTTAGCAACGGTTTTCTTGTTGATCAGGTGCTTAGGACCAACGTTTTCAGAGATGGAGTTACCACCCCAGGAACCACAACCCAGAGTCAGGGAAGGTGCGAGTTTGAAGTTGTACAGGTCACCGATACCACCCTGAGAAGCTGGGGTGTTAATCAGGATACGTGCGGTTTTCATCATCTGGCCGAAGTAAGCAACACGTTCTGGCTGGTTGTCCTGGTCAGTGTACAGGCAAGAGGTATGACCGATACCGCCCATCGCAACCAGTTTTTCAGCTTTAATGACTGCGTCTTCGAAGTCCTTCGCACGGTACATTGCCAGCGTCGGAGACAGTTTTTCATGAGCAAACGGTTCGCTTTCATCGACAACCGTCACTTCACCGATCAGAATCTTAGTGGTTTCTGGTACGGAGAAGCCTGCCAGTTCAGCAATCTTGTATGCCGGCTGACCAACGATAGCTGCGTTCAGCGCGCCATTTTTCAGGATAACGTCCTGGACTGCTTTCAACTCTTTGCCCTGCAGCATGTAGCCGCCGTGAGTCGCAAAACGCTCACGTACTGCATCATATACAGAGTCAACCACGACGACAGACTGCTCAGAAGCACAGATTACGCCGTTATCGAAGGTTTTAGACATCAGAACAGATGCAACAGCACGTTTGATATCAGCGGTTTCGTCGATAACAACAGGGGTGTTACCTGCGCCTACGCCGATAGCCGGTTTACCGGAGCTGTATGCCGCTTTAACCATGCCTGGACCACCGGTCGCAAGGATCAGGTTGATGTCCGGGTGGTGCATCAGCGCATTAGACAGTTCAACGGAAGGTTGATCGATCCAGCCGATCAGATCTTTCGGTGCGCCAGCAGCGATTGCTGCTTGCAGAACGATGTCTGCTGCTTTGTTAGTTGCATCTTTTGCACGCGGATGCGGAGAGAAGATGATGGCGTTACGGGTCTTCAGGCTGATCAGTGATTTGAAGATCGCAGTAGAAGTTGGGTTAGTGGTTGGAACGATACCACAGATGATACCAATTGGTTCCGCAATGGTAATGGTACCGAAAGTGTCGTCTTCAGACAGCACACCACAGGTTTTTTCATCTTTGTAAGCGTTGTAAATGTATTCAGAAGCAAAGTGGTTTTTGATCACTTTATCTTCGACAATACCCATGCCGGATTCGGCAACGGCCATTTTCGCGAGAGGGATTCGAGCGTCTGCGGCAGCCAGAGCGGCGGCACGGAAGATTTTGTCAACCTGTTCTTGAGTGAAACTGGCATATTCACGCTGGGCTTTTTTTACGCGCTCTACAAGTGCGTTAAGTTCAGCGACATTAGTAACAGCCATGATGCTCTCCTGATAATGTTAAACTTTTTTAGTAAATCATCTGCTCGATACGAGAGTATAGACAGACCGACGAAAATTTGTGTAACGGTTTGAAAATCAAACGGTTAATTAACGTCCACTTTACTTTGATTTACTAAAAGAGCTTATACGCTAGTGCCAATTAACTCTAACGCGTTACCTCCAGGTGGCGTAAGCAAGATTACTCACTTCTGAGTAGTAATTGCGTGATCTGGATCAAAAATTCGCAAAGCTGACACCTTTCAGCAGGCCCTTTTAGCGTTTCTCGTCAAGTGTTAATAAATTGACGTAATGAATGCTAATAACGTTAGCATAATTAATACATATTAATAACACTGAGTATTGGTAGCGTATTTACGTAGATATACGAAGATAGAAGGTGAAGTATGCTGACAAAAGGCGTATCTTCAGCGCGGATTTTATCAATTTTTATGACTCATTTTATCCGGCTAACGCTTCGGAGCTAACCGTGATCCAAACGCTATTTGATTTTCCTGTCTATTTTAAATTTTTCATTGGGTTATTTGCGTTGGTCAACCCGGTAGGGATCATCCCTGTCTTTATCAGTATGACCAGTTATCAAACTGCTGCAGCGCGAAACAAAACCAACCTTACGGCAAACCTGTCAGTCGCTATCATTCTGTGGACTTCGCTGTTTCTTGGTGATGGTATTCTGCAACTTTTCGGTATCTCAATAGATTCGTTCAGGATTGCCGGCGGCATTCTGGTTGTGACTATCGCGATGTCAATGATTAGCGGAAAACTAGGGGAAGATAAACAAAACAAACAGGAAAAATCAGAAACCGCAATTCGTGAGAGTATCGGCGTTGTACCGTTGGCATTGCCGTTGATGGCGGGACCGGGGGCGATAAGCTCAACTATTGTTTGGGGTACGCGATATCACAGTGCGATTAACCTGTTTGGCTTTTTTGTCGCGATTGCGCTGTTTGCCCTGTGCTGCTGGGGGCTGTTTCGCATGGCGCCATGGCTGGTACGACTGTTGGGACAAACTGGCATCAACGTCATTACGCGTATTATGGGGCTACTGTTAATGGCCTTGGGTATCGAATTCATTGTTACAGGTATCAAATCCATTTTCCCTGGTTTGCTGGCCTGATATCTCTCTTCTGTACAAACGGAGTCGGTCCCGGCTCCGTTTCCTTTCATTATCAGTAAAACTTCTCACTAAAGTTGAAAATCAGCATAGTGATAATAAAAAATGCTGATGGTTATTCATTTGTTTATTCATTGATTTTATGAATGTAACGCTCATCCATCTGCCAGAGAGAGCCTGATATCGCTGTTATTTAATTAACATCATACTCTGGGGCTTGCTGTAGGATTATCGAAATGTTATTAGTTATTTCAGCGTTTTTTTCAGTTGAATGTGCTAATTAATAACCAATTGTTAAATTTATGTGCATTTTGACGTGGTGTTGACACCTGACAGGGTAGTTAACACCTGGCTTGATATAATTTATTGTTTTTCATGGGTTTATTATAGAAAACCTTCATTCGTAAGGCTTTCTTTGTGAGATTTATTTCCAATAAAAGAGAGTTGGTTAACAAATTTGTAAAATGTATTGGCGGTTAAGAAACGCATTTGATACTTTCCGGCCAGGTATTATGCAGAAGAATTCACGTTGATGAGAATCATTTGCAGTTAGTTTCTCTCAACAGGGTAATAGCGTGTTTCCGGCAGGGGAGGCACGTAGATAATCGACGTAAGGCAGTCATACGAACCGCCAGAATAAATAAAGTCGGTGATAGCAAGCAGTAAAACAAAAAACGACCTGACGGCAGAAAATCTCCGGTGCCGTACAGTGATCCTGACAGGATTAACAGTCTGGTTAAAAAACCAGCCATAATAATGAGGGAGTACAACACAATGACTAACATCACTAAAAAAAGTTTAGTAGCTGCGGGGATCTTAACTGCGCTAGTCGCTGGAAATGTTGCCACGGCGGCAGTAGTGCCAGCGGGTGTGCAGCTTGCTGAAAAGCAGACTCTGGTGCGTAATAACGGTTCGGAAGTGCAGTCACTCGATCCCCACAAAATCGAAGGTGTACCTGAATCCAACATTAACCGTGACCTGTTTGAAGGTTTATTAATCAGTGATGTCGATGGCAAACCATCGCCTGGCGTGGCTGAAAAATGGGAAAATAAAGATTTTAAAGTCTGGACATTCCATCTGCGTAAAGATGCTAAGTGGTCTGACGGCACGCCTGTTACCGCGCAAGATTTCGTGTATAGCTGGCAACGTTTGGCTAATCCAAATACTGCATCACCGTACGCCAGTTATTTGCAGTACGGTCACATCGTCAATATTGATGATATTATCGCCGGTAAAAAACCGATCACCGATCTCGGTGTAAAAGCTCTCGACGATCATACTTTTGAAGTCACCCTCAGCGAACCTGTTCCTTATTTCTACAAACTGCTTGTGCACTCTTCCGTTTCACCAGTTCCTAGAGCTGCTGTTGAAAAATTCGGCGAGAAGTGGACCCAGCCCGCTAACATCGTTACTAACGGTGCGTATAAACTGAAAGACTGGGTTGTGAACGAGCGCATTGTGCTTGAGCGTAATACCAACTATTGGGACAACGCCAAAACGGTTATTAACCAGGTAACTTACCTGCCTATTTCTTCTGAAGTGACTGACGTTAACCGCTATCGCAGCGGTGAAATCGACATGACCTATAACAACATGCCGATTGAGTTATTCCAGAAACTGAAAAAAGAGATCCCGAACGAAGTCCACGTTGACCCGTATCTGTGCACCTATTATTACGAAATCAACAACCAGAAAGCACCGTTCAACGATGTTCGTGTTCGTACCGCCCTGAAGCTGGCGTTGGATCGTGACATTATCGTCAATAAAGTGAAAAACCAGGGTGACCTGCCGGCGTATAGCTTTACTCCTCCATACACCGATGGCGCGAAACTGGTTGAGCCAGAGTGGTTCAAGTGGTCTCAGGAAAAACGTAATGAAGAAGCGAAGAAACTGCTGGCTGAGGCCGGATATACCGCTGAGAAACCGCTGACCTTTGACCTGCTGTATAACACTTCAGACCTGCATAAGAAGCTGGCTATTGCCGCGGCATCTATCTGGAAGAAAAATCTGGGTGCTAATGTGAAGCTGGAAAACCAGGAATGGAAAACGTTCCTCGATACGCGCCATCAGGGCAACTATGATGTTTCACGTGCGGGCTGGTGTGCGGACTATAACGAACCGACGTCCTTCCTGAATATGGTGCTGTCCGACAGCTCCAATAATACCGTCCACTATAAGAGCCCGGCATTTGATAAGCTGATTGCGGATACGCTGAAAGTGACGGATGAAGCGCAGCGCAGTGAACTGTATTCGAAAGCGGAACAGCAGCTGGATAAAGATTCTGCGATTGTACCGGTTTATTACTATGTCAATGCCCGCCTGGTGAAACCATGGGTTGGCGGATACTCCGGTAAAGACCCGATGGATAATATCCACGTTAAAGACTTGTATATTATCAAGCATTAATGGCAAGACGTGGGGCAATCATTTTTGCCCCACAGTGTCTTTTTTCTTCGAACTATTAATACCGCTTTACCTGAACGTCGGGGTTAAAGAGGTATAAAGGCACACGCCAGAAGGTACGGGCAATGTTAAAATTCATATTACGTCGCTGTCTGGAAGCGATTCCGACGCTGTTTATTCTTATTACGATTTCATTCTTTATGATGCGCCTTGCGCCCGGAAGCCCATTCACCGGGGAACGCGCGTTACCGCCAGAGGTGCTGGCGAATATTGAAGCGAAATATCATCTTAACGATCCTATCTCGACGCAGTATTTCAGCTATCTGAAACAGCTGGCGCATGGCGATTTTGGACCATCCTTTAAATATAAAGACTACACGGTTAACGACCTCGTTGCTTCGAGTTTTCCGGTTTCTGCGAAGCTGGGTGCGGCAGCCTTTATTCTGGCGGTACTCGTCGGCGTTAGCGCCGGGGTGATAGCCGCGCTGAAGCAAAATACACGTTGGGATTACACGGTGATGGGGGTGGCAATGACTGGGGTAGTTATCCCCAGTTTCGTGGTCGCTCCCTTATTGGTCATGATATTTGCCATAACCTTGAAATGGCTGCCCGGCGGGGGCTGGAACGGTGGGGCGTTGAAATTTATGATCCTGCCAATGGTGGCCTTGTCACTGGCCTACATCGCCAGTATCGCTCGTATTACTCGTGGTTCGATGATTGAAGTGCTGCACTCTAACTTTATTCGTACCGCGCGCGCCAAAGGGCTGCCGATGCGGCGGATTATTTTCCGCCATGCGTTAAAACCTGCGCTGTTGCCAGTGCTGTCCTATATGGGACCGGCATTTGTCGGCATTATCACTGGTTCGATGGTTATTGAAACCATCTATGGTTTGCCTGGCATTGGTCAGTTGTTCGTCAACGGCGCGTTAAACCGCGACTATTCGCTGGTTCTGAGTCTGACCATACTGGTGGGTACGCTGACCATCGTGTTTAACGCGATTGTCGATGTGCTGTATGCCGTTATCGACCCGAAAATTCGTTACTGATACTGGAGCTCGCTATGATGTTAAGTAAGAAAAACAGCGAAGCGCTGGAGAATTTCAGTGAAAAGCTGGAGGTCGAAGGCCGCAGCCTGTGGCAGGACGCGCGTCGACGCTTTATGCATAACCGAGCTGCGGTAGCAAGCCTGGTGGTGCTGGTAATTATTGCGCTGTTCGTGACGCTCGCGCCGATGCTGTCGCAGTTTACCTACTTCGATACTGACTGGGGCATGATGTCCAGCGCGCCGGATACGGAATCAGGCCACTATTTCGGTACTGACTCGTCGGGACGCGACCTGTTGGTGCGCGTGGCGATTGGCGGGCGCATCTCGCTAATGGTCGGCATTACGGCGGCGTTGGTCGCGGTGGTTGTCGGTACGCTGTACGGTTCTCTGTCGGGCTACCTCGGCGGAAAAATCGACTCGGTGATGATGCGTCTGCTGGAAATTCTCAACTCCTTCCCGTTCATGTTCTTCGTGATCCTGCTGGTCACCTTCTTTGGTCAAAATATCCTGCTGATTTTTGTCGCTATCGGGATGGTCTCCTGGCTGGATATGGCGCGTATCGTGCGTGGACAAACGCTGAGCCTCAAGCGCAAAGAGTTTATTGAAGCGGCGCAAGTGGGTGGGGTGTCTACCGTGCGTATCGTTATCCGCCATATTGTGCCGAACGTGCTGGGTGTGGTGGTGGTATACGCTTCATTGCTGGTGCCGAGCATGATCCTGTTTGAGTCCTTCCTGAGCTTTTTGGGATTAGGTACGCAGGAGCCGTTAAGTAGCTGGGGCGCTCTGCTTAGTGATGGTGCCAACTCAATGGAAGTCTCACCATGGCTGCTGCTGTTTCCGGCAGGTTTCCTGGTGGTCACTTTGTTCTGTTTTAACTTTATTGGCGATGGCTTGCGTGATGCCCTCGACCCGAAAGACCGTTAAGGAGTGCAGCCATGAGCGTAATTGAAACCTCAACCGCGCCGCTCGCGCAACAACAGGCTAACGCACTGCTGAACGTAAAAGATTTGCGTGTGACGTTCGCTACCCCCGACGGCGATGTAACTGCGGTCAACGATTTAAACTTTTCTCTGCGAGCTGGAGAAACGCTGGGTATTGTCGGAGAATCCGGCTCAGGTAAATCGCAAACGGCCTTTGCCCTGATGGGCCTGCTGGCGGCTAATGGTCGTATCGGGGGCTCCGCTACGTTCAACGGACGTGAAATTCTGAACTTACCGGAACGTGAACTGAACAAACTGCGCGCCGAGCAGATCTCGATGATTTTCCAGGACCCGATGACGTCTCTCAATCCGTACATGCGGGTCGGGGAGCAGTTGATGGAAGTTCTGATGCTGCATAAAGGCATGAGCAAAGCGGAAGCTTTTGAAGAGTCGGTCAGAATGCTGGATGCGGTGAAAATGCCGGAAGCGCGTAAGCGCATGAAAATGTATCCGCATGAATTCTCCGGTGGTATGCGTCAGCGCGTAATGATCGCTATGGCGTTGCTGTGCAGGCCCAAATTACTGATAGCCGATGAACCGACCACTGCGCTCGATGTGACGGTACAGGCGCAAATCATGACGCTGCTGAATGAACTGAAAAGCGAATTCAACACCGCGATTATCATGATCACCCACGATCTGGGGGTTGTTGCCGGTATTTGCGATAAAGTTCTGGTGATGTACGCCGGTCGTACGATGGAATACGGCAGTGCGCGGGATGTCTTTTATAAGCCCGTTCATCCGTATTCGATTGGTTTGCTGAATGCCGTACCTCGTCTGGATGCAGAAGGGGAAGAGATGCTCACGATCCCGGGCAACCCACCGAACCTGCTGCGTCTGCCAAAAGGCTGTCCATTCCAGCCGCGTTGCCCGCATGCGATGGAAATCTGTAGCAGTGCTCCACCACTGGAGGAATTTAGTCCAGGCCGTTTGCGCGCCTGCTTTAAGCCGGTGGAGGAACTGGTATGAATGCGGTAACCGAACAACGTAAAGTGCTCCTTGAGATTGCTGACCTTAAAGTCCATTTCGATATTAAAGATGGCAAACAGTGGTTCTGGCAACCATCTAAAACCCTTAAGGCAGTTGATGGCGTAACCCTGCGACTGTATGAGGGCGAAACCCTGGGCGTGGTCGGTGAATCAGGCTGCGGGAAATCGACCTTTGCCCGTGCGATTATCGGCCTGGTGAAGGCCACCGATGGAAAGGTTGCCTGGCTGGGTAAAGATTTACTCGGCATGAAACCCGATGAGTGGCGGGAAGTACGCAGTGATATCCAGATGATTTTCCAGGATCCGCTGGCATCGTTAAACCCGCGCATGACCATTGGTGAAATCATTGCCGAACCGCTGCGTACTTATCATCCGAATCTTCCTGGTCAGGAAGTCCGCGATCGTGTGAAAGCGATGATGATGAAGGTAGGATTACTGCCCAACCTGATTAACCGCTACCCACATGAGTTTTCAGGTGGCCAGTGTCAGCGTATTGGTATTGCCCGCGCGCTGATCCTAGAACCGAAGTTGATTATCTGCGATGAACCCGTTTCGGCGCTGGACGTGTCAATCCAGGCCCAGGTGGTTAACCTGCTGCAACAACTTCAGCGAGAAATGGGATTATCGTTAATCTTCATTGCCCACGACCTCGCGGTGGTTAAACATATCTCCGACCGTGTGCTGGTTATGTATCTCGGACATGCGGTGGAATTAGGGACCTATGACGAGGTGTACCATAACCCGCTGCATCCTTATACCAAAGCGCTGATGTCTGCGGTGCCGATCCCCGATCCGGATCAGGAAAGGAACAAGGTTATCCAGTTGCTGGAAGGCGAGTTACCGTCCCCGATTAACCCTCCTTCCGGTTGCGTGTTCCGTACGCGCTGCCCGATTGCAGGGCCGGAATGCGCAAAAACGCGCCCGGTTCTCGAAGGAAGTTTCCGACACGCAGTTTCCTGCCTGAAAGTAGACCCGCTATAATTCCGAGGGCTGACAAAAGTCAGCCCTTTTTTTGGTGAGGTATCTGTGCCAGGTTTAGTCTCTTCTGTCCGCCGCGCGCTCTTTCGCAAATTATTCGATTTAAACACCCGTTCAGGGCGTCGCTTTGAAGGTATGTGCGCGCTATTCGCCTTGCTCAGCGTTATTGTTATCTTCATTGAGTCCGGAGTAGGGACGCAATACCATTTAACATTTGAGGAATGGCGCGTTTTTGTCTGGCTGGAGATCTTTATTACTCTGGTCTTTACTCTCGAATATCTTCTGCGCTTATGCTGTTGGGCCAATCCCGCCAAATATGTGTTTAGTTTCTGGGGGATAGTTGACCTTGCCACCATCCTGCCGCTGTATGTGATGTGGCTATGGCCGGAAATCAGTCTGAGTTATGTTTTCGCCTGGCGGGCGATGCGTGTCCTGCGCGTACTGCGTATTCTCAAGCTGTTGCGCTTTATGCCTTCTCTACGGGTGTTCTGGAATGCGTTAAAAAGTGCCCGACATCAGCTGATGTTGTTCTATTCCTTTATCGCCATTCTGATGGTGGTTTTTGGTGCGATGATGTATCTGATTGAAGGGCCAAAATATGGATTTACTACGCTGAATGCGTCGGTGTATTGGGCGATTGTTACTGTAACCACCGTCGGCTATGGCGATATCACACCGCACACCCCGTTGGGGCGCATGGTGGCGTCCGTGCTTATCCTGATTGGCTACTCGGTGATTGCGATACCGACGGGATTGATTACCACGCACATGAGCAGTGCGTTCCAGCATCGCGGGCACCAACGAAAATGTCCCCAGTGTCAGCAGGCGCAGCACGAACATAGCGCGCAGTTTTGTAACCGTTGCGGAAGCAAACTACCGGGCTAAAAATAAAAAAAGCTGCGAGAGCAGCTTTTTTGTTTGATTATTCGCGCCAGAGAATATGGCAGAGCTTATGATCTTTTTCGCGACATAATAAAACGCGCGCAAAAATATCGTTAATCTCGCCGTCTTCTGTATCTGCCAGACCAATCACCACTTCGGCAAAGAAATCAGGGTTCAGGTCAAAATCAACATGCTCCTGCCAGTCTTCTGCCGGATCGAATAACTCGGCACCGCCGCGTTCTTCAAACTGCAAATTGAACAGAATGATATCTGCCGGATCGAGGTTATCCGCGGCCAGTTCGAGAAAAATGTCGTAAGCCTGCTCAAGCGTTTCGTCTTCGGTCAGGCGATTGTTCAAATCCATATCCATAATGACTACCTGTTTACTGTCTGATGGGCACGTTTTACAGCAACGGACTAAAGAAGTAAAACAGTCGCTCTGCTATCCGCTGCCAGAGTGGTCGTTTTACCCACAAACGGGCATCAAGCAGGCGGGAACGCGAAATATAATCATCCTGCACGGCGGCGAGATCGCCGCCGAATCCGGCATCGTCAATGACCAGCGTGATTTCAAAATTGAGCCACAGACTGCGCATATCCAGGTTAACGGTACCGACCAGGCTCAGCTCGCCATCGACCAGTACGCTCTTGGTGTGCAGCAGGCCGCCTTCGAACTGATAAATTTTAACGCCAGCTGCCAGCAACTCAGTGAAAAAGGCCCGGCTTGCCCAGCCAACCAGCAGGGAATCATTCTTACGTGGAAGAATGATACTGACGTCGACCCCGCGCTGTGCTGCCGTACAAATTGCATGCAGCAAATCGTCGCTGGGAACAAAGTAGGGCGTGGTCATAATTAAATATTCGCGCGCTGAATAAGCTGCGGTTAACAGCGCCTGATGAATCAAGTCTTCTGGGAAACCAGGACCCGAGGCAATTGTGTGAATGGTGTGCCCGCTGGCCTGCTCAAACGGCATGATATTGACGTCCGGTGGCGGGGGCAAAATGCGCTTTCCGGTCTCAATTTCCCAGTCGCAAGAATAGACGATGCCCATAGCGGTGGCTACCGGGCCTTCCATTCTTGCCATTAAATCAACCCATTGCCCAACGCCTGCATCTTGTTTGAAGAAGCGCGGATCGACCATGTTCATGCTGCCGGTATACGCAATGTAGTTGTCGATCATAATCATTTTGCGATGCTGACGCAGGTCCATACGGCGTAAAAATACACGCATCAGGTTCACCTTCAGCGCTTCTACAACCTCGATACCTGCGTTACGCATCATCGCCGCCCAAGGGCTGCGGAAGAACGCCACGCTGCCGGCGGAGTCCAGCATCAGGCGACAGTGAATGCCACGCCTCGCGGCAGCCATTAACGACTCGGCTACCTGATCGGCCATACCACCCGGCTGCCAGATGTAGAACACCATCTCTATGTTGTGGCGCGCCAGTTGAATATCACGGATCAGCGCCTGCATCACGTCATCTGAACTGGTGAGCAGTTGCAGCTGATTTCCCTTAACGCCGGCGATTCCTTGACGACGCTCGCACAGTTTAAATAAGGAGGAGGCGACGCTGCTGTTTTCCTGCGCAAAAATATGCTTACAGGCTTTAAGATCGTTCAGCCACTTGGCCGTTGACGGCCACATTGCCCGGGCGCGTTCGGCGCGGCGTTTACCCAGGTGGAGCTCACCGAAGGACAGATAAGCAATGATCCCTACCAATGGCAGAATATAGATGATCAAAAGCCAGGCCATTGCGGAGGGCACTGCGCGTCGTTTCATTAGAATGCGTAATGTTACGCCAGCAATGAGTACCCAGTAACCCAGAATGACCAGCCAACTCACCACGGTGTAGAAGGTTGTCATAAATTTAAAAATCCTTTTGAAAGCGTATTGTTAAGAGTTTACGCATCAGGATTAATCTGGCAAATAAAAACACGGGAAAACCGCTGGTCTGCATTCGGTGTGGCGTTATAATGGCCACTCAGTGACTGAAAGAGTAGTAAACATGAAGCGTAGTAGAACGGAAGTGGGACGCTGGCGGATGCTGCGTCAGGCTAGCCGCCGTAAAGCACGTTGGCTTGAAGGACAATCGCGTCGTAATATGCGTATCCACACTATCAGAAAGTGCATTCTCAACCATCAACGCAACTCGTTGCTGTTTGCGATCCACAGCATCTGATCCCAAAAGGGCACCGCTGGCGGTGCCCAATGTCTGTTTTTGTTTTGTTTTTAAAATACTTTTTTGTACGGTTTTACTGAAACCTGCGCGTAAACGCCCGCTGCAACATACGGATCGGCTTCCGCCCACGCCTGTGCCGCCTCCAAAGATTCAAATTCGGCAATCACCGTCGAGCCGGTAAAACCCGCCGCACCGGGATCGTTACTATCGACCGCTGGCATGGGGCCCGCCGTGAGCAAACGACCTTCGTCATGAAGGAGTTGCAGGCGAGCCAGATGAGCAGGGCGCACGGAAAGACGTTTTTCGAGAGAGTCTGCGATATCTTGGGCGTAAATAACATACAGCACGGGTAGAACTCCTTGAACGGTAAAAGTCGTTAATAACGTTATTGGAAAGGCCTAACAACTGCAACGGAAAGATAACTGATATGTTAAGGCCATACTCTGAAAGTGGTTTTTTATCATAAAATCGCGTTCTAAATGTCAGTTACCGCCACGGGCTTATTGAATATGATTGCTATTTGCATTTAAAATCAGGGCCTGGTTTTTTTACTGAAACGATTATGACTTCAATGACCCTTGATTTACCTCGTCGCTTTCCCTGGCCAACGTTACTGTCTGTCGGCATTCATGGTGCCGTGGTGGCTGGTTTGCTGTATACCTCGGTACATCAGGTTATTGAACTGCCTGCGCCAGCGCAGCCGATCTCTGTCACGATGGTCGCGCCTGCCGATCTCGAACCACCTCAGGCCGTTCAGCCGCCGCCGGAACCCGTTGTCGAGCCTGAACCGGAACCAGAGCCGATTCCAGAGCCACCAAAAGAGGCGCCGGTGGTGATTGAAAAACCGAAGCCCAAGCCTAAACCGAAGCCAAAACCGGTGAAAAAGGTGGAAGAGCAGCCGAAACGCGATGTTAAACCAGCAGAACCGCGGCCGGCCTCCCCGCTGGAAAATACGGCACCTACGCGCACAATGACCAATACCGCGCCGGCAACTACCAGCAAACCGGTGGTCAGTGCGCCATCGGGCCCACGCGCTTTAAGCCGTAATCAGCCTCAGTATCCGGCGCGAGCTCAGGCGCTACGCATTGAAGGGCGGGTAAAGGTCAAATTTAATGTAACGCCGGATGGTCGGGTTGAAAATGTGGAGATCCTGTCTGCACAGCCTGCCAATATGTTTGAGCGTGAAGTGAAAAACGCGATGCGTAGATGGCGTTATGAAGCAGGTAAACCCGGTTCCGGACTCGTGGTGAATATTGTTTTCAAATTAAACGGCACAACGCAGATCGAGTAAGCATCAGGCCGTCCGGCAATGATCAAGAGTGATGATTGCCGGATAGCATTACTGGCGTGTGCTATCAGGCCAACGTGGGGATTGGACGCGGTTTCCCGTCTTTATCAACGGCAACGTAGATAAACAGAGCTTCGGTGGCCTTATAACGCTGGCCAATAGGTTCAGAAGCGACTTTCTTCACCCAAACTTCAATATTGATGCTGATTGAGGTTGTCCCGCGTTTCACACAGCGAGCATAGCAACACACTACATCACCTACGGCGACCGGGCGCAAAAAGCTCATTCCTTCAACCCGCACAGTTACCACACGACCATGTGCGATCTCTTTGGCCTGAATCGCGCCACCTATATCCATTTGTGACATCAGCCAGCCGCCAAAAATATCACCGTTCGCGTTGGTATCGGCAGGCATGGCCAGAGTGCGTAAAACCAGTTCACCCTGGGGAGTGTTATTCGTTGTTGTCATTGTAGAACCGACTATAGAGAAAGATTACAGGCGCGATGCTACTAGAATTTGTGCGTCGAGAACAGAGGGGATGCGGCATGCAGAGCAGATGTAAGTCAGGTTGTCAGCTCTATGGAACGCGAGGGGATAAAAATTCGCCAGATCCGCAGATCTGGCGAGCATGTATTACGATTTATCTTCTTGCGGCAGATGACGGTAAATATAGACCCCACTCAGCAGCGTAAAGAATAAAGTCAGGGCGGTCAGGCCGAACACTTTGAAGTTGACCCAAATGTTCTGCGGTAGCCAAAATGCAATATAGATATTCGCCAGACCACACAGGATGAAAAAGACTGCCCAGGCTAAATTTAGTTTCGACCACACTGGCTGCGGCAGGGTCAGTTCTTTACCTAACATGCGCTGGATCAGCGGCTTTTTCATCACCCACTGGCTTACCAGCAATGCACCAGCAAACAGACCGTAAATCACCGTTACTTTCCACTTAATGAATTCATCGTTGTGGAAAAAAATAGTCAGGCCACCAAATACGGCCACCAGGACAAAGGTGATTAACGCCATCTTCTCGACCTTGCGATAGCGAACCCAGCTGTAAATCAACACTACAGCCGTTGCGACAATCAGCGCCGAGGTCGCCGCATAGATGTCGTAAAGCTTATAAAAAGCAAAAAAGACAACCAGCGGTAAAAAATCAAGAAACTGCTTCATTCTTCGATTCCGTCATCAAAAGCACCGGGTACAAGCCCGGAATGCGTTCAGGGTTTATTGGCGAATCAGCATGTACAGGCGGAACAAATAGATCAGCAACACCGCGGAGATCATATTGCTCAGCGTATTCGCCAATACCGCGCCTACATTCGGCGTAAGTACTGCAAAACTTGGCGCAAAAAGCAACAGCAGCGTTTTTGCCAGCAACCAACCGATTACTGCCGGCGCAACCAGTCGCATATTCGACCACGCCAGACGCATACTGTTGCGCATCGCGGCAAAGACACCCATTTTGTCCTGTACCAACATCACAGGTGCGAGTGCCAGCAGGATGGCCAGCAGAATACCGGGAACAACAACCAGCATAATACCGATTTGCACCAGCAGAGTAGTCAAAAAAATCAGAATAAACAGCTTTGGCAACACTGGCGCACTGGCGCCGATGGCACGTAATGCGCTGACCCGATGACCTGCTGAAATCAGCTGAATCATCAGGATGACCCCACCGGCAAGGATGGCATTACCAATCAGACCAGAAAACGTAGACGCCGCGGAAGCGCGTAGCAAAATTTGCTGTTGCTCCGGGGTCATGTTTTGCACCAGATCGAACAACCCCACGCTGCTGGTTAACTGATCGCCTTCACTGAGTTGCGCAATTTGTGCGTCAGTGGGGGAAAAGGCATGCCCTAACACCACTGTGATAAACGCGCACAACAACGATACCAGCAAGATGGTAATGAATTGATTACGGAAAAAGTTTCCCGTGTCACGGTAAACGGATTTCGCCGTGATAGACATGCACTCTCCTTGAGTTTTGCAGGTGTTCATTTGCGGGCAATTGTACCCTGGATAACTCTACAGTGGCAGCATCGCGCGATGTATGGAAAAGCATATCTTTGTAAAGCTGCGGTAATTTTTGGCTATGACTTCAGCGTCGTGCATGAACGCTGTTTGTTATCTGCGCATCGCGTGCAGATAACCATCACCCATCAGCAATGAGCTGGAGGTACTTGCACATTGAAAATATATCAAAATTGATCTGAATTAATTTAACCAGGATTTTGAATGCAAGTTCTAACTTAATCTGGATCAATAAATGTTAAATTATCAAAGTCAATGTGATCCATGTTAGATCATTTATTACTCCAAAGTAGGTATATTCATTCCGCTTTTATAACCATAACGATGGAGCGGACATGAAAAAATTAACAGTTGCAGCATTGGCTTTAACAACTCTTCTCTCTGGTAACGCATTTGCGCATGAAGCTGGAGAGTTCTTTATTCGTGCAGGTTCTGCCACCGTCAGACCGACGGAAGGTGCAGGTGGTACGCTGGGCAGCTTAGGTGGCTTTGATGTCAGCAATAACACGCAGTTGGGTCTGACATTTACCTACATGGCAACCGACAATATCGGTGTTGAATTACTGGCGGCTACACCGTTCCGCCATAAAATTGGTACTGCAGCAACGGGTGATATTGCCACCGTACATCATTTGCCGCCGACGTTAATGGCACAGTGGTACTTCGGTGACTCCAGCAGTAAACTGCGTCCGTACGTAGGTGTTGGTGTGAACTACACGACCTTCTTCGATGAAGGCTTTAACGATAACGGTAAAGAAACAGGATTATCGGACCTGAGTCTGAAAGATTCCTGGGGTGCAGCAGGGCAAGTCGGTATGGACTATCTGATTAACCGCGACTGGCTGATTAACATGTCGGTCTGGTACATGGATATCGACACCACCGCAAGCTATAAAATGGGTGGCGTCCAGCAGCGCGACAGTGTACGCCTCGATCCGTGGGTGTTTATGTTCTCTGCGGGTTATCGTTTTTAAGTTCTTCTGCAAAACTCCTCTGCAAAACTGGTCATCAAATGACCAGTTTTTTTCCATTCTTTTCCACGCGTATCGTTATTTTGACCAGCCGTAGTCAACTGAGTCACGTGTGCTTCTGAATACATCAGTCAGAGATGCTGGTTGTACCGCTCCACCCATTTAGCATTTCCCTTTGTTGGAGTGGTGGAGTAAATATAGGCTAAGTATCTTGTCCCGGTACTAAACGAACACACTATCAAATAAGGCGCAGTGCAAGATGACTTGTAGCGCTCTCTTTAAGCAGTACCGCGGTAACTATAATAGCCTGTGTGTTTATCTGGAATATCGCTTTTGTTTCTATTCTCTTATGCATTATTGCTGCGGCTCATTTATTACGTACAAAAAAGAACCTGCAGATAATCAGGGGATAACTTATCCAAAATGTTAACTATTGATAAAATTAAAGTAACATATCGTAAAATTTGGATATTTTATTTTTCATGGACTAAGGTTTATACATCATGATATAATGTGATGGCAGATTATTTACCATTCAATAATGTAAATGAATTTTCGAGGAGATCATTCCAGTGGGACGTAAGTGGGCAAATATTGTTGCTAAAAAAACAGCTAAAGACGGTGCAACGTCTAATGTATATGCAAAATTCGGTGTAGAAATTTATGCTGCTGCTAAACAAGGCGAACCAGACCCAGAATTAAATACATCTTTAAAATTCGTTATTGAACGTGCGAAACAAGCTCAGGTTCCAAAACACGTTATTGATAAAGCCATTGATAAAGCCAAAGGCGGCAGCGATGAAACGTTCGTGCAAGGGCGTTATGAAGGCTTTGGTCCCAGTGGCTCACTGATTATCGCTGAAACATTGACTTCAAACGTTAACCGTACGATTGCTAATGTCCGCTCAATTTTTAATAAAAAAGGCGGGAATATCGGAGCGGCGGGTTCTGTCAGCTATATGTTTGACAATACCGGAGTAATTGTATTTGAAGGGACAGACCCTGACCATATTTTTGAAATTCTGCTTAATGCTGAAGTAGATGTTCGTGATGTAACCGAGGAAGAAGGAAACATCGTTATTTATACTGAATCTACAGATCTTCATAAAGGCATTGCAGCTCTAAAAGCAGCAGGAATTACTGAGTTCTCAACTACAGAATTAGAGATGATTGCTCAATCAGAAATTGAACTTTCACCAGAAGATTTAGAAGTCTTTGCAGGGCTTGTTGATGCTCTTGAAGATGACGATGATGTTCAAAAAGTATATCATAACGTTGCAAATCTCTAATGATAGATTAAAGAAATCTGTCATTATGGCAGATTTTTTTAACTCATAAAGTTGTAATGAGTGCACTATTTATTACAAACTCGGATATTTTCCATCATCATCAACTAAAAATATCTGAGATAGGTACCAGGTATCATTCTCTTTGGACAATTGATATTCATAAACAGGTGAATAATACTGCCTCGATAATCTGGTCGTCACGGTCGCTACTTTTTCAGAAATATGAACCGATATGATGTTCTCTTGCTCAGGATCATGACTAGACTCAGAACCAAAAGCTATAGGCTCGCCCTGAAAACCAGGTTTTGTATATTTATTCAAAAGCTCATTCCAACCCTTCTGGGCCAGGAGCATAACTTCTTGCTTTCCGTAGTTCTGATTTCTCTGAAATGACTGGTCATTCCAATATTTATAATCCCTCTGGAAAGCGGTGATTACCTGTTCCGGAGTATTTGCCAGTATGTCCCCAGCGCTTAAAAATCCAACGCTTAACATAACTAATTTAATCAACAGATGTCTCAACAAGTTCACCCATATTTGGCATGCTTTCCTTCAGTGTCTCGCAAGGGACTTTTTGAAGTCAACTTCATTAATGGTTGCACAACCAAAACGACTGAACTGTATAGATTCCGGGCATACCTGCCCGTGGTTAGCAGCCAGGAAAAATTCCCCTCGTTCTTCATTTAAAAAATTCTGGGGAAAACATCCTGCCTTTCTCCCCTTTGATGTAGTGCTACTCTTTAAGCAAACCAACTTTGAGGGGATTGCTGATGATGTTGACCCGCCATCTGCTACAGCAAAAAATCACACTTCTGGAACCGTTCTACGAGGATCAAACGGCAGCGTTTGCCGTGAGTGTTGCACGTGAATTATTGCTTTGCATGGATAAAATTGAGGCGCTGGAGAAACTTATTGCGACTCCGGTTACACTACCTTATTGCAGCGCAAGTCCGGTTTGTGAGATTGAGGCGGGCTATGCCGCAGGCGTAAACGACTGCCGCGAGGCCATCCGGCGGGCAGGGTATCCTATCGAAGGTGATGATTAGTTTGCGTTTATGTTAACAAATATGTGCTTTTATTGTATAAATCTGTAACCTACGCGCGCTGCTGCGGGCTACATCAACTTACCTGCTTCGGAGTGGCAAACATTCTCTATCAACGTACAACGCTGTTATGCAACAACATAAACGGGTAACCGATTTGGCAATACTGTTAACTATCAGGGTGGACTCGTGAAGATTGTGCAGGATAAGCTCAGAAACAGGCAGGCTCTGCTGGTATCCGGGCTCATTACGTTGATTTTTACCTCGTTGTTTCTGTTTATCATTTATGAACAGCGTATGGCGGCCGCCAGTGAAGGCGTTAGCCGCCTGCAAGCTCACATGTTGGACATTTTTAACGATAATGAACTGATTGCCGATGCGATTGGCGAGCGTTATTACCACATCAAAACCGGCGAACAGTGTGGTGTTATGGCGCAGTTTGTTCCGCGAAACAAAGATGAATGGGGAATTAACGCCGACCCAAAGCGGGTTCATTCTGCAACGGGGACAATTATTGCTCAGCAACCCAGCCATAATGCGCTGTGTATGTATACTGCGGCGGAGTTCATTCGCGGAATGGTTAATGAGCTAAATCCAGGCAGCTTCGATGCACACCGTTACATTATCGCCAGCAATTCAGATTATTTTTATTGGTTTATGGCTTCCGACTCGCGCAATTTCAGTTTTTCTGACTCTGAAATGGCGATGGATATAACGCATTTTTTCTATCCACCCACCGATTTCTATACCCGGTTGTTGCAAAAAAACGTCAAAAACAAAGCTCTCAGTTCAACAAACTTCTATACCGATAAAATTACCGGTGAAAAAGCCTACAGCGTAGTGAGCTATATCTACGATCTGTCGGGTAAAGAGATATCAGACCAAATCGTTGCCTATCTGGTCTATGATCATTCGAAGCCTGAGCTGCAGGAAGCGTTAGCCGAGGCGTTTGATAATCAAATCCTTCCCGGATTGAACGTGGAGTTGGTGAATCTGACCAACAAAGAGAGCCTCTGCTTATCCGGCAAATGTGCGGGGCAATCCAGCTATTTGGTGCGCAATTTTTCGGAGAAATATGCGCTGCACTATTCGCTTTCATTAGGCCGTTTTATGGCGCGCGATACACATGCCGGGATTGTTATCCTGCTGGCGCCGTTCTTTTTCATCATCATTAGCTTCTCGTTAAAGTCATGGCTAAACGAAAGCGACCTCAAGGTTTATATCGATACTCTGACCGGCTGTTTTAACCGCCGAATACTCGACATTATCAAGCGTCGGGATTTATCACACTGTTCGGTGGTGCTACTGGACTGCAATAAATTTAAGGCCGTCAATGATACCTGGGGCCACGCGGCAGGCGATCGCGCGTTGCAAATTATCGCCAACAGGATGCTGTCAAACACTCGCACCAGCCACGATATTGTAATTCGTACCGGCGGGGATGAATTTATGATCCTGCTGTTTCGATCGCAGGCAACTGACGCCATAGCAATCGCGCAACGTATTAGCGGGCAGGTGACCAGTCATGTGTTTGTGGTGGATGGGCATACCGTACCATTGTCAGTATCGTGGGGAATTGCAGAAGTGAACGGTGAACTGGATGTGGCAATTCAGAATGCGGATAGCGCTATGTATAGAATGAAGCACACGAAAGAAGGGTGAAACCGCCAGACGTCTCTGGCGGTTGATTTAACTTACTGGTGGGTGGCGGCTTTCATCGTGCTGACAAACGCTTTCAGCTCAGCCAGCATCTGTTCCGGTGCCGCAACATTTTTCTCAATGATTTTCACAATTGCCGAGCCGGAAATTGCACCGGCAGCACCGGCTTCAATAGCTCCGGCTACCTGTTCAGGCGCAGAGATACCGAAGCCCTGTAAAGAAGGCGGTGCATCATATTGTTTCAGCTTTTCAACCAAATGATGCAGCGGTAATGCCGCACGATTTTCGGCACCGGTCACACCTGCACGTGAAAGCAGATAAGTGTAGCCGCGACCGTAAGAGGCAATCTGGCGTAGCAGTTCTTCATCAGCGTTCGGCGGGCAGATGAAAATCGGTGCGATGTTGTGACGCAGTGCAGCAGTTCTGAATGGCGCAGACTCCTCAACAGGGACATCGGCTACCAACACAGAATCCACACCCACTTTTTCGCACTGGGCGTAAAACTCGTCAATGCCCTTGCTGAAGACCAGGTTGGCATACATCAGCAACCCAATGGGAATCGTCGGATGTTTCTGGCGAATCAGCGCCAGCATTTCAAAGCATTGCGATGGTGTGACGCCGGCGGCAAACGCACGCAGAGTGGCTTCCTGAATGGTTGGGCCATCGGCCAGCGGATCGGAGAACGGAATGCCGAGTTCAAGCGCGTCGGCACCAGCTTCAATCAGCGTATCAATGATTTTCAGTGACTGCTCAACAGACGGATCGCCCAGGGTTACGAAGGGGACAAAAGCACCTTCTTTGCGGTCCTTCAGCTGTGCAAACAGGTTTTCGTAACGTTCCATCAGATTTCCCCTCGCGCTTTCAGAATATCGTGTACGGTGAAAATGTCTTTGTCGCCGCGACCGGAGAGATTAACCACCAGTAGCTGCTCTTTTTCCGGATTTTCACGCATCATTTTCAACGCGTGCGCCAGGGCATGGGAGGACTCCAGTGCCGGAATAATCCCCTCGTGCAGACACAGCGTTTTGAAGGCTTCCAGTGCTTCATCATCGGTTATTGAAACATAATCGGCGCGACCAATGCTGTTCAGGTACGCATGCTGTGGCCCGACCGACGGAAAGTCGAGCCCGGCGGAAACAGAGTAAGACTCTTCAATCTGTCCTTCTTCGGTCTGCATCATCGGGGACTTCATGCCGAAGTAAATCCCGACACGACCATGTTTCAACGGCGCGCCGTGTTCTCCAGACTCAATCCCGTGACCGCCTGGCTCTACGCCAATCAGACCGACGCTGGTTTCATTAATAAAATCGGCGAACATACCGATGGCGTTAGAACCGCCACCCACGCAGGCGATAACGGCGTCCGGTAGACGACCTTCTTTTTCCAGAATCTGCGCCTTGGTTTCTTCACCGATCATCCGCTGGAACTCACGCACAATAGTCGGGAAGGGGTGCGGACCTGCCGCTGTACCGAGCATATAGTGCGCAGTATCGTAACTGCCAGACCAGTCGCGCAGCGCTTCGTTACAGGCATCTTTCAGCGTTGCGGAACCGCTGTGAACGGGGATAACTTCTGCACCCATCAAACGCATACGGAAAACGTTCGGCGACTGACGTTCAACATCTTTCGCGCCCATGTAAATACGGCATTTCAACCCCAGCAGTGCGCTGGCGAGAGCAGATGCAACACCGTGCTGCCCCGCGCCTGTTTCGGCGATAATTTCCGTTTTACCCATGCGCTTCGCCAGCAACGCCTGGCCCAGCACCTGGTTGGTTTTGTGCGCGCCGCCGTGCAGTAAATCTTCACGCTTGAGATACAGCGTCGTGTTGGTGCCTTGAGTAATGTTCTGGCACTTGGTCAGTGCGGTTGGGCGACCCGCATAGTTTTTCAGCAGGTCTGTAAACTGCGCCTGAAATTCAGGATCTTTTTGCGCGCTGACAAAAGCTTCTTCCAGCTGGCGCAGGGCAGGCATCAGAATCTGTGGCACATACATACCGCCAAATTCACCAAAATACGGATTGAGTAATGTTGTCATGTCCTTTTCCTTAATATGCGCGCAGCGTCTGAAAGACCGAAGCCAGAAGACGTGCATCTTTGATGCCCGGCTGTGACTCTACGCCAGAATTGAAATCGAGACCGGCACAGCCGGTTTTTGCCGCGTCAACGCAGTTATCTGCGCCAAGTCCGCCAGCCAGTAATACGTTATCCAGCGATTGTCCGCCTAAAAGTGACCAGTCGAAGCGTTGCCCGCTGCCGCCCTGACCGTTGTCGAAGACGTATTTATCGACATGCTGATAATCACGGGCTGGCAACTTATCGCTGACGCTGAGCGCCTTCCAGATTTGTACCTGTGCGGGTAGCGCATTGCGTAGCGCGTCTACGTAGGCCTGATCTTCGCTACCATGCAGTTGCACGGCAGTGAGTCCCAAAGCAGCCGCTGTTTCACGTACGTCGATAATATCTGTGTTGCGAAACACCCCGACGTATTGCAGCGGCGCGCCGGTCATGACCTCTCGCGCTTGCTCAACGCTAACCGCGCGTGGCGATGTGGGTACAAAAATCAGTCCGCCATAAATCGCGCCGGATTTATACGCCGCGTTGGCATCCTGAGCCCGGGTTAAACCACAGACTTTATTCTCGCCGAGCAGTACGCGACGAACGGCGGCGTGCAGATCATCATGCGACATCAGCGCGGAACCGATCAGAAAACCGTTGGCGAAGTGGCTGAGCTCGCGCACCTGACCATAGGTGTTGATCCCGGACTCGCTGATGACGGTCACACCGTGGCCCAGGCGCGGCGCAAGCTGGCGGGTGCGATTCAAATCAATCGACAAGTCGCGTAAATCGCGGTTGTTGATACCAACGACTTTGGCGCCCAGTGCGATAGCACGCTCCAGCTCTTCTTCGTTGCTGACTTCGGTCAGTACGCCCATTTTCAGGCTGTGGGCGACGGCGGCGAGTTGACGATATTGTTCATCATCGAGGACCGACAGCATCAACAAACAGGCGTCCGCCTGGTAAAAACGCGCCAGGTAAATCTGGTAAGGATCGATAATAAAGTCCTTACACAGAACAGGTTGCGGCGCGATGCGGCTGACGATAGGCAGGAAATCAAAACTGCCCTGGAAATATTTCTCATCGGTCAGTACGGAAATCGCGGAAGCATAATGTTTATAAACGCCCGCAATCTGTGCCGGATCGAAGTCATCACGGATCACGCCTTTTGACGGAGATGCTTTTTTACATTCCAGAATAAAGGCGGTGCGCGCACCTTGCAGCGCATCGTAGAAATCACGAGAGCTGGGTTGAACATCATTTTGAAAGCTGGCCAGCGGTTGTTGCTGTTTGCGGGCTTCTACCCAAATCGCCTTGTCTGCGACAATTTTCGCTAAAACGGTTTGCATCATTTACCCTCTTGCTGCCAGTGCAGTGACACGGTCATAGGCCGCGCCGCTGCGCAGTACATTAATCACGGTTTGCGCATTGGCTTTTAAATCTTCTTCACCGTGCAAGCGCATTAACATGGCGACATTCGCGGCAACAGCGGCTTCATGAGCGGCTTCACCTTTACCTTGTAACAAGCGACTAAGAATGTCACGGTTTTCTTCCGGTGTGCCGCCAGCCAGCTGTTCCTGGTGGTAAGGCGTCAGGCCAAAGTCTTCTGCCGTCAGTTGATAACTCTTGATTTCCCCATCGTGCAGCTCTGCCACAATGGTCGGTGCATGCAGCGAAACTTCGTCCATGCCACCACTGTGCACTACGGCTGCCCGCTGATATCCGAGCACACGCAGCGTTTCGGCAATCGGCAGCACCAGCTCCGGGCTGTAAACGCCGATCAGCGCCAGCGGCGGATGTGCCGGGTTAATCAACGGGCCGAGCACGTTAAACAGCGTGCGGGTTTTCAACTGCTGGCGTACCGGCATGGCATGGCGAAAACCGGTGTGGTATTTCGGCGCAAACAGAAAACACACGCCGAGATCGTCAAGCGCCTGACGGGATTTGTCGGCGTTCATATCCAGATTGATGCCAAATGCCGCTAACAGATCCGAAGAGCCTGACTTGCTGGAGACGCTGCGGTTGCCGTGTTTGGCAACTTTCAGTCCGCAAGCCGCTGCAACAAAGGCGCTGGCGGTAGAAATATTGATGCTGTTGCTGCCGTCGCCGCCGGTACCGACAATATCGGCAAACAGATAATCAGGACGCGGGAACGGAGCGGCGTTTTCCAGCAGCGCGGTTGCCGCACCGGCAATTTCATTCGGGTGTTCGCCACGGATTTTCATGCTCACCAGCGCCGCAGCCAGTTGTTCCGGCTTCAGTTCACCGCGGACCACGGCGGAGAACAGCTGGTGGCTTTCCTGCTGAGACAGCGTCTGCGCCTGGTACAGTTTCTCCAGAATTGGTTGCAGCGTATTGGTTTGTTCAAGCTTCTGTTGCGCCCAGGCCAGCGTTTGTTCCAACAGACGCGCGCCCTGGGTGGTCAGAATGGACTCCGGATGGAACTGGAAGCCGCAGACGCGATCGGTATCGTGACGCACCGCCATCACCATGCCGTTAAAGTGGGCGTTAATGGTTAATCCTGCCGGAACGTTGCTGCCAACCAGCGAATGATAGCGTGCCACCGGCAGCGGATTAGCCAGACCAGCAAACATTGCCTGACCGTCGTGTTCAATGCTGGACGCTTTGCCGTGCAGGATTTCTCCAGCCTGGCCCACATATCCACCATAGGCCTCAACAATGGCCTGATGTCCCAGACAAATGCCGATGATTGGCAGCTTGCCGCGCAGACGGGTTAACAGCTCCGGCATGCAACCTGCTTCGCTTGGCGCACCTGGGCCTGGAGAGAGCATCAGCACAGGATTTTTCATCGTTGCTAAGCGGTCAATCAACGTCTGGGCCGGAATATGGTTGCGGTAAATCACCACGTTGTGACCATTAGTACGCAGCTGATCCGCCAGGTTATAGGTAAAAGAGTCGATATTATCGAGCAGCAGAATGTCAGCCATTAGAAGGTCTCCTGTGCGTGGTGCGCGGTGGCGATAGCACGCAGAACCGCGCGCGCTTTATTACGGGTTTCATCGGCTTCAGACTGCGGTACAGAATCCAGAACAATTCCGGCACCGGCTTGTACGGTGGCAATACCGTCTTCCACGAGGGCGGAACGAATGACAATACAGGTATCCAGATCGCCATGAGCCGTGAAGTAACCTACCGCGCCGCCGTAGCTGCCACGGCGACGACCTTCTGCCTCGGCGATAAGCTGCATAGCGCGAACTTTTGGCGCTCCGCTTAACGTGCCCATATTCATACAGGCGCGGTAAGCGTGCAGCACATCCAGATCGCTACGCAGCTCGCCGACCACACGCGAAACCAGGTGCATTACGAAGGAGTAACGATCGACTTTGGTGAGATCAGCAACATAGCGGCTGCCAGGCGTACAGATGCGCGCCAGGTCGTTACGCGCAAGGTCAACCAGCATCAGGTGCTCAGAAAGCTCTTTATGGTCGGTACGCATCTCCAGCTCGATTCGGCTGTCAAGGTCGCGGTCAAGCGAACCGTCAGCACGACGACCACGCGGGCGAGTGCCGGCAATCGGGTAGATCTCAATCTGGCGGCTGGTGGCATCGTATTTCAGCGAGCTTTCCGGGGAGGCGCCAAACAGCGTGAAATCGTTGTCCTGCATGAAAAACATGTATGGGCTGGGGTTACTTTTCTTCAGCACATAGTAGGCTGCCAGCGGTGACGGGCAGGGCAGCGAGAAACGTCGGGACGGAACTACCTGGAAAATTTCGCCCGCGCGAATCGCTTTTTGCATGCCACGTACTACGGCGCCGAACTCTTCATCGCTCTGATTGCACTCGCAGCGCATCTGCGGGACTTCAGTGACCGGCAACGGCGGCGCAGGCTCGGTAAGCTGCTGGCTCAGCTGCGCCAGACGGGCGTTAAGACGCTGTTTTTCCGCATAATTGGGGGTAAAAACACTGGCCTGAATTCGGGTGCTTTTTTTCTGGTGGTCGATAACCATCAGCGTTTCTGCCAGATAGAAGCAGTAGTCAGGACAACGATTGCCCGCTTCAAGCTGAGGTAAATCTTCAAAACCGGCAACCAGGTCGTAGGAAAACAGACCGCCGAAGAACATCGCTTCACGTTCTTGAACAGGAACATTCACCAGCCCCTGCAGTATGCGAAAAGCATCAAATACGGAAAGAGAACATAAACGGGCGTCTTCATCCAACAGCGGGCTGACGGCAGGGAATCGCAGATGACGACCATTCGGCTGTTTTTCATTCTCAACGCCAGCGGGCAGGGCAGCATCCAGCAAGGGCAGCAGCGATGCGCCGTTTGTGGATAACGCCTGAATAGTGACAGTGTCACCGAGAGCGGTAATGCGCAATGCGCTGTCGACGAGCAGCAAGCTCTTCAGATCGTCTTTGCTGTCGATATCTGCAGATTCCAGCAGCAGCGTTGCCGGACGTGCGCCACACACCTGATGAAACAGCGACGTCGGATTCTCACGGTAGGCGGCATCGCAGGCAAGCAGTTCGAGTATCGGTTTTTGTGTTTGCATCGTTATTCTCATTAATTTTGTTCAAAAAAAAGCCCGCTCATTAGGCGGGCCGGGTATCTGGTTGCAAATTGCAGACGTAAGACACTGCCCGAAATCAGGAAGTGCGCCACCAACCGTGCAGAAAAAATGTTGCTTTCATTGCAGATACCTTCTTCATGTGAACTTGCGTACTAGTTAACTAGTTCGGCGGGGTAAAGTCAACACCTGATTTCAGTATATTTGCCGAAACCGCTATGATGGGCGTGTTACGACATTTATTGAAACGGGAGCCGCCTTGAGCGACACGAATTACGCAGTGATTTATGACCTGCATAGTCATACTACAGCCTCCGATGGGCGATTAACCCCAGAAGCCTTAGTACACCGTGCGGTAGAGATGCGAGTCGGTACACTGGCGATCACCGATCATGACACCACGGCGGGCATTGCGGCGGCAAGAGAAGAAATTTCACGTTCGGGTTTAGCGTTAAATTTGATCCCTGGTGTCGAGATATCAACTGTCTGGGAAAACCATGAGATTCATATAGTGGGTCTGAACATTGATATCGCCCATCCCATGATGTGCGAGTTTCTGGCGCAACAAACGGAACGTCGTCAGCAGCGTGCGCGCCTGATTGCCGAACGACTCGACAAAGCGCATATCCCCGGCGCGTGGGAAGGGGCGTTGCGCCTGGCTGATGGCGGGGCGGTTACGCGAGGCCATTTTGCGCGTTTCCTGGTGGAGTGTGGCAAAGCTACAACCATGGCGGATGTCTTTAAAAAATATCTTGCCCGTGGGAAAACCGGTTACGTTCCGCCACAGTGGTGTACAATAGAACAAGCTATTGATGTCATTCATCATTCTGGCGGTAAGGCTGTTCTGGCTCATCCAGGGCGGTACGATCTTAGCGCTAAGTGGCTGAAAAGACTGGTTGCACATTTTGCTGAACATCGCGGCGACGCGATGGAAGTAGCGCAGTGTCAGCAGTCTCCCAATGAACGCACCCATCTGGCGACGCTTGCGCGTCAGCATCAATTGTGGGCATCGCAAGGGTCTGATTTTCATCTACCCTGCCCATGGATTGAGTTGGGTCGTAAACTTTGGTTGCCCGCAGGCGTAGAAGGCGTCTGGCAACTTTGGGAGCAGCCCGAGATCAAAGAGAGGAAAGTATGAGCCAGTTTTTTTATATTCATCCCGAAAACCCGCAGCAGCGCCTGATCAATCAGGCCGTTGAAATCGTGCGTAAAGGTGGGGTGATCGTCTATCCAACCGATTCCGGCTATGCGTTGGGCTGCAAAATTGAAGATAAAGGCGCAATGGAGCGCATTTGCCGCATCCGTCACCTGCCGGACGGGCACAACTTTACGCTGATGTGCCGTGACCTGTCTGAACTGTCGACCTATTCGTTTGTCGACAACGTGGCCTTCCGTTTAATTAAAAACAACACGCCGGGCAACTACACCTTCATCCTGAAGGGGACGAAAGAGGTTCCGCGCCGCTTGTTGCAAGAAAAACGTAAGACCATCGGCCTGCGTGTACCCTCAAACCCGATAGCACTGGCGCTGCTTGAAGCGCTGGGCGAGCCGATGCTTTCCACGTCACTGATGCTGCCGGGTAGTGAATTTACCGAGTCAGATCCGGAAGAAATTAAAGACCGCCTGGAGAAACAGGTGGATTTAATTATCCACGGCGGATATCTCGGCCAGCAGCCGACCACGGTCATTGATTTAACCGACGATTCTCCGGTGGTGTTGCGTGAAGGCGTCGGTGACGTTAAACCTTTCTTATAAGGGCGCGAACCGCTATACTACGCGGCCTTAAAATGGCGCTGACTGGCGCCGTTGATTCTCCTGTTCGACGCCTGTGAAGGCGCACAAGGTGAATATTAAACCATTTAAAATCAACTGCTTAATGTCATTTAGTTAATGGCTGTTACCAGATTGTGTGACAGCCAATAGCCACACCTCGACTCTCATGGTGTATGTACACTTTTCCCTTCAATATTACGCTTATGCCGAATGGTTCTGCACGTTGACTTATCATCAACGCCCTGAATGGTTTCTTATACCTAAAGCAGATAGTTGCATATACTATGCTCGATAGTTAACCTGAGATAAATCTTGGGATGCAAGAGTTATGATGATGTCTGCAAAATCCAAACGAACATACAAGTATGGGGATCAACCTATAAGAATAACTACTGTACAAGTTGTCGCAGAACAGTTCGGAGGTGCTGCAACGGCTAATCAAGTGGATGATTATCTTAGAGGGATATTCCCGCATTATAAAGACGATACTCGCCTTAACCTTATTGTTAACACGGTTAACTGCAATCGGAGCTACTGGAGTTTCAACAAAACAGCCAGACGAACGGATAATGTAACCCATCGTCATCACCAGTATGACCGCTTATTCAAGCGAGGGAACATTTTTGAAATCTATGAACCCTCAGTTCATGGTATTTGGGAGTTATACCAGGATCAACAAGGCAAATGGTGTTACCGCAAGGTAAAATCTGAGTTTGAAAAGGCTGTTGATGCTGCGTCAGAACTGCTCCCGTCAGAACGCAAAGAGATTTTAGAAGCTGAGAGTAAAACTCCTGAGCTAATCGAAGTTACAACGCGAGTTTATAAGCGAAGCCCCTATGTAGTTGCTGAAGTTCTTTTAAGAGCTAATGGTAAGTGCCAAAGCTGTCAGCGTGATGCACCTTTCCTGAAAGAAGATGGTACTCCATTTCTTGAGGTTCACCACATTGAGTGGCTTTCTAAAGGGGGAGAGGACTCCGTGGAAAATGCTATAGCATTATGTCCAAACTGCCATAGGCAAGTTCATCATGGTGTTTTGGAATTAGTGGCGGTTAACAAGCAAGATTGAACACAACTTCTCGCACAGGATGTCCATGAAAAAACTCGAATGGGGTAAATACGCGCTGATCTATCTTGCGGGGTTTCTGACCAGTTTCAGTGGAGTTTTAGATAGTTTAGTGAAAATTCCTTCCTCCTATAAAGAATTAAAGAATACGTACATCTACGATAGCGAATTTTTAACAGGTCAATGGTCAACAAATGCTGAATACTCAGCGGACAGTGGCGAACTGGGATTAGATCCTTCACAACCAAAGATGACTTTGAGTATGGAGGCATCCGAGGACGGAAGCGCGAGCGGTGAAATGATGAGTGAAAAAATCTGTGATGCTCTACCGCTTACTTGGGAAATTAGGCTTGAAGCAGACGCGCCAACATTCCGTGATTTCTTCCTTAACCGAAAGTTTTATTTGAAGCAGTTGCATGAAGGCAGAATGCAAACTGTTGCAGTATTGGAATTAATTAACGAGGATAGAAAGCGTGGTGCAATGACGTTTAAAGTTGTTGGTGATGGTACAGGTGCACTACCAAAGCAAATAACATTGGCCAAAAACCTCCCTCAGTTTAAGTCTGATTTCAAAGAGTTGTCCGATTATTGTGCAGAATCACCAACGAAATTCTGGAAGGATTATTATCAGAGGCAAGGCAAAAAGTTTCCATGATAAAGGGGGCGTTGCGCCCCTTTACGTGTTATCGGCTATCCTCTCAAAGCCTGTAACCACATCATAAGCAAATGAAGCTGGCTTCCTGTCATAGCTGGCAATACAAGAGAAAATGTGATGAAAATATTAGCTCTACTTGTTTGTTTTATAAGTTCTTTGGCATTTGCTGATGAGACAGGAGGTACTCAAAAAACGAAGATTGTTGTACCACCTGATTTCTTGAAACAGTTCTTCACCATAACCAGCGTGAAAATTTCAACACTAGATGGTTATGTCCCGATAGTGGAAACAGGAAATAAGGTTGTTAAACTTCCTGCGCAACGTATAGATTCTCTCAACTATACAGTGAGAGTTGATTCAACTGATGCAGGTTTTATCAATGATGTGGCTAGTAGTGACCACGGTATAAAAGGGATATTGGTTTGTAATAACCCTTCAATAAAATCACTGATTATGAGTAAAAATGCCGTTGTTTTAGTATCCGTTGAGAATAAAGAGGGGGAACCTATGTCTGTGACGCTATATGACAGCGAAAGTTGTAAGAAAAAATCGAATGCTTAGGGGGACTTACACTGTTGGTTCTTGGTTCATCGAGCGGATATGCTGAATTCTAAATACATGCTCATTATAAGGATACTCAGCACAGCAATATGTGAACATCTACTCCATTGTGGCAAGAAGGGGAGCTTTACGTTTTCTATCTACTAATTGCAGAAGGGCTGGGGAAAACTTGTAAGTAGCCCGCATAATCGTGCCATTCACATTTAGAGATCATCCGGCATAATCAATCTGCCAACGAAGGAGATCGCTATGCGTAAAGCCCGTTTTACTGAGCATCAGATTATCGCTGTGATTAAGTCGGTTGAAACCGGACGAACTGTTAAAGATGTCTGCCGGGAGGCCGGTATTTCTGAAGCCACCTACTACAACTGGAAGTCCAGATACGGCGGCATGGAGGCTTCTGATATTAAAAAGATCAAAGATCTTGAGGACGAGAACCGACGTCTCAAACAGATGTTTGCCGACCTGAGCCTTGAGAACCGGGCGCTGAAAGACGTTATCGAAAAAAAGCTTTAAAACCAGCCTTTAAGCGTGAGCTGGTCACTCATCTGGTAACGACATTCGGACTCAGTATCCGTCAGGCCTGCCGGAGTCTGAACCTGAGCAGAACGGTTTACCATTACCGCCCGGATCCCACGCGTGACGAACCCGTTATTGTCGCGTTACAGGCAGTGGCAGAGCGATACCCACGATACGGTTTTCCAAAACTTTTCCAGGTGTTGCGGCGGCAGGGACACCCGTGGAATCACAAAAGGATCCATCGTATTTATTGTCTGCTGAAGCTGAATTTTCGCCGAAAGGGCAAACAGCGGTTGCCGGTGCGTAATCCTTCGCCACTGGCCACGCCGGAAGCACTGAACCAGAGCTGGTCTGTTGATTTTATGCATGATGCCCTGGTCTGTGGCCGTCGTTTTCGCACGTTCAATGTCGTTGATGACTTTAACCGTGAGGCGTTGTCGATTGAAATCGATCTGAATCTGCCAGCTCTGCGCGTGGTCCGTGTACTCGACAGGATTGCGGCAAATCGCGGCTATCCGGTCATGCTACGTATGGATAACGGTCCGGAATTTATCTCACTGGCACTGGCTGAATGGGCAGAGAAACATGCAGTAAAACTGGAGTTTATCCAGCCGGGTAAGCCGACGCAGAACGCTTTTATTGAGCGCTTTAACCGAACATACCGTACAGAAATACTCGATTTTTATCTGTTCAGAACGCTGAATGAAGTGCGGGAAATCACGGAAAGATGGGTGTCAGAATATAACTGTGAACGCCCTCATGAATCACTGAACAATATGACGCCGGAGGAATATCGGCAACACAATCATTTGGCCGGGATCTCAAAAAATGCATGGAACTAAAACGGGTCTATTTACACATGGAACTAAAACGGGTCTATTTACATACCTGTTTATCTGGGATGTAATTCGCACCTTGAAACGACGTAGAAAAACAGAACGCAAAACTTAATCTCGGGATGTTTTAGGTAGTGACTGATACAGAAAAGGGGCGTAAGCCCCTTTTTCACTTCTGGAAGTCAACCACACAAAGCAGGTTTTTTAGTGATGGGCGGTGTGTATAAATGGACGTTACACCTAAACTCTGTGTCCTTGAATGACCGACTACAAACTGCATCAAAGGTAAAGATACGCTTCCAGATGCAAGGCAATGGCTCACGAAAGTGTGACGAAGGCTATGTATACGCCTTTTTAGTCCAAACTCATCATAATCAGGAACGCCAGTTTCATTCATCAACTTAGCCCATTCTTCTGTAGTGGTAGTGTAGTTAGGTAAGTCAAAGAAAATTAGATCGTCATCATTAAGAGTTTCGGCAAGATTGAGCAAACCTGACTCTAAAATCCCATGGAGTGGTATCTGTCGTTGGGCTTGTTTGGTTTTCCCATCTTCTATAAAAATGTACCAGCGTGAAGTTTCTTCATCTAAACGAATGTCCCGCTTTCTGATAGAGGCAATCTCACCACGTCGAGCACCAGTATAAATGAGGGTAAGGAAGTACCATTTGCGCCAATCGTTATTTTCCAGTGAGAACAGCTTGGTCTTAAGTTTACTCAACTCAGCGTTACTGAAATGGCCTCTACGGTTTGGCTTCACCTCATATGAGATTCCGTCGGTAGGGGATTTCTCTAACTGGTCTTTGGTGTCAACGAGGTAAGTTTTAAAAAGCGAGCGCCAGATCTTGAGATGTTTTTCAACATGCTGACTACTGATCAGGTCTTCCTCTGGAACGTCATAATCAATGCATTCAGGCAAAGATAGATGCTTGTATGGCAGCTTAGTACGAGTAGGTAAGTTTTCGGTCACTTTCAGCGCTTCACGAATATCTTGCTTTGTAACCCGATCGATCAGTTTATCACCAACAACGTAAATCAGTACATCAAAGAAACGCTGGTTCTCGTTAGCAATGCTTGCACTCCATTTTTGACCTTTTTCTTGAACATACCGAGTCCATGCTTCGGATAGTTTGATTGCCTGGCTTGCTGTGTCTTTAAATTCCGTTGAAAAAGACTGGTTTGTTTCAACATTACTTTGCGGTGAGGATTTCAGTTTCTGCTCTTCTAACTGAGCTTGCAGTGTGGCAATGAGTTGGCGATATTGCAGCAGATCTTTCGAAAAGTATGCTTCATAGGCTTGCGCGACGGTCGCGCGGCTCATATCAAGAGCAGCGCCCACTTGATTAGCAAGGGGCAAATCATCCTTGGAAAGTTCCAGTTTCTTCATGTGAAGACTTGCAAGCACTTCGTTTGCCATCTGATCGCTACCATTCATCATGCGTTGGAAGTGTGCTTCTGAGTAACCTTGAGCTGCATAAATCGTATCAGAAGCTGATAAAGGAGAATCAGGATTAATGTTTCTGTGCCATTGCCCTAACTCAGGCAGACGCTTCACTTCGTCAACATCCCTTTCGAGTGCCTGTAGAAGGTAGTTGTCAAAGTCCTGCTTAGTGGCGGCTCGGTAGCCCTGCATTTTGCGTTTGAACTCTTCGAGGCTCATCTTTCCATTCTGCACAAGGGGAATGAAAGGGCGGATTTGATTCATGATCACTTCTGCTTGCTTTAGGCTATCAGTACCGAGACTTAAGCGCACAAAAGTTGTTGAATCATTTAGTCTAAAGTTAGTGTAGTATGTGCGCCCACGAATCATTGTGTGTGACAGCTTGTGTGACACGTTGTTTGCCATGCTGTGTACCATGAAAGAGTTACAGATCAGTGAGTTAAGTTGATGTTTTAGCTAACTCGTTGTTTTAGAAAGTATACCAGACGCCTGTGAAGGCGACACCTAAAGGAAGCTCTATGAGCGAAAAGTTACAAAAAGTGCTGGCGCGCGCTGGCCACGGTTCTCGCCGTGAAATCGAATCTATTATTGCCGCGGGTCGCGTGAGCGTTGATGGCAAAATTGCCACGCTCGGCGATCGCGTTGAAGTCACTCCGGGTCTGAAAATCCGTATCGACGGTCATCTGATTTCGGTTAAAGAGTCTGCGGAACAAATCTGCCGTGTTCTGGCCTATTACAAGCCAGAAGGCGAACTGTGTACCCGTAACGACCCGGAAGGTCGTCCGACCGTGTTTGATCGTTTACCAAAACTGCGTGATGCGCGCTGGATTGCCGTAGGGCGTCTGGACGTGAATACCTGCGGTTTACTGCTGTTTACCACCGATGGTGAACTGGCTAACCGTTTGATGCACCCAAGCCGCGAAGTTGAGCGTGAATATGCGGTACGTGTGTTTGGTCAGGTTGATGATGCAAAACTGCGCGATCTGAGTCGTGGCGTGCAGCTGGAAGATGGTCCGGCGGCATTTAAAACGATCAAGTTCAGCGGTGGTGAAGGGATCAACCAGTGGTATAACGTCACGCTGACCGAAGGGCGTAACCGTGAAGTCCGCCGCCTGTGGGAAGCTGTAGGTGTACAGGTAAGCCGTCTGATTCGTGTCCGTTACGGTGATATCCCGCTGCCGAAAGGCCTGCCGCGTGGTGGCTGGACAGAGCTTGATCTTGCTCAGACCAACTATCTGCGTGAACTGGTGGAGCTGAAGCCGGAAACGACCTCTAAAGTGGCCGTCGAGAAAGATCGTCGTCGCATGAAGGCGAATCAGATCCGTCGTGCGGTGAAGCGCCACTCTCAGGTTGGCAGCAGCCGTCGTCCGGGTGGTCGCAGCAACAACGGTTAATCATAACCAGGCCTGATAAGCAAAGCGCCATCAGGCGTTAGCGTGGAGCCGGATACAGCGCAAACGCCTTATCCGGCCTACACTCAATAATCGATCCCTGGTTGGGCTTTCACGCCCGCTTCAAACGCATGCTTGACTGGGCGCAGCTCGCTGACTGTATCTGCTAACTCCAGAATATCGCGATGACATCCACGGCCGGTGATAATGACCGTTTGATGGGCTGGGCGCGCGTTCAGGGCATTGATGACCTCTTCAAGCGGCAGATAGTCGTATGCCACCATGTAGGTCAGCTCATCCAGTATCACCATATCCAGTTCATCGTCAGCCAGCATCCGCTTGCCATGTTCCCACACGGCCATACAGGCTGCGGTGTCAGACTCGCGGTTCTGCGTTTCCCAGGTAAATCCTGTCGCCATAACCTGAAACTCTACGCCGTGGGGTTCAAGTAAGTTACGTTCTCCGTTTGGCCACGTACCTTTAATAAATTGTACGACGCCGACTTTTTTACCATGGCCCACCGCGCGCGTGGCGGTACCGAATGCGGCGGTGGTTTTACCCTTACCATTTCCGGTGAACACGATGATAATTCCGCGCTCATCTTTCGCTGCGGCAACGCGTGCGTCAACCCGATCTTTTACGCGCTGTTGACGTTGCTGATAGCGTTCTTCACTCATTGGGCAATTCCTGGTTTACGGCCCGGCTGGGCATCAAAAGTCATACCGGTTTTACGGCGGCTGTCATCGCCCATTAGCCACAGGTAGAGCGGCATAATATCGGCGGGAGTTTTCAATTTTTGCGGATCTTCCGTTGGGAATGCGCTGGCTCGCATGCCAGTTCGCGTCCCACCAGGATTGATACAGTTTACGCGCAGATGACGGTTTTGATACTCATCAGCCAGAACCTGCATCATCCCTTCGGTCGCAAATTTTGAGGTGGCATATGCTCCCCAATTGGCGCGTCCCTGGCGACCGACACTGGAAGAGGTAAAGACCAGCGATCCGGCATCGGATTTGAGTAACAACGGCAGTAATGCCTGAGTCAGCATAAAAGTGGCATTTACATTTACCTGCATCACATCCTGCCAGATCTGCGGGTTTTGTTCACTCATTGGACAAATATCGCCGAGTAATCCGGCGTTATGCAGTACGCCATCCAGACGCGGGAAATGTGCAGCAATGCGCTGCGCAAGCTGGTGACATTCTTCAGAGGTACAGGTCAGTAGATCCAGTGTAAACCACTGTGGTTGTGTTCCGTTTTCATCGGCGATAGTGCGGGCAACCTGACGCAGTTTTTCTTCGTTACGCCCATGCAGGATAACGGTCGCGCCATAGCGTGCATAGGTCTGCGCGGCCTCGCGTCCGATACCATCGCTGGCACCGGTGATAAGAATAATGCGGCCCTGTAGAAGGTCTTGTTTAGGTTGGTAATGCACGGCAACTCCTCGGCGACGTCCTGGATATCTCGTTCGCGATAACTTTTGGGCTTTATGCCTTAAACCCTGTACTTTTTCAATCAGCCAAAGGCAATAACACCGCAAAATGAACGCTTTGTCATGCTTTTTACTGATTCAGCACTGGATGTATGAAGCAAGACGAGGTGACACGCCTGTTGTACACTGAGCGGAAGTCGCGTTGTTTAACCAAGGTGGATCTCGTGGAATTGTTGTCTGAATATGGGTTGTTTTTGGCAAAAATTGTCACTGTCGTGGTGGCTATTGCAGTGGTGGTGATGCTGATCGTAAACGCGACACAACGCAAACGTCAGCGTGGGGAATTGAGGGTTATTAACCTCAGCGATCAATATAAAGAGATGAAGGAAGACCTGTCGCTAGCCTTATTGGATGGGCATCAGCAAAAATTCTGGCATAAGGCGCAGAAAAAGAAACAAAAGCTGGAGGCGAAAGCGGCTAAGGCAAAAGCGAAACTGGGTGACAGTACGTCATCAGATAAACCTCGTGTATGGGTGCTTGATTTTAAAGGCAGTATGGATGCCCATGAGGTCAGCGCATTACGCGAAGAGGTGACGGCTGTGCTGGCGGTTGTTAAACCTCAGGATCAAGTGGTGGTTCGTCTGGAAAGTCCGGGTGGTGTGGTACATGGTTATGGCCTGGCTGCGTCCCAGTTACAACGTCTGCGCGATAAGCAGATCCCGCTGACCGTTACGGTAGATAAAGTCGCTGCGAGCGGCGGATATATGATGGCCTGCGTGGCGGATAAAATTGTCTCGGCGCCGTTTGCTATCGTCGGCTCAATTGGCGTGGTGGCGCAGATCCCGAACTTTAACCGCTTCCTGAAAGGGAAAGATATTGATATCGAACTGCACACCGCCGGACAGTATAAGCGTACGTTGACCTTACTCGGTGAAAACACGGAAGAAGGGCGGCAGAAATTCCGCGAAGATCTGAACGAAACGCATCATCTGTTTAAAGATTTTGTGCAGCGCATGCGTCCGACTCTGGACATTGAGCAGGTTGCCACCGGTGAACACTGGTTTGGTCAACAGGCGCTGGCAAATGGGCTGGTGGATGAGATCAATACCAGCGATGAGGTGATCCTCGGGCTGATGGAAGGTCGTGAAGTATTGAACGTTCGCTATCTGCAGCGTAAAAAGCTGATGGATCGTTTTACCGGTAGTGCGACGGAGAGCGCCGATCGTTTGCTGATGCGCTGGTGGCAGCGGGGGCAGAAGCCACTGATGTAAAATTGTCATTGCCGGATAGCGATGCTCATATATCTCCTATCCGGCCTACAAATATGCACCAGTATAGGCTGGATAAGGCGATGCCGCCATCCGGCAAATTATTACTCGTGTTAATCGATCAAGTGATACTTTTCGGAAAGTACGTGCGCCAGGTGTTTAAACATATTAAACACCGCCGTACTTTTGGGCGTTGGTAGCCCTTGCTCGTCTAAAAAGTAATCTCCGCTGAAAACCAGCACGCCGTTTCGCTGCGTAACGCCGGTGGCGACAATCCCCGCCAGCGTGTCCTCATGCTCACGAATGATTTTGTTGGCTTCAATCAGCAGTGTTTCGCGATCGATGGGTTGAGTGTCTTTATGCATGATTTACTCCTTAAACAAGGACATTAGTCTACGCTGAGCCCGCCTTATGGGCAAATATTCCCTGACATAAATGAAGGTTTTACGACAGTGTTACAACTGGCGAGATTTGTTTTTGCATGCTAATAAAGTTGCGTAACGCATTTTATCAGGTACAGTGTGACGCTTTCGTCAATCTGGCAACAGATTTGCTTGACATTCGACCAATACTTCGTCGTGCTAGAGCGTTTGTGAGAAAAAAAGCCTGTTAACTCAGTTACATGAGAGTTACATTACAAGCGCGAATCAGTTTAAAGGGTTGATATCCGCCGACGCAGAGACCATATCGATGTCTCGTCGCCAGTGGAAGGTGAATCAACGTGCGACGCATTCTGGAAGAATCAAATTAGGTAAAGGTGAATATGGGTAAAGCTCTTGTCATCGTTGAGTCCCCGGCAAAAGCCAAAACGATCAACAAGTATCTGGGTAATGACTACGTGGTGAAATCCAGCGTCGGTCATATCCGTGATTTGCCGACCAGTGGCTCAGCAACTAAAAAGAGCGCCGACTCAACCTCCACCAAAACGGCTAAAAAGCCCAAAAAGGATGAACGTGGCGCTCTCGTCAACCGTATGGGTGTTGACCCGTGGCACAACTGGGATGCGCGCTATGAAGTGCTGCCTGGTAAAGAGAAAGTTGTTTCTGAACTGAAGCAACTGGCTGAAAAAGCCGACCACATCTATCTCGCAACTGACCTTGACCGCGAAGGGGAAGCCATTGCGTGGCACCTGCGGGAAGTGATCGGCGGCGATGACACCCGCTATAGCCGTGTGGTGTTTAACGAAATTACCAAAAATGCTATTCGTCAGGCGTTTGAAAAACCTGGCGAACTGAACATCGACCGTGTAAATGCGCAACAGGCGCGCCGCTTTATGGACCGTGTTGTGGGCTATATGGTGTCGCCGCTGCTGTGGAAAAAAATTGCGCGCGGTCTGTCAGCTGGCCGTGTACAGTCGGTTGCTGTGCGTCTGGTGGTTGAGCGTGAACGCGAAATCAAAGCATTTGTTCCAGAAGAGTTCTGGGAGATTGATGCCAACACCACCACGCCTGGCGGCGACGCGTTACCGCTCGAGGTGACGCATCAGAATGATAAACCGTTCCGCCCGGTCAATCGGGAACAAACGCTAGCTGCCGTTAGCTTGTTGGAAAAAGCACGCTACAGCGTTCTGGAGCGTGAAGATAAGCCGACCAGCAGCAAGCCGGGCGCGCCGTTCATCACCTCCACGCTACAGCAGGCCGCCAGTACGCGTCTGGGCTTCGGTGTGAAGAAAACCATGATGATGGCGCAGCGCTTGTATGAAGCGGGTTACATCACTTATATGCGTACTGACTCAACCAACCTGAGTCAGGATGCGGTGACGATGGTTCGCGATTACATCAGCGATAATTTTGGTAAAAAATATTTGCCGGAAAACGCGAATCAGTACGCCAGCAAAGAAAACTCGCAGGAAGCGCACGAAGCTATCCGTCCTTCCGATGTCGCCGTACAGGCGGAATCGCTGAAAGATATGGAAGCTGATGCGCAAAAACTGTATCAGCTGATCTGGCGCCAGTTTGTTGCCTGTCAGATGACCCCAGCTAAATATGATTCCACCACGCTCACCGTGGGTGCGGGTGATTTCCGCCTGAAGGCGCGCGGTCGTATTCTGCGCTTCGATGGCTGGACGAAAGTGATGCCAGCGTTGCGTAAAGGCGATGAAGATCGCATCTTACCGGCGGTGGACAAAGGCGATACGCTGACGCTTATCGAACTGACGCCAGCACAGCACTTTACTAAACCGCCTGCGCGCTTCAGTGAAGCTTCGCTGGTTAAAGAGCTTGAAAAGCGTGGCATTGGTCGCCCATCTACCTATGCGTCGATCATTTCTACGATTCAGGATCGCGGTTATGTTCGCGTTGAAAACCGTCGCTTTTACGCTGAAAAAATGGGTGAAATCGTCACCGATCGTCTGGAAGAAAACTTCCGCGAACTGATGAACTACGATTTTACCGCGCAGATGGAAGATAGCCTCGACCAGGTGGCGAATAAAGAAGCCGAATGGAAGGGCGTACTCGACAACTTCTTCACTGATTTTACTCAGCAACTGGATAAAGCCGAGAAAGATCCTGAAGAAGGCGGTATGCGTCCGAACCAGATGGTGCTGACCAGCATTGATTGCCCGACCTGCGGACGCAAGATGGGTATTCGTACCGCCAGTACCGGCGTTTTCCTTGGTTGCTCTGGCTACGCACTTTCCCCGAAAGAGCGTTGCAAAACCACCATTAACCTGGTGCCGGAAAACGAAGTATTGAACGTGCTGGAAGGCGACGACGCGGAAACGAACGCATTGCGCGCCAAACGCCGCTGCCAGAAGTGCGGTACGGCAATGGACAGTTATCTTATCGATCCTAAGCGTAAATTGCATGTGTGTGGTAATAACCCAACCTGCGACGGCTACGAGATCGAAGAGGGCGAGTTCCGTATCAAGGGTTATGACGGTCCTATCGTCGAGTGCGAAAAATGTGGTTCTGAAATGCACCTGAAAATGGGACGTTTCGGCAAGTACATGGCGTGTACTAACGACGAGTGCAAAAACACCCGTAAGATCCTGCGTAACGGTGAAGTCGCTCCGCCGAAAGAAGACCCAGTTCCGTTGCCGGAACTGCCGTGTGAAAAATCTGACGCGTATTTCGTGTTACGTGATGGTGCTGCAGGTATCTTCCTGGCGGCCAATACGTTCCCGAAATCACGTGAGACTCGTGCGCCGTTGGTGGAAGAGTTGTACCGCTTCCGCGATCGCCTGCCGGAAAAACTGCGTTATCTGGCAGATGCGCCGCAAACTGATCCGGATGGTAACAAGTCCATGGTTCGTTTCAGCCGTAAAACCAAGCAGCAATACGTTGCCGCTGAGAAAGACGGTAAGGCGACTGGCTGGTCCGCGTTCTTTGTTGACGGCAAATGGGTAGAAGGGAAGAAATAACAGCGTTTCGGCTGAATTTCTCCTCAAAGGGTCGCGTAAGCGGCCCTTTTTGTTTCTCGCATATTATTTTTTGTCATACCTATACAGCGTACATATAAATGATATAGTGGTTATAGTTAACAGAGTTTTTATTATTAAATCGTATTAGCAGCGCCCGCGAGCCTGCACTGAAACGATGATTTGATGGCGCGAATCGGGATGGCATAACATGAAATTACAGCAGCTTCGCTACATTGTTGAGGTGGTGAACCACAACCTTAATGTCTCCTCAACAGCGGAAGGGCTTTATACCTCGCAGCCCGGTATCAGTAAGCAAGTTCGTATGCTGGAAGATGAACTTGGCATCCAGATTTTTGCCCGTAGCGGTAAGCACCTGACGCAAGTTACGCCAGCGGGGCAGGAAGTTATTCGTATTGCGCGAGAAGTTCTGTCGAAGGTGGATGCCATTAAGTCCGTTGCTGGCGAACATACCTGGCCGGACAAAGGCTCGTTATATATCGCCACTACGCACACTCAGGCGCGTTACGCTTTACCGAACGTGATTAAAGGTTTTATTGAGCGCTATCCTCGCGTCTCATTGCATATGCACCAGGGATCGCCGACACAAATCGCCGAAGCCGTTTCGAAAGGAAATGCAGATTTTGCTATCGCGACGGAAGCTTTGCACCTGTATGACGACCTGGTGATGTTACCTTGCTACCACTGGAACCGTTCGATCGTCGTCACGCCGGATCATCCGTTGGCGGGGAAATCTTCGGTTTCTATTGAGGAACTGGCACAGTATCCGCTGGTGACCTACACGTTTGGTTTTACCGGACGCTCGGAGCTGGACACCGCGTTTAACCGCGCGGGTCTGGAGCCACGTATTGTCTTTACCGCGACCGATGCTGATGTCATTAAAACCTATGTCCGTCTGGGCCTTGGCGTGGGTGTGATTGCCAGTATGGCGGTTGATCCTGTTTCCGATCCTGACCTGGTACGCGTGGATGCTCACGATATCTTCAGCCATAGCACCACCAAAATTGGTTTTCGTCGCAGCACCTTCTTACGTAGTTACATGTATGATTTCATTCAACGTTTCGCGCCGCATCTGACGCGTGATGTGGTGGACACGGCGGTGGCGCTGCGTTCCAACGATGATATTGAAGCCATGTTTAAAGATATTAAATTGCCTGAGAAATAATAACGACTGTAACCTCGTCGGTATCCATAAGCATAAAGCGATACCGACGGGAAACACTGAATTAATTGATAATTTACCGTGGATAAATTAACCATATATAGCTTGTGGAAAAAATTCTCTAAAGTAGTTTCAAATTAGTCAGCTTGCCAAAAATTCCTTTCAAATATTTATAACCGATCAAACAATCGATTTATTTATCAGGACGAGTCTGAAAATTAACTGGCTTTTTTTCGCCTTTTTTATTAGGATTCCTCCTATCTGATGATTAATTGTACCGATTGTTTGGTGCCTAAATGATAAGTGATTTCGATAGTATGAGGTTAGCGATGCCTTCAGGAAACCAGCCAGCACGCAGGGATCCGGTGATGAAACGTAAAGCCTGGTTCGCCGTATTTCTTGGTTCTGCGATATTCTGGATTATTGTCGCACTCGTGGCCTGGAATGTGTGGGGGTAAGTATGTCCGCACCAGAGCAGCACTCTACCGAAACGCTATCGCCTCATGACCATGAGCAAGAGAGCAAAACCGTCGCAGAGAAGGGGCAGAAGGTACCCGAATCCTGGAACCTTTCTCCTGAACAACGGGCGTTTATTGATCTGTTAACTGATGATGATGAACAGAAACAATAATTCGTACGTATTTTATAATAATAACGATTACCTTGTGCCCTTGAATATCGAATCATTTATCCATGTAATCGTCATCAACAACCTAATCAACGTATTATCCATTGCTCTATTGCCTGCTGAATATTCATCCTATTAATCTACACGGCTAGACCTTCCTCCTTACCATCGACCTCAGTTCGCGCTTTTATATCGCCCGCTACTTTTATCATTTTGAGTTGTTATCAAAGCGTTACATTTTGTTTGTGTTATCTTTAATACTAACCCTGAGGAAAATCAGGGGATCCAACCCTGTCATTTAAGGAGGAGCTATGTCGTCGACCCTACGAGAAGCCAGTAAGGACACATTGCAGGTTAAAGATAAAACCTACCGCTACTACAGTTTACCTCTGGCTGCTAAATCACTGGGTGATATCACCCGACTACCCAAATCGCTAAAAGTGTTGCTGGAAAACCTGCTTCGTTGGCAGGATGGTAATTCCGTTACCGAAGATGATATTCATGCTCTCGCGCATTGGCTGGAGACCGCCCATGCCGATCGTGAAATTGCCTATCGACCCGCTCGTGTTCTGATGCAGGATTTTACCGGCGTGCCGGCGGTGGTCGATCTTGCCGCCATGCGCGAAGCGGTGAAACGACTGGGGGGAGATACGGCAAAAGTGAATCCGCTTTCGCCAGTGGACCTTGTCATTGACCACTCGGTAACGGTGGACCGTTTTGGTGATGATGATGCTTTCGAAGAAAACGTTCGCCTGGAAATGGAACGTAACCATGAACGTTATGTGTTCCTGAAATGGGGACAGCAGGCATTTAGTCGCTTCAGCGTTGTACCGCCGGGAACGGGTATTTGCCACCAGGTAAACCTTGAATACCTTGGCAAAGCCGTCTGGAGCGAGTTACAGGACGGTGAGTGGGTGGCTTATCCCGATACGCTGGTCGGTACCGATTCCCATACGACAATGATTAATGGTCTCGGTGTGCTGGGATGGGGCGTTGGAGGCATTGAGGCTGAAGCAGCAATGCTGGGTCAACCGGTCTCTATGCTTATCCCGGATGTTGTGGGCTTTAAACTAGTGGGCAAACTGCGGGAAGGTATCACCGCTACCGACCTGGTTTTAACCGTCACCCAGATGCTGCGTAAGCACGGCGTGGTCGGTAAATTCGTTGAATTCTACGGTGATGGACTCGACACCTTACCGCTGGCCGATCGGGCAACCATTGCGAACATGTCACCGGAATACGGCGCAACCTGCGGTTTCTTCCCGATCGATGGCATCACTCTTGAATATATGCGTCTGAGTGGACGCAGTGAGGAGCAGGTTGAGTTGGTCAGCGCCTATGCCAAAGCGCAGGGAATGTGGCGTAATCCAGGGGATGAACCCGTATTTACCAGTTCACTGGAGCTGGATATGGGCAGTGTGGAAGCTAGCCTTGCCGGACCGAAGCGCCCGCAGGATCGGGTGGCACTGGCTGATGTTCCGAAAGCGTTTTCGGCGAGTAATGAACTCGAAGTAAATAGCTCGCTGAAAGACCGTCAGCCCGTGGACTACACCATGAGCGGCCAGCAGTATAAGCTGCCGGACGGTGCGGTGGTGATAGCAGCTATCACTTCCTGTACCAACACCTCCAACCCAAGCGTATTGATGGCGGCGGGACTGTTGGCGAAAAAAGCAGTGACACTTGGTCTGAAACGTCAGCCGTGGGTGAAAGCCTCGCTGGCGCCAGGATCGAAGGTGGTGTCTGATTATCTGGCGCAGGCTGGGTTCACGCCGTACCTTGATGAGCTGGGATTTAACCTTGTAGGTTATGGCTGTACCACCTGTATTGGTAACTCGGGTCCGTTACCCGATCCTATCGAGACAGCCATCAAAAAAGGCGATCTCACCGTTGGTGCTGTGCTTTCCGGCAACCGAAACTTTGAGGGGCGTATCCATCCGCTCGTGAAGACCAACTGGTTGGCGTCTCCGCCGCTGGTGGTGGCCTATGCGCTAGCAGGGAATATGAATATCAATCTGACGAAAGATCCGTTAGGCCATGACAGAAAGGGCGATCCCGTTTATCTGAAAGATATCTGGCCGACGGCTCAGGAAATTGCCCGTGCCGTGGAGCAGGTTTCTACCGCCATGTTCCATAAAGAGTACGCTGAAGTCTTTGAAGGTACGCCAGAATGGAAAGCTATCCAGGTTGATCGGGCTGATACCTATGGTTGGCAGTCTGACTCAACTTATATCCGCTTGTCGCCGTTCTTCGATGGTATGCAGGCTACGCCGGATCCGGTCCAGGACATTCATGGTGCGCGTATCCTCGCAATGCTTGGGGATTCCGTCACCACCGACCATATTTCTCCTGCCGGCAGTATTAAGCCGGATAGCCCGGCAGGTCGTTATCTGCAAAGCCACGGCGTTGAGCGTAAAGATTTCAACTCCTATGGTTCACGCCGCGGGAATCATGAAGTGATGATGCGCGGTACCTTTGCCAATATTCGTATTCGTAATGAGATGGTACCCGGAGTGGAAGGTGGGATGACGCGTCATTTGCCGGGAACTGAGGTAGTGGCTATCTATGATGCGGCTATGCAATATCAACAGGAGAATATCCCCCTGGCGGTTATTGCCGGGAAAGAGTATGGCTCTGGCTCCAGTCGCGACTGGGCGGCAAAAGGCCCGCGCTTGCTGGGGATTCGCGTGGTTATCGCTGAGTCCTTTGAGCGAATTCACCGTTCTAACCTGATTGGTATGGGGATTTTGCCGCTGGAGTTTCCACAGGGAGTCACGCGCAAAACGCTGGGACTAACCGGTGAGGAAGCGATCGATATTACGGACCTGCAAAACATCAAGCCGGGCGCAACAGTGTCGGTGAATATGGTTCGCTCAGATGGACGTAAAGAGGTGATTTTATGCCGCTGCCGTATCGATACTGCGACGGAGCTAACTTACTACCAAAACGATGGTATTCTGCACTACGTGATTCGTAATATGTTGAATTAAAATGCATAAAGCCTGCGAGAGCAGGCTTTATTATCGGCGGTAACAACCATTACTTGCCCAGCAAATGCCCCATCTTGGCGGCTTTGGTGTCCAGGTAATGTTCATTGTTCGGGTTACGACCCACAATCAGCGGCACGCGTTCAACAATATTGATTCCCGCTTCGGTCAGAATTTCCACTTTTTTCGGGTTATTGGTCAGCAAACGAACTTCGTCCACGCCCAGCAGCTTGAACATATCCGCACACAGCGTGAAATCACGCTCATCTGCCGCAAAGCCCAACTGATGGTTAGCCTCAACGGTATCATAACCCTGGTCCTGCAACGCGTAGGCGCGGATTTTATTGAGCAGGCCGATATTGCGTCCTTCCTGACGATGATAAAGCAGGATACCGCGCCCTTCTTCAGCAATGTGGGTGAGAGCCGCTTCGAGCTGGAAGCCGCAATCGCAACGCAGGCTAAACAATGCATCGCCAGTCAGACATTCGGAGTGGACACGCGCCAGAACAGGCGTTTGACCTGTGATATCGCCAAAAACCAGTGCGACGTGATCGTGTCCGGTTGCCAGTTCTTCAAATCCCACCATCAGGAAATCACCCCAGGGGGTTGGCAGTTTGGCTTCTGCCACACGTTTAAGCTGCATGTAATTCTCCAGATTATGCTGGCACTGTCGTGCCGTCGCCTGTTGGCTTCTTGTTCTGTATTGCACTATTTTGCCATAAGGCAATGATGTTCACCTAATCGCGACAACGGATTCGCCTTTGGAATGGCACAAAAATGTCAATTTTCCCGGCATGCACTTTTTTCAGTTATGATTGTGAGACTTATCGACGAAAGGAGAGGCAATGCTGTCAATTGCAAAGCGCACTGCGGTCGGGGCCGGGCTGCTACTTATTATGCCGGTTGCTGTATGGGTATCGGGCTGGAGCTGGCAGCCGGGACACAACGTTTGGTGGCTAAAATCTCTGTACTGGGTAACGGAAACGGTGACGCAGCCGTGGGGGATTATCACTCACGTTGTGCTCTGCGCATGGTTTCTGTGGTGTCTGCGTTTTCGTCTGAAAGCTGCGGTAATGCTGTTTGCGATCCTGGCCGTGGCAATTTTAGTCGGTCAGGGTGTGAAGTCCTGGGTTAAAGACAGGGTGCAGGAACCTCGGCCCTTTGTCGTATGGCTGGAAAAAACGCACCATATCCCGGTTGATGAGTTCTACACTTTAAAACGTAAAGATCGTGGCAACTTAGTTAAAGAGCAATTGGCCGAACAACAGGATATTCCGACGTTTCTACGTAAGCACTGGCAAAAAGAAACGGGTTTTGCCTTTCCGTCAGGACATACGATGTTTGCTGCCAGTTGGGCTTTACTGGCAGTAGGGCTGTTATGGCCACGCCGACGTACGCTGACGATTGTGTTTTTGCTTATCTGGGCGACAGGTGTTATGGGTAGCCGCTTGCTGTTGGGCATGCACTGGCCGCGTGATTTGGTCGTTGCAACACTGATTTCATGGTTGCTGGTAACGCTGGCGACCTGGCTCGCGCAGCGAGTATGCGGACCACTTACGCCGCCTGTGCAGGAGGCAAAAGAAATCGCGCAACGCGAGCAAGAAAGCTAGCTATGATTGATTTTTCAAATTTTGCCCTTAAATCAGAAAGCGGAAAGCGCTTTTCCATTTCGCACTCGTTGTGAAAATGGTAATTTAAAGGGCTCAACGCGGTAAGTTGTACACGATTTATTCGCTTAAACCACATAACGGGAAGTAATGTGAAATATTTACTCATTTTCTTACTGGTGTTGGCGATTTTTGTTATTTCGGTGACATTAGGTGCGCAAAACGATCAACAGGTTACGTTTAATTACCTGCTGGCTCAGGGTGAGTATCGTATCTCTACGCTGCTTGCTGTATTGTTTGCCGCAGGTTTTGCGATTGGTTGGTTAATTTGCGGCCTTTTCTGGCTGAAGGTTCGTGTGTCTCTTGCGCGCGCCGAACGTAAAATCAAACGACTGGAAAACCAGCTTACGCCTGCGACCGACGTTGCGGTTTCTGCCGATTCGTCGGTTGTGAAGGAATAATTATTTATGTTGGAGTTGTTGTTTCTGCTTTTACCTGTAGCCGCTGCCTATGGGTGGTATATGGGTCGCAGAAGTGCGCAACAAACCAAGCAGGATGAAGCTAACCGTCTTTCCCGTGACTATGTCGCCGGGGTTAACTTCCTCCTGAGCAACCAACAAGACAAAGCGGTGGATCTGTTCCTCGATATGCTAAAAGAGGATACGGGCACCGTTGAGGCTCATCTCACTCTCGGAAACCTGTTTCGCTCGCGCGGTGAAGTCGATCGCGCAATCCGCATCCATCAAACGTTAATGGAAAGTGCTTCGCTGACCTACGAGCAGCGTTTGTTGGCCGTACAACAGCTGGGGCGCGATTACATGGCCGCAGGTCTGTACGACCGCGCGGAAGACATGTTCAATCAGCTTACCGATGAAACAGATTTTCGCGTCGGTGCATTACAGCAACTGCTGCAAATTTATCAGGCGACCAGCGATTGGCAGAAAGCCATTGATGTCGCAGAACGTCTGGTGAAGCTAGGCAAAGATAAACAGCGTATTGAGATAGCCCACTTCTACTGCGAACTGGCCTTACAGCAGATGGGCAGCGACGATATGGATCGCGCCATGGCGCTGTTGAAAAAAGGGGCTGCGGCAGACAAAAACAGTGCCCGGGTTTCTATCATGATGGGCCGTGTGTACATGGTGAAAGGCGAGTACGCGAAGGCCGTTGAAAGTCTGCAACGCGTGATTTCTCAGGATAAAGAACTGGTCAGCGAAACGCTGGAAATGCTGCAAAGCTGCTACCAGCATCTGGGGAAAACCGATGAGTGGGCAGAGTTTTTACGTCGGGCCGTTGAAGAGAATACTGGCGCCGCCGCCGAGCTGATGCTGGCCGATATTCTTGAAGCGCGTGAGGGGACTGATACCGCTCAGGTTTATATTACCCGCCAACTACAACGCCATCCTACGATGCGCGTTTTCCACAAATTAATGGATTACCATCTTAACGAAGCAGAAGAAGGGCGCGCGAAAGAGAGCCTGATGGTTCTGCGCGATATGGTCGGGGAGCAGGTGCGCAGCAAGCCGCGCTATCGTTGCCAGAAGTGCGGATTTACCGCATATACACTGTACTGGCACTGCCCATCTTGTCGCTCATGGTCAACCATTAAGCCTATTCGCGGACTTGATGGGTTGTAATTTTTAAAAAAATCTTACTTTAGTTACAACATACTAATGATGAGAACAAAGCCATCCTCAGCCACCGTTGCCAAATTCGCCTGGCAGAAATGGAATCGCGCCTGTTAATTTTCTATTACCGCAGGTAGAATGCACGCCGTTTACCCATTTCGCGCTACTGTCGGCGCCCATCCTCAAGAAGGTCTGGTCATGACGTTTACTGCTTCATCTTCTTCTCGTGCTGTTACTGATTCTCCTGTCGTTGTCGCTCTCGATTATTCCAATCGTGATAAAGCATTAGCTTTTGTCGACAGAATTGATCCTCGTGATTGCCGTTTGAAAGTGGGCAAAGAGATGTTCACGCTTTTTGGACCTCAGTTGGTTCGCGATTTACAACAGCGTGGTTTTGACGTTTTTCTTGATTTGAAATTTCATGATATTCCCAACACTACCGCGCATGCCGTTGCGGCAGCGGCTGAGCTTGGCGTGTGGATGGTTAACGTTCATGCTTCTGGTGGGGCGCGTATGATGACCGCCGCACGTGAAGCCTTATTACCTTTTGGCAAGGACGCACCGCTGCTGATTGCGGTAACGGTTCTGACCAGTATGGAAGCCAGCGACCTCGCCGATCTCGGCGTGACGTTGTCACCTGCAGAGCATGCTGAAAGGCTGGCGCGCTTAACCCAACATTGTGGTTTGGATGGCGTTGTATGCTCCGCGCAGGAAGCGGTGCGATTCAAGCAGGCGTTTGGCCAGGCATTTAAATTGGTTACGCCGGGTATTCGTCCTGAAGGCAGCGAGGCGGGCGACCAGCGTCGCATTATGACGCCGGAACAAGCACAGTCAGCTGGTGTGGATTATATGGTTATTGGTCGTCCGGTCACGCAGTCGGCAGATCCGGCTCAGACGCTGAAGATGATTAATGCCTCACTGAAACGAGGTGCGTAAATGAACGACTCAAACTCTCGCCTGGTCTACTCAACCGACTCCGGACGCATTGATGAACCAAAAGCTGCTTCTGTGCGCTCACAAGGCGATGGCATTGTTCGTATCCAGCGCCAGACCAGTGGCCGCAAAGGTAAGGGCGTGTGTTTGATTACCGGTATTGATCAAGACGATGCCGAACTGACCAAATTAGCTGCGGAACTGAAGAAAAAATGTGGTTGTGGCGGGGCAGTGAAGGATGGCATGATTGAGATACAGGGTGATAAACGCGACCTGATTAAATCGCTGCTGGAAGCCAAAGGAATGAAAGTTAAACTGGCTGGCGGTTAATAAAAAAAGCCACGGAATATTTCCGTGGCTTTTTAATAATACAGACCTGAAAAAGTAAACGTATTATTATATCGAGCCGTTCAACCGTAGATTATTTACCCACCTGGTGGCCAATGATACCACCTACTGCAGCACCACCCAGCGTACCCAGCGTGCTGCCGTCAGTCAGGACTGCACCACCTATTGCACCTGCACCAGCACCGATTGCAGTGTTACGATCGCGTTTGGACCAGTTAGAGCAGGCGCTCAGCGACATTGCCAGAGTAATCGCCAGAATGGCAGCGGTCATTTTTTTGCTCGTTACTAACATAATACTTTCTCCTGAATTATTGATTCACGGAATCCAGTGTTCTTTAAGAATAGCGCTAAATTTAGGCTAACGAAGATATTTCCGTGAAACCGTTTAGCGAAGGCATTACAAACACTATCCTGAAGTTGGAGGTTCGTTCCTGTTATATCGCTAACATTAATTTTACGACTTAATCCTGTTAACGACAGGTAAAAAGTCTTAATTGGACTGTCAGATAACTCTCAGAGAGGAGATGATTTGCCAACTGACAAATCATCTGCTGAAAATGTTACGCGTGGGCATCAATGATATTGACGGTTAATCCGGAATGCTCAAGCTGCATTTGTACGCTGGCGCTAAGCCTGGAGTCCGTGACTACGCGGCTGAATCGCTCTAATGGACCCAGCGTGTACGGGTGAATGGCTTCGAATTTTGAGCTGTCAGTAAGCACAATAACTTCTGCGCCTTTTTCCAGCACCGCGTTAACCACATCAGAACGCATCATGTCGCGTCCGGTGAAGCCGGTGTCAGCCTGCCAGCCATCAATGCCGATAAAGGCCTTGCTGAAGTGTACCTGCTGGATAAACTGGCGAGTTAAGGGCCCAACCATACTTTCGCTTTTTTTCTGATAGATGCCGCCAAGGAGAATCACTTCGCAGGGGGTTTCTTTCAGCAGATGGGCTATATAGCTGCTGACGGTAATGATGGTGACATCTTTTTGCTCGGCGAGCGTTCTGGCTAAGAGCGCATTGCTGCTGCCGTTTTCAATGAATACGGACTCACCTGGGCTTACCAGCGATGCGGCGAATTCAGCCAGCTCACGCTTCAGCGTAAAATTAGTCATCATGCGCGTTTCCACATCATCGCTGTTCAATGAAACAGCAAAACCGTGCGCACGGCGTAAATAACTCTGTTTTTCCAGTGTGTTCAGATCCTGTCGAATGGTCACTTCTGAGACACCGGTGATTTTTGCCAGTTCAGCAACGCTCATCTGACCTTTATCAGTCACCATCTGCAAAATAGATTGTTGTCGGGAATTCATAATATTAATTTTATTGCGATATCGTATCGGAAATTAAACGGAAACTGCCCCACGTGCAGTTTGCTTATAGCAGCGACATTAAAGGGTTAATGTCATCAGATCTCCCAGGGAGCCTTGTGCTTTTTGGGCAAGGATTCGGCATCTTCTTTGGTCATGTTTAGCAGCTCAGCCTTCAGAATTTCGAGATTATGGATAGCTGAGTGGTAATCACCTGCAACGAGGATATCCAGCACAGTATCAATGCGTTCGGCCAGACGCTGAGCGTCGATATCAGACATGGTTATCATCCTAATGGCAATAGAGTTTGAATTTCATGATGCAGAATTTCATGGCAAAAGAGAAGGGAAAAATAGTATTAACTATCAACGATAGAAGAATATTATATATTCTGTGATTACATGAAGATAGGATCGTTACGTAATGTCCATTTATGGCTATTTTCAACGTTTGATCCCACTGCATTAGCGTGTTTTTTTATTGAGGTGCCGTCGATACCAACGCTCAAACGCGGCGGCTGGCATTGGTTTGGCAAACAAAAAACCCTGACGCTCGTTGACGCCATTTTTGGTTAAAAACGCATCCTCTTTCGCGCTTTCAACACCTTCGGCGATGACCTGCAGGTTGAGTGCCTGTGCGACCGCAACAATGGCACGTACCAGCGACTGCGAAACAGGTTGTTTGTGTACATCCCTGACAAAGGTTTGATCCAGTTTAATTGCATCAAGCGGGAACCGGGCCAGTTGAGACAGTGACGAATAGCCGGTACCAAAATCATCCAAATGGATTTGCGCCCCCATCTGGCTAAACTGCTGAATGACGGACAGTGCCAACTGCTCATTTTCAATTAAACTGCTTTCCGTTAACTCGACATCGATGGGGCAATATTCAAAGTCGAGTTCATGAAGCACCTGCTTGAGATCGGTAAATAGCGTCTGATCGGCGAGCTGCCGGGCAGAAACGTTTACCGCCACGCGCAGATTGATTCCCTTTGCGCGCCATTTTGCTATCTGACGCACAACGTCCAGAATAACCCAGCGACCCAGAGGAACGATAAGCCCTGATTCTTCGGCGTAGGAGATAAATTCCAGTGGTGGAATGAGGCCACGTTCCGGAGACTGCCAGCGAACCAGCGCCTCCAGGCTGCGCACTTCGCCTCGCCAGGTTATCTTTGGCTGATAATGGATAACCAGTTGATCGTTTTCCAGCGCCTTGCGCAGATTAGTATCCAGCCACAGATATTCAAATACCCGCTGATTCATTTCCGGAGAGAAAACACAAAACTGTCCACGGCCACCTTCTTTTGCGGTGTACATGGCCGTATCGGCGTTACGAATGACGCTCTCGCAGTCCTGACCATGTTGTGGAGCGAGGGAAATACCAATAGAGCATCCGGTATAGATTTCAATCAGGCCGATGCGAAAAGGTTGACGCAGGCGTGTCAGAATACGCGACGCGGTGGCTTCCAGTGAACCCTGGGATGTTTCGGTGGCAAGGACAATAAACTCATCGCCGCCAAACCGTGCCAGTAACTGGTTTTCGCTAAGGCAACTGAGTATTGCCAGCGATACGCTTTGCAATAGCTGATCGCCAAACATATGCCCGTAGGCATCGTTTACCTTTTTGAAGTTATCCAGATCGAGGTACACAATCCCGACCTGCGTATCGCCCGCGTTCTCAATCGCATTGCTGATCAGATTATGAATAGCGTTGCGATTGGGTAATCCTGTGATCGAGTCAGTATTCGCCAACACCCGCAAACGCTCCTGGGCGCGGCGTTCTTCAGTGATATCGGTCCCGGAACAGATCAGAAATATTTCGTTCTTGCCGCTACCGTTATGCACAAATTTATTACGAAATAAAAACAGACGCTGTCCTTTGCAGGTCTTCACCCAGCGTTCAACTTCATATGAGTTACCTTCGCGAAAAAAGACCTCGATATTGCGTCGTGACGCGGCAGCTTCACGTCGACTCATAAATAATGTGAATACACTTTGGCCAATGACTTCACGTTCTTTGAGTCCGGTATACTCTTCGCACAGTCGATTAAACCGCTGAATGTTGCCCATGCGATCAAGAATGACAATGACTGAATTGGCTTCAGAAACCACCTGTTCGGCAAAAGAGAGGCCATGAGCCAGGTCACGGGCGACGGAAGGGGTGTCATCCCAGGCGGATGCGCTACCGGCCCATTCACGCTTATTGATTTTTCGGCCGACCAGATGCACGGGAATGTTGTCATCTTCAATCGGTAACGTCATTAATAAACTTGACGTAATTACCGTCATCTCGCGAATGCGTTCGGCTTGTTCCGGGGATAATTCGATGGTCTGATCGGCCTCTGACGTTTCTTCGACAGAGAAATGCAGGATGTTGCAATCCTCTGACAAACGCCAGTAAGGGTTATTAGTGCCAACATAGCTATACAACGTAATCAGCTCCCGGACGTCTTTCATGATGTGTACTATCCCGTTTAAAGCGCATAGAGCCTCAAAAGTATGGGTAGCCATGATTCATTCAGGGTGATTATGGCTGAACGTATTGTTTTTTTTATATATTTATGTGTAATCCAGAATCCGTAAAAAGCAAAGCCAACGGAGCTGAAAAATAGTAAATAAATTTTTTGACTGGATGAAAGAAGTGTAGTGCGCGGTTGAAATTTGGGAGGTAAAAAGAAAACGACCTTTCAAAAATGAGAAAGGTCGCTTGATTTATGCGTGTTACGCGGCTGGACGCGCGATAACGCTGCGGGTTTCCATCCGTACTTCAGCGATAGTTACGTCAATCACATCCGTGACTTTGTAAACAACTTCACCTTTAATTTGCACGGTGCCGCTTTCCTGGCTGCATACCAGTTCATCACGAACGGCGTGCAGGAACGGTGCTGGAATAAATGCAACAGCGCCATTATCAACTAAGCGCACGCGCATGCCACCGCGGCTGACGTCAATGATCTCGGCCGCAAAGCGGGTGTCGGTACCGGCTTTATCACTCAGGAAACGGGCGTAAAGCCAGTCACCCACGTCACGCTCAGCCATCCGGTTCAGGCGACGACGTTCTGCCATTTGCACGGTGGTATCATCCTGAGGTCGGGCGATGGTTTCGCCTTTGATGACAGCCTTAAGCAGACGGTGGTTGATCATATCGCCATACTTACGGATTGGGGAAGTCCAGGTGGCATATGCCTCCAGACCCAGCCCAAAGTGTGGACCTGGCTCAATACTTATTTCAGCGTAAGACTGGAAGCGGCGAATTCGGCTGTCGAGGAAGCCTGATGGCTGAGCATCCAGTTCGCGGCGCAGTTTGCAGAAACCTTCCAGAGTCAGGACTTCTTCGGCATCGACGTGCATACCGTGGGTTTTCAGGAGCGCGGCCAGAGCGTCGGCGTTGGCCGGGTCGAATCCCATATGGACGTTATAAATACCGAAGCCCAGCTTGTCGCGAAGCACACGGGCGGCGCAAATATTTGCCGCAATCATGGATTCTTCCACGATACGGTTTGCGATGCGACGTGGTTCAGCGACGATGTCCAGTACTTCACCTTTTTCACCGAGAACGAAACGGTAATCCGGGCGATCTTTAAAGACCAGCGCGTGGTTATGGCGCCACTCTCCTCGGCTCAGACAAATACGATGCAGCAGACGGATCTGTTCCGCAATCGCGTCGTTTTCTGGTTGCCACTCGCCTGTACCTTCCAGCCAGTCGGAAACATTGTCATAGGCCAGCTTCGCTTTTGACTCAATTGTCGCAGCGAAAAAGGTGATGTTGTCTTCAATCGCGCCATCGGCGGTAATGCTCATACGACAAGCTAAAACCGGGCGCACTTCGTTCGCGCGCAGAGAGCAGAGATCGTCAGACAATTCACGTGGCAACATCGGGATATTGAACCCCGGTAAATAATTGGTGAACGCGCGAATTTTTGCCGTTTTATCCAGCTTACTGCCTTCTGCAATCCAGGCTGTTGGGTCGGCAATGGCGACGGTTAATTGTAGCGTGCCGTCAGCTTGTTCTTCAGCATACAGCGCATCGTCCATATCTTCGGTGCTGGCGCTGTCGATGGTGACGAAATTAAGGGCGGTTAAATCTTCACGAACCAGGCCTTCGTCCAGCATTTCGGTTGCTACGCCGTCCGGTGCTTCTTTTTCCAGATTATGGCGTGCCAGTGTGACCCACCACGGGACAAAGTGGTCATCAGCAAAAGTGATAAATTGGGTTAACTCGGCGTAGAAGGTGCGATCGCCTTTCAGCGGGTGACGGCGCATTTCTGCAACCGCCCAGTCGCCTTCTTTAAATTCATGTTCAACGCCACGGGTGGCACGACAAGGAATAGCATCTTTCAGTAACGGATGATCCGGCACGATGGACAGACGATCATTTTTGCCCTGAACTTTACCCACGAAGCGCGTCAGGAAGGGTTCGATCAGTTCTTCCGGCTCTGCAGACTCACGATCTTTTTCTGTATGGATAACCGCAACAATGCGGTCGCCATGCATCACTTTTTTCATCTGCGGCGGTGGAATGAAATAGCTTTTTTGTGCATCGACTTCCAGGAAGCCAAAGCCTTTTTCCGTGGCTTTTACCACCCCTTCAGCACGTGGCGTCTGGGAATGTAGTTGCTGTTTAAGCTGCGCTAGCAGCGGGTTGTCCTGAAGCATAATTGTCTATTTTCGTGGCTAAAAGAGCGGCTGACAGTTTTACGCGATTCTGCCAGTGGCAGCAAGCGCTCTTTCAGTAAGTGGATCGGTTAATCAGTGTCGCCCAGCGCGATTTTCAAGCGATTCAACCATCCGCACAATCCACTCCAGGCTAGCAGGTTGATGGCCTGCTCTGAAGAGATTCCCTGATCGAACAAAGACGTTAACAGTGCGGTGCTAAAGTGGTCGGGCGCCCGGGTCAGCCATTGTACCGCCTGTAGGGTGACGCGCTCAACCGGATGTCGTTGTTCCCAACGTTGTAATTCACGTTCATCCAGGCGAAGCAGGGCGATAACGTCGACTAATTCATTTGCTGTATGCGCCTGCTCGTTAAAGCAGGCCACGCTGCCGTTAATTCGTGACGTCACCAGCGCTGCCAGTGAAAATGCCTGTACTGATACAGTGCTGCGCCGGACAGCGGAAATCAGCGTCGTGAGTAAATCTAAAATGACCGGTGAATGTATCAATAATGGCACCAACGCTTGCAGTTCATCGGGATATCCTCTGGCAGAATTCTCAGCATGGGGGGGATATTTTTCGATCGGGAATGGTGCAGCATGCCAGGTTGTCTTTGTGGCGTTAAATAACGAAGCGTGAGCAAATTGCTGAATATCCAGCCCCGGTATTCGGCGTACCGGATGACCAGACCAGGCCTGAAACAGGGCCACGGTTCGGGCCTGAAAACCGATGAAGCCGATGATTTGATTCATCAGAATATTATCGCTGGTGGTCAGTCCGACCGCTTCCAGATGCTGACGGTCGCGTTCGCCTATCACGGCAGGAGAGCTGGCAAGTTGGCGAGCATATTGGGTGATTTGTGCCAGTCGATGGTTACTTTCCCGCGAGGAGTCCGGACCGGGAAGCGGTGTTAAACGCGCGGCATAGTGATTACACAATCGCTGCACACCATACACTTGAGCGACGGTCAGGGCTGTACTCATTCGTTCATAGGCACTGAACGTATGCATCTGATTCAGGTTTACATGAGCCGGGAAGAGCGTCTGGGCAAGTCTACGGGCAGGGGTTAACCAGGATTGAAAGGGCGAAAGAACGTCATCAGGTAATGCCAGATCCAGTAAAAAACTGTCGTCGACATGAGCGGCTTCCGGGACCAGCGGCAGAACATCTTGCGGATACGTGCTGGATTGCGTCTCATGATACCAGTGGCTTTTGCCTTCAATTCGGCGTTGTTCCATGGGCGTTCCTTGGTCTAAAAGTGGCGACCCGGACTTGTCGTCATACTACTACGCCGGATCGTTTGCGCTGCAATATCCTGACGTAAGCAAATGAGGGGATGAAAGATTGTTACGTGATAATAAATATCAGAAAGGCATATGTGGTGGCTGAGGGGAGTGTCATGGGCGGCGCAAGACCGCCCATCGAGGTCTTAGGATTATTTAAGTTCCAGCTCGTTCATTGCGGCGATGCTGAAGCCACCGTCAACGTGTACGACTTCACCAGAGATACCGGCAGAGAGATCGGAGCACAGAAATGCTGCGGAGTTACCCACATCTTCAATGGTAACGGTGCGGCGAATCGGTGTAACCGCTTCACAGTGCGCCAGCATTTTACGGAAATCTTTAATGCCAGAAGCGGCGAGTGTACGGATTGGACCTGCGGAAATGGCATTCACACGCACGCCTTCAGGTCCCATCGCATTAGCCATATAACGGACGTTCGCTTCCAGGGAGGCTTTCGCCAGGCCCATGACGTTATAGTTAGGGATTGCACGCTCTGCACCCAGATAGGACAACGTCAGTAGCGCAGAGCCAGGGTTTAGCATGGAACGACATGCTTTTGCCATCGCAACAAAGCTGTAAGCGCTAATGTCATGCGCAATTTTAAATCCTTCGCGGGTAACTGCGTTCACATAATCGCCATCCAGTTGGTCAGCAGGTGCGAAGCCGATTGAGTGTACGAAACCGTCGAATTTCGGCCAGGTTTTGCTCAGTTCAGCAAACATGGCGTCAATGCTGGCATCTTCAGCCACATCACACTGCAAAACAATGTTGGAGCCTAATTGCGCTGCAAATTCTTCCACACGACCTTTCAGCTTGTCGTTCTGGTAGGTGAACGCCAGTTCAGCACCTTCGCGATGCATCGCCTGAGCGATTCCCCATGCGATAGACAATTTACTGGCAAGGCCTGTCACCAGAATACGCTTACCTGATAAAAAACCCATGGCTTTAATCCTTTTTGTTAACACTTATCTTTTACCAATCAATGAATTATGATTGACGCGTTAAGCTCACTCGAAATTGGTCTGAAATTATATCCCACGCCTTTTCCCTGAGGAATGGTTATCAACCTCACGTGACCAGTCACTTCATTGCATGTGGGGAGTATATCATTCCCCTCCGGTTATGCTTCGTTCAGGCATTTAACGTCGGTGAATCAGAGAAAATGCAAGGTTTCAAAGGCATTGAAATGGTATTATTTCATTGCTAGCTGATGTTAATAAACATAGCAAGGTAGGAACTTTCTTAAAACAAAAAATATGACAATATTCAGCTTGTTATGATATATTGTTTTTATCGATCAATATCGACACATTGATCGATATTATTGATTGATTGTGATTAGAAGTGCATTATCATGACGTTATGATCAATTGGAGTGGTCTTATGCACTATCATTTCATCGCGGAAACGATGAGAGACACAACAGATAAATTACTGGGCGTAGAGATCAACGCCCGGTTTACTTCAGATACGGTTCAACCGTTGCATCCAGATTTCATCATTTCAGCGTGGGATAGCGAACAAAAGCGTAATTTCATGCTCGAGCAAATTCGATTAATTGCCGAAAAGCGTGACTGGTTTGAGCGCAACAGCCTTATTTGTACCCTGAAACTCATTGACGAAATGGCGCTGCTGGCGATTGGTGATCCAGCCATCAAGTCGGCCTTACAGGCACTACCATTTATTGCACTGGAACTTTCAGAACGTTTTCTGACGAATACAGTGTGCCTGAATAGTCTGTTGATTAATTCACTTCGCGACGGCCCAAACGCATTGTGGTTAGGCGATCTTGGCTCCGGCAGCGTAGGGGCCAGCCCGCTGGTTTGCGGTCATTTTGACGTTGTTAAATTGGATCGCGGTTTTTTCCTGGAACAGGTAGAAAAACCGATGTTCCCGGTGCTGATCAAAAATATCAGGGAATATTGCGACCGTGTTGTCGTGAAGGGAGTCGAAACATCACAATTTGTCGACGAGGCCAGTACTGCAGGTGTCTGGGCAATGCAGGGTGCCCTTTACCCGTCAGTCACGTTTACCGAAGTTGATACGCTGCTCTTACCTACGTTGTGTCACTGATGGCAGAATGCCCCCCGGTTGAGGGGGCAGTCGTTTGTTAGCGATCTTTCCGCCAGGCGTCGGCGGTAAGCGCTTCGCCGAAATGACCTGCAATCAGGCGACGGGTAAGTTCATGCAACGGGGAGGCCAGAACGTCCGCTGTACTGCCGCGCTCAACAACTTCGCCCTGATGCATGACTAATACCTGGTCGCTGATGTGCTTCATCATGCCAATATGCTGAGTCACATAGATATATGAAATCCCTTGTTTTTCCTGTAATTCCAGCATCAGATTGATGAGCTGCGAACGCATCGACATGTCCAGAGAAGCAAGGGCTTCGTCGGCGATAATGACTTTGGGTCGTAAAATGAGCGCACGGGCAAGGCCCAGACGCTGTTTTTGTCCCGGCGCTAACATATGCGGGTAATAGCTTACGTGATCGGGCAGCAGTCCGACCATGCGCATGGTCTCCACGATCTGTTTACGACGCTGCTCAGGCTCGAGGTCGGTATTCAGTCGTAGCGGAAAATCGAGGATCTGCGAGATACGTTGCCGAGGATTAAGCGATGTTGACGGATCCTGGAAAATCATACGGATCCGCTGACTACGAAATGAATAATCACCATATTTTAACGGATGATCGTCAATCAGCAGCTCACCGCTGGTAGGTTCAATCATACCCGCCAACATTTTTGCCAGCGTAGATTTCCCTGAACCGTTTTCACCAATGACGGCGAGCGTCTGACGTTCGCGCAGGGTGAAACTCAGAGGCTTGACGGCCTCAACGGTCTGGCGGCGAAATAAACCTGTCCGGTAGCGAAAGGTTTTGCTCAGATTACGAACTTCGAGCAGGGTTTCTACCATCTCACTCTCTCTCCATGTTCAGCGGGAAATGACAGGCGTAGAGATGATTCTTTGCTCCGGTCAGTCTTGGGGTTTCAATACATTCGCGTTGTGCATAAGGGCAGCGCGGCCCCAGACGACAGCCGATGGGTAATTGTTCCAGCAATGGAATTGCTCCTGGCATGGTATTCAGGCGGCTTTTGTGCGGCATTGCGCTACCAAAATCAGGAATAGCGCGAATCAACGCTTGAGTATAAGGATGATGCGGAATGGTCACCAAATCTTTACTTGGCGCGGTTTCCACCGTTTGTCCGCAGTACATCACGTTGATTTTGTCAGCCCACTGGCTGAGCATTTGCAGGTCATGGCTTATCAACAAAATGGTGGTATTGCTGTTTTGATTCAGACGGGTTAGCAGACGGAAAATTTGCGCCTGGGTGGTTGGCTCCATCGCGTTCGTCGGTTCATCGGCAATCAGCAAACGCGGCTGATTCGCCAATGCGATAGCGATCATGACCTTCTGGCATTCGCCGTCGGTTAGCTCATATGGGAAGCTGCGCATGGCATCTTTATGGTCTTTTATCCCGACGCGGTGTAAGAGTTCAATCGCACGGCGTTTGCGCCAGCCGATGCGCTGCCACCAGCGGCCCTTGTAAGTCCAGGCAGGAATATTTTGCATTAGCTGCCGTCCGATCCGCTCAGACGGATCGAGACATGACTGTGGCTCCTGAAAGATCATGGAGACGTTATGACCGACCAGTTTGCGTCGTTCACGCGCGGAAAGGCGTAGCAGATCGATATCATCAAAACGCATACGGTCTGCGGTTACGCGCCAGTTATCTTTAGCGACGCCGCAAATGGCCTTAGCGATCAGACTTTTGCCGGAACCCGACTCGCCGACCAGCCCGCGGATTTCACCCTCGTTGAGGGTCATGCTGACGCGATCAACTGCCTTAACCCAGTCGTCACCGGTTCTGAATTCAATCGTCAGGTTGCGGATATCCAGTAATGGCATTATTCCACCCCCGCAATAATTGCGCGGCGCACGCCGTCACCCAGTAGGTTAACCAGCAGCACGCTTATCATAATCGCTGCGCCTGGCAGCATGACCGTCCACGGTGCGACATAAATCAGCTCCAGCGCGTCACCGAGCATGGCCCCCCATTCCGGGGATGGCAGCTGTGCGCCAAGGTCGAGAAAACCCAGCGCGGCGATATCCAGAATCGCCATCGACAGTGCGCGGGTGATTTCAGTAATCAGACCGGCGGTAATATTCGGCAGAACGGCAAACCACAGAATATTCAGTGTGGTTGCACCATCCAGGCGAGCGGCAATGACGTATTCTTTCTCCAGCTCGTCATGCACCATGCTGTAAACGGAGCGCACCATGCGCGGCAGCAACGCCAGCCAGACCGCAAACATGGCGTGTGTCAGATGCGGTCCGGCAAAGGCCACCACAATAATCGCCAGCAGCAGAGAAGGGATCGACAGCAGGGTGTCCAGAATGTGGTTCAGCACTGCGGAGCGCAAGCCGTGCGTCGCACCGGCAACTACGCCCAATACAAGGCCACACAGTGTGGCGGCAAGAGTGACGACAAACGCGCCTCCAACGGTCGGGGCCGCGCCGCTGAGCAGACGACTTAAAACGTCTCGTCCCAGATCGTCAGTTCCGAGGAAGAAAGAGACTTCGCCATAGCGTGACCATGACGGCGGTAAAAGCTGATAGCCGAGAAATTGCTGATCGATGCCGTAAGGGGCAAACCAACCACCAAAAATACACAAAACAGCCAATCCCGCGCAGCCGTACAGGCCGATCATCGCAGTTGCATCACCATAGAAATTGCGCCATGCGGTGCGCAACGTACCTGGCGGGCGTTTTTCGCTATAGACGCTATCGTAAGGCATACCATTCCTTATGTTTCAGAGGGTTAGCCATAGCACCCAAAATATCAGAGATAACGTTGACGATGATAACCAGTGAGCCAATCACCATAACGCCCGCTGAAATCGCCGCGTAATCCTGCTGGCGAATCGCGTTAATCAACCAACGGCCAAGACCAGGCCAGCTAAAGACCATCTCGGTGATCATCGCCAGCGTCAGCATGGTGGAAAACTGTAAGCCCAGACGCGGGATCACCGGCGGCAGGGCGTTGTGCAGAACGTGACGGCGCAGAATCGTTAAGCGTGACAAACCGCGTGTGGCTGCCGCTTTGACGTAGTTCTGATCAAAGACCTCAATGGTGCTGATACGCATCAGGCGGATGACTTCGGTGGTGGGCGCAACGGAGAGCGTTAGCACCGGGAGCACCATATGACGGATAGCGCTGACCAGCATTTCATCGCGCCAGGGTGAGTCGGAGATCCACGCATCAATAATGGCAAAACCGGTAACGGGTTTCACCTCGTAGAGAAGATCAAAACGCCCGGAAACGGGTAACCAGCCGAGGGTCAGTGAGAAGAGCAATGTCAGCAGCAGAGCCAGCCAAAAAACGGGGATAGAAAACCCCATCAGAGCCAATGCGCTGATGCAACGATCCTGCCATTTGTTGCGCGTGATGCCTGCCAGCATACCAACGGGGATCCCGACCATTAGTGCAAAACCAAAGGCAAGAATGCACAGTTCCATTGTGGCCGGGAACACCTCTTTCAGCTGTTCTGAGATCAACTGACCGTTGATACTGGATACACCGAAATCCCAGTGAATGAGACCATTGAACCAGAATACCCAGGCGTTCCACAACGATGCGCCCTGTAACGGCGCATGAGGTGTGAAGTAGCTCAGGCTGAATCCAATAAAGGTCAGAAAGAACAGGGTGACCAGCAGCAACAAAAATCGACGCAGGGTGAAGATAATCATGGTTTTTTCACCTCATCTTTCTTTTCCCGGGACACCCCGGCAAAAGAGGAATTGCCGAACGGACTGAGCACCAGCCCTTTGATGTCGTAGCGGTAAGCCTGTAGACGCAGTGAAGAGGCCAGCGGCAGGATCGGTAACTCTTGCGCTAGAATATTTTGCGCTTCGTCATAGGCATCTATTCGCGATGAAAGCTGCTGCGAAGAGAGGGCTTTGCGCAGAATGCTGTCAAACTGCGGATTACACCAGTGGGCAAAGTTGGTCTGCGAATTGATGGCGGCACAGCTGAGCAACGGCCGGAAAAAACTGTCAGGATCGTTACTGTCCGTCGCCCAGCCGGATAACGTCAGATCATGGTTCATATCCATTAATCTTGCCTCCTGAAAACGGCCTTCTACCGGGATGATCTTCACTTTCACACCCACCTGAGCCATATCTGCCTGAATCAGCTCTGCGGTTTTCAGCGGACTGGGGTTCCAGGCCTGAGAGCTGGTAGGAACCCAAAGTTGTAACGTCAGATTCTCCAGCCCCAGTGCTTTTAACTGCTCGCGCGATTTTGCCGGGTTGTACTCTGTAATTTTAGCTTCGTTATCATAAGCCCACGAGGCGCGAGGCAAAATAGATGCCGCGGTTTCTGCCGTCCCGTAGTAGATAGACTGCATTAACCGTTGGTTGTTGATCGCTAGCGCCAGCGCATGCCGCACGGCAGGGTTATTCAACGGCGGTTTATTGGTGTTGAACGCCAGATAGGCAATGTTCATCCCCGGGCGCAGCGTCAGACGCAGGCGAGGGTCATCACGCAATATGCTGAGCTGGCTGGCGGCAGGCCAGGCTAAAACGTCACATTCGCCGGTCAGTAACTTTGATAACCGTCCGGTTCCGCCAGAACCGAGGTCCACTACCACCTGCGGCATCAGAGGAGTGCCGCGCCAGAATTTTTCATGCCGCTGCAACCGAATATATTGGCCGGCACGATTCTCCGAAAGTTGGTACGGTCCTGTGCCGACAGGTTGTCTGTCGAGCAGTTCCTGACGATCCTGTTTTGCCAGGTTAGCCGCATATTCCGCCGACATTACGGAGGCATAGTGTGTGGCAAGATGCCACATAAAGGAGGCATCAGGTTGAGTTAAGCGGAATTCAACGGTGTTGTTGTCCAGTTTGCGCACACTTTGGACGTTATCGGCGAACTGCAGGCTGTCGAAGTAGGGGAAATTGCTGCCGTTCACATTGTGCCATGGATGGTGGCGATCAAAGATGCGCTCGAAGGTAAACACCACATCGTCTGCATTCAGTTTGCGGGTGGGAGTGAACCAGGCGGTCTTTTGAAACTGTACGTCACGACGCAGATGGAAGCGGTAGGTTGCGCCGTTATCCAGCACCTCCCAGCTTTCAGCCAGCTCAGGCACCAGTCGATAGGTGTAGGGATCTACATCAAGCAGTCGGTCATACAATTGGGCCGCTAACGTGTCGACGATGAGACCACTGCTCGTTTTTTGCGGGTTGAACGTATTGACCTGCCCGCTGACGCAATAGACAAACCCACTGTCACGGATATCAGCGTGCGAAGCTTGCTCAGGCGCAGCAGCAGCCTGACCACTCAGAAATCCAGCCATCACGATCAGAGATGATAAAACCAGGCGCATAATTTTAATGGATTATATAAAGAGGCTATCTTACTAATACTTAATGACATTTGCCATTACCGTTTGTTTTTGGGAGCAACAGGTTCGATAAGCGCGAGTTCAACACCGCGTCATGGTCAAAATTCATACCTGCTATCCACTTTGAATCTACTCTGTTAACTATCTTAGCATTTTCATGCCCCATCTGACTTGCTATAAACGCGGTGCAGGATGTGGACAGTTGGCGTAATTTGTTACGGTTTCCTCGCTGTGACAAAATGCGTAAGCGATTACAATGCGTTAGTGTACGAATCAACGGGAATATTTAATAAATGAGCAACTTAGCGGATTATGTCAATGCTATAAAAATAGGCAAAAATGTTATTTGTATTGAGGATGTCAGTAAACGGGATGACATGGCTGAAGTTGAGATTATAAATAAGACATGGCTTCATGATTCGGGAGTGGTTATTCGTTGTTCTCGCGAAAATGAATTGGTTAAATATTCATCAAATGCCTGTCCAGAATGCAGCATTAGATGGCATGTCGTTGATGCGGCAGGTCAGGATATTCGTCCACTGGAGAAAACGTTTCACAATGCTTGCCAGGAGTCGTACTGGTTAAAAGTAAATCGTCAAACGCATCTCCCGGTGTAAACGCTGGGCTAACCAATCACAGCGATACCAAGCCGCTCCATGAGCAACGATGCCTGGTAGTTGTCTAACTTAACGCCTTGTAAATCAACACCCCGAATATCTAAGTCACCTAACTCCGAATTGGTCAGATCGCAATGTGCGAAGTTTGCTGCTTGCCAGTCGAAAGTAGAAAACTTGCCGCCGGAGAGATCTGAGCCACTGAATGTCGCACCCAGTACCTGAGTCCCCATCCAGCGGTTCTCCCGCAGCTCACACTTTTCCAACACGACTTTCGAAAAATTGGCGTAGCTTAGATGAGGTTATGCGTCAAACCCGCCAGTATGACACTTGCAAATGCGTGCTAGATCTGGTGTTTCTTCAGCAAGGCTCGTAGCTGATGATAAGTCAGACCCAGTAATTCAGCGGCTTTTTTCTGGTTAAATTTAGCCAGCAGTAAGCTGGTTTGTAGAAAGTCTTTCTCTTGTTGCTGCTGGAATTCACGCAGATCCAGCGGTAATGCTACAGATGTTGGTTTTGCTTCCTGCACCTGAGATTCCACGACATGACGGCGGAAGGGGTCAATGATTATCTCATCCAGCGGGTAATCACTGGTCCCATGTCGATAAACGGATCGCTCCACGACGTTTTTCAGTTCACGAATATTGCCTGGCCAACGGTAGTGGAGGAGCGTTTCTCTGGCTTCGGCACTAAACCCTGGAAACAGTGGTAACCCGATCTCGCGACACATCTGAATGGCAAAATGCTCGGCCATTAACATTATGTCGCTTTGGCGTTCGCGTAACGGTGGGAGTTGCACTACGTCAAAGGCCAGACGATCCAGCAGGTCCGCGCGAAAAGTACCTTCGTTGACCATGCGAGGTAAGTCGGCATTGGTTGCACAAACAAGTCGTACGTTAACCTGCAACGGCTGGCTGCCGCCAACACGTTCCAGCTCTCCATATTCAATAACGCGCAGCAATTTTTCCTGCACCAACATCGGGGCGGTTGCCAGTTCATCGAGAAACAGTGTACCGCCGTCGGCGCGTTCGAAACGTCCAGGATGGCGTTTTTGAGCGCCGGTAAAGGCACCTGCTTCGTGACCAAACAGTTCGGAATCAAGCAAGTTCTCGTTGAGCGCTGCGCAGTTAAGCGAAATAAACGGGCCTTGCCAACGGGTGGAGAGATAGTGCAGGCGGTTGGCAATAAGCTCTTTCCCAGTACCTCGCTCACCGATAACCAGGACAGGCTTATCCAGCGGTGCCAGATGAGAAACCTGCTCCAGCACTTCAATAAAGCTGTTTGCTTCACCCAGAAGATTGTCTTTGTATCCTGTCATGATGAAATTCACCATTTGTTAGTGTTATTCACCAATTTACCCTAATTCTCTCGCCAGGTAAAATTAGATATAATTATTAAAATCAATTAGATAAAAAGTTGGCACGCCAAGTGCATTACGAAATCAGCAGGGCATAGCCCGATATCAGAACAGTAAGTGAGGATTACATTATGGGTATTTTTTCTCGTTTTGCCGACATCGTGAACGCCAACATTAATGCGTTGCTGGAAAAGGCTGAAGATCCGCAGAAGCTGGTGCGGTTAATGATCCAGGAAATGGAAGATACGCTGGTTGAGGTGCGTTCAAACTCCGCACGCGCTCTGGCAGAAAAGAAACAATTATCTCGTCGTATCGAACAGGCCAGCGCGCAACAGGCAGAGTGGCAAGAAAAAGCTGAGCTGGCGCTGCGCAAAGAGAAAGAAGATTTGGCGCGTTCTGCGTTAATCGAAAAACAGAAATTGACTGACCTGATTGCCTCTCTGGAGCATGAAGTCACGCTGGTTGACGATACGCTGGCGCGTATGAAAAAAGAGATTGGTGAGCTGGAAAATAAACTCAGTGAAACCCGTGCTCGTCAGCAGGCGCTGATGCTACGTCATCAGGCAGCGAGTTCTTCACGTGATGTTCGTCGTCAACTGGACAGCGGTAAACTTGATGAAGCGATGGCGCGCTTTGAATCTTTCGAGCGTCGTATCGATCAGATGGAAGCTGAGGCTGAAAGCCATAATTTCGGTAAACAGAAGTCCCTGGATCAGCAATTTGCTGACCTGAAAGCAGATGATGAAATCAGCGAGCAGCTGGCGCAACTTAAAGCCAAAATGCAGCAAGACAAGCAATAATAACATCTGGCGGTGCCCGAACGCGCCGCCGCTCATCACCTGTAAGGAGTACTCATGAGCGCGCTATTTCTGGCTATCCCGTTAACTATCTTTGTGTTGTTTGTTTTACCGATTTGGCTCTGGCTGCATTACAGCAACCGTTCCAGTCGTGGCGAACTGTCGCAAAGTGAACAGCAACGTCTGGTCGAACTCAACGATGACGCACAGCGGATGCGCGAGCGCATTCAGGCGCTGGAAGACATCCTTGATGCTGAACATCCAAACTGGAGGGACCGCTAATGGGAGGCGTTAATCTGAACAAAAAACTGTGGCGTATTCCGCAGCAGGGCATGGTGAAGGGGGTTTGTGCGGGTATTGCGCATTATCTCGATGTGCCTGTGAAGCTGGTACGGATCCTGGTGGTGCTGTCAGTCTTTTTTGGTCTGGCCTTTTTCACCTTCGTCGCCTATATCGTGCTGACATTTGTGTTGGACCCGATGCCGGACAATGTGGTTTCCGGCGAGCAGCAGCCATCAAGCGGTGAGCTGTTGGATGCCGTCGATCGCGAGCTGGCGGCTAGTGAAAAGCGTTTGCGTGAAATGGAACGTTATGTGACGTCCGATACTTTTTCCTTACGTAGTCGTTTCCGCCAATTGTGAGGTTAGAAATGAACAATCGCTGGCAACGTGCCGGGCAAAGGGTTAAGCCGGGCTTTAAAATAGCATGTAAGCTGGTGCTTTTAACGGCGCTTCGCTACGGCCCGGCGGGGGTAGCAGGGTGGGCGGTGAAATCCGTCGCCCGACGCCCGCTAAAAATGCTGCTGGCGTTGGTTCTGGAACCGGTGTTGAGTCGGGCCGCGGCAAAATTGTCGAAACGATATTCCGGTAATCGAACCTGATATTTGAATCAGTAAAAGCAAGCAACAATTAATCAACATTCCCTCAGTTAATTTGCGGCAGCTCACAAATACGATTTTTTGGCTGCCAAAATTCTTTTTTTACCCCCCTCCAGACCACCTCTGCTAATTGACAGCTTATTTTCCGCAGAGTAGTCTCTTGGTTCATGGGACCGCTACCACGAGAATCGAAGGTGAACCAAAAAATCCAAAAATGCCTGACAGAAGTTTATGGTCATACATTTACTTCATGCCACTATGAAGCGCTGTTTGCACGTTTAGAGAAATCACAGGGATTAATTAAAAAAATCCGTAAAGCGCATTGGGACGAGGGCGATGTGGTGCTTATTACCTACGCCGATCAATTCCACGGGGTTGGTAAAAAACCGTTGCCGACGTTTAATCAGTTTTATAATGAATGGCTTAAGTCGACATTTTCTCATGTGCATCTTCTGCCATTTTATCCGTGGTCATCGGATGATGGTTTTTCCGTGATTAATTACCATCAGGTTGCCGAAGAAACCGGTGACTGGAATGATATTAAGGAATTAGGTGAGTCCAGTCGACTGATGTTTGATTTTGTTTGTAACCATATGTCAGCTAAAAGCGAGTGGTTTAATAATTATTTGCAACAACTTGACGGTTATGAAAATTTCTTTATTGCAATGGATCCTGATACGGACCTGAGCAACGTCACACGTCCACGCACATTACCGTTACTGACACCATTTACGCTAAAAGATAACACCGTGCGCCATTTATGGACGACGTTCAGCGATGACCAGATCGATCTCAATTATGCCAACCCGGTGGTGTTACTGGCGATGGTCGATGTGCTGCTGAGCTATCTTGAGCAGGGCGCAGATTATGTTCGCCTGGATGCGGTTGGCTTTATGTGGAAAGAGCCTGGAACGAGCTGTATTCATCTGGAAAAAACGCATCAGCTTATCAAACTATTCCGCGCTATTGCGGACTGCGCGGCGCCTGGTACGGCGATTATTACCGAAACCAACGTCCCGCATAAGGATAACGTGTCCTACTACGGTAATGGCCATGATGAAGCGCATATGGTGTACCAGTTCTCGCTGCCGCCGTTGGTGCTGCATGCGGTACAACGCCAGGACACGTCGATATTGTGCCAGTGGGCGCAATCACTGGAGCTGCCGTCTGGTGAGACAACCTGGTTTAATTTTCTCGCATCACATGATGGCATTGGTCTCAACCCATTACGCGGTTTGTTGCCTGAAGACGAGATCATGCGGCTGGTGACTGAACTACAACAGGAAGGTGCGCTGGTTAACTGGAAAAATAACCCTGATGGCAGTCGCAGCCCGTATGAAATTAACGTGACATATATGGATGCGCTAACCTCTGGTAATTGTAGCGATGCCGAACGGTTTTCTCGCTTTATTCTCGCACATGCCATTTTGCTGAGTTTTCCAGGCGTGCCGGCGGTTTACATTCAAAGCATACTTGGATCACGCAATGATTATAAAGGTGTTGAGACGTTCGGTTATAACCGCGCGATCAACCGCAAAAAATATCAGGTGAGACAAATAGAAGCGGAGCTGGCAAATGAAACCAGTTTGCGTCACGCTATTTATCATGAGTTATCCCGACTAATTGTAATACGTCGTAATAATAAAGCATTTCATCCTGATAGTGATTTTCAAATTAACAGTATTACACCAGCCGTAATGCAAATTAAACGTACTGCGGAAACAGGTGAGGAAATTACCGGGTTATTTAATGTCAGCGGTCATACTCAAACCATTCGTATTGATATAGAAAATGGAGTTGATTTGATTGGCGGTAAAACTATTTTCGGTAAGGAATTAACGTTGTACGCCTGGCAGGTCATGTGGGTTAAGTAATAAAAAGGAACATTTCATGCTTAAAGCTAAAATTGTGCTGATTTCAGCACTGGTTTCCTGCGCCCTGGTTTCCGGGTGTAAGGATGATAAAAAGTCCTCTGTCGCGATTGAATTTATGCACTCTTCTGTTGAGCAGGAGCGGCAGGCGGTCATTGCAAAACTGATTGAGCGTTTTGAAAAAGAAAACCCGGGCATCAGCGTCAAACAGGTTCCTGTGGAAGAAGATGCTTACAACACCAAGGTCATCACCCTGGCGCGCAGCGGTTCACTACCTGAAGTCATTGAAACCAGCCATGACTACGCGAAAGTTATGGATAAAGAATCCCTCATCGACCGTAAAGCGGTAGCGCAGGTCATCAACGGTGTAGGTGAGGGTACTTTTTATGATGGTGTCCTGCGTATTGTACGCACTGAAGACGGTAGTGCATGGACCGGGGTTCCGGTCAGCGCCTGGATTGGCGGGATCTGGTACCGCAAAGATGTGCTGGCAAAAGCCGGACTGGAAGAGCCAAAAGACTGGCAGCAATTGCTAAACGTGGCGCAGAAGCTCAACAATCCTGGCAGTAAGAAATACGGCATTGCGCTGCCGACGGCAGAAAGCGTTTTGACCGAACAGTCATTCTCCCAGTTTGCGCTCTCTAACCAGGCCAACGTTTTTGATGCGCAGGGAAAGATTACGCTCGACACACCTGAAATGGCGCAGGCATTGCAGTATTACCGCCAACTTGCCATGAACACTATGCCTGGCTCGAACGACATCATGGAAGTCAAAGATGCTTTCATGAACGGCACGGCGCCAATGGCGATTTATTCCACCTATATCCTCCCGGCGGTGATCAAAGAGGGCGATCCTAAAAATGTTGGCTTTATGGTGCCGACGGAAAAAAATTCCGCTGTTTACGGCATGCTGACGTCGCTGACCATTACCGCAGGTCAAAAAACCGAAGAAACAGAAGCGGCAGAGAAATTTGTCACCTTTATGGAGCAGGCAGACAACATTGCGGACTGGGTCATGATGTCGCCAGGGGCGGCGCTGCCGGTCAACAAAGCGGTGGTGAATACTTCGACGTGGAAAGATAACGCTGTTATCAAAGCGCTGGGTGAATTACCCGATCAACTGATTGCCGAACTGCCAAATATTCAGGTCTTTGGTGCCGTCGGTGATAAGAACTTTACCCGCATGGGCGACGTAACCGGCTCCGGCATCGTGAGTACCATGGTGCACAACGTCACGGTAGGAAAAGCTGACCTTTCATCGACCATCAAGGCAAGCCAGACAAAACTGGATGACCTCGTTGAACAGCGCTAATGGGGAAATGGAAAGCCGTGATGAATAAGTTCTTTTCAGGTCGATCTGATATGCCATTTGCCATGCTGCTGCTGGCGCCCAGCTTGCTGTTATTGGGCGGTTTAGTGGCGTGGCCAATGATATCTAACATCGAAATCAGCTTTATGCGTTTGCCGCTTAATCCGCAAATTGAGTCTACGTTTGTCGGGCTGAGCAACTATATCCGTATCTTATCCGATCCCGGATTCTGGCATTCGCTGTGGATGACGGTCTGGTATACCGCGCTGGTTGTGGCAGGGAGCACGGTGCTGGGGCTGGGAGTGGCGATGTTTTTTAACCGTGAGTTTCGTCTGCGGAAAACTGCGCGCTCACTGGTCATCCTCTCTTACGTAACGCCATCAATTTCGCTGGTGTTTGCCTGGAAATACATGTTCAACAACGGCTACGGCATTGTGAACTACCTCGGCGTGGATCTGTTGCATCTCTACGATCAGGCTCCGCTGTGGTTCGACAATCCCGGTAGCAGCTTCGCGCTGGTCGTGTTGTTCGCCATCTGGCGCTACTTCCCGTATGCCTTTATCTCGTTTCTGGCGATTTTACAGACTATTGATAAATCGTTGTATGAGGCGGCAGAAATGGATGGCGCGAACGCCTGGCAACGGTTTCGCATCGTCACGCTGCCAGCGATCATGCCGGTGCTGGCGACCGTAGTCACGCTGCGTACGATCTGGATGTTTTATATGTTCGCCGATGTTTATCTGCTGACCACTAAAGTCGATATTCTCGGGGTCTATCTCTATAAAACAGCGTTTGCATTTAATGACTTAGGTAAAGCGGCCGCGATTTCTGTTGTCCTCTTCGTCATCATTTTCGCTGTTATCCTGCTGACCAGAAAACGGGTGAACCTCAATGGCAACAAATAAGCGCACGCTTGGCCGCATTGGCTTTTACTGTGGATTAATTGTCTTCCTGGGCATCACGTTATTTCCATTTTTTGTGATGCTGATGACCTCATTTAAAAGCGCAAAAGAGGCGATTTCGCTGCATCCGACGCTGTTACCGCAGCAATGGACGCTGGAACATTACATCGACATCTTCAACCCGATGATTTTCCCCTTTGTTGACTACTTCCGTAATAGCCTGGTGGTATCGGTGACTTCTTCGGTGGTGGCGGTATTTCTGGGCGTGCTCGGGGCGTATGCGCTTTCCCGCCTGCGTTTTAAGGGACGAATGACCATCAATGCCAGTTTTTACACGGTGTATATGTTTTCGGGGATCCTGCTGGTGGTGCCGTTATTCAAGATCATTACGGCACTCGGCATTTACGACACCGAAATGGCGTTGATTATCACTATGGTCACCCAGACGCTGCCGACCGCAGTGTTCATGTTGAAAAGCTATTTCGACACCATTCCGGACGAGATCGAAGAAGCCGCGATGATGGATGGGTTGAATCGTCTGCAGATCATCTTTCGCATTACCGTGCCGTTGGCAATGTCTGGTCTGGTTTCGGTCTTTGTGTATTGCTTTATGGTGGCGTGGAATGACTATCTGTTTGCTTCGATTTTCCTTTCCAGCGCCAGCAATTTTACCTTACCGGTCGGTCTGAACGCGCTGTTCAGTACACCTGACTATATCTGGGGACGCATGATGGCCGCATCGTTAGTCACCGCATTACCGGTGGTCATTATGTATGCGCTTTCCGAACGTTTTATTAAAAGTGGTTTGACCGCTGGCGGCGTGAAAGGCTAAGCGGCCAGTTTAATTAAGGAGTTGTAAATGAAGAAGTTAGTTGCCACAGAACCGCGCGTTGCAGCGCTGGTGGAATATGAAGACAGAGCGGTATCCGCCAATGAAGTTAAAGTTCGCGTTAAATTTGGCGCGCCGAAACATGGCACAGAAGTGGTCGATTTTCGTGCTGCCAGCCCGTTTATTGACGAAGATTTTAACGGTGAATGGCAAATGTTTATGCCGCGTCCGGAAGGGGCACCGCGCGGGATCGAATTCGGTAAATTCCAGCTTGGCAATATGGTGGTGGGCGATGTTATTGAGTGTGGCAGCGATGTGACCGAATACGCCGTTGGCGATTCAGTTTGCGGATACGGTCCTCTGGCAGAAACGGTTATTTTTAATGCGGTGAACAACTACAAACTGCGCAAAATGCCTGAAGGCAGTTCGTGGAAAAATGCCGTGTGCTATGACCCGGCACAGTTCGCCATGAGCGGTGTGCGCGACGCCAATGTGCGTGTCGGTGACTTTGTGGTCATCGTGGGCTTAGGCGCAATTGGCCAGATTGCCGTGCAACTGGCTAAGAAAGCGGGAGCCTCAGTGGTCATCGGCGTCGATCCGATTGCCCATCGCTGCGATATCGCGCGTCGCCATGGCGCGGATTTCTGTCTGAATCCGATTGGCACCGATGTAGGCATGGAAATTAAGAAGCTGACCGGTAAGCAGGGCGCAGATGTGATCATCGAAACCAGCGGCTATGCAGATGCGCTGCAGTCGGCGTTACGCGGTCTGGCCTATGGTGGAACCATTTCCTATGTCGCTTTCGCGAAACCTTTTGCTGAAGGTTTCAACCTGGGGCGTGAAGCGCATTTCAACAATGCCAAAATTGTCTTCTCACGTGCTGGTAGTGAACCTAATCCAGATTATCCGCGCTGGAGCCGCAAGCGCATCGAGGAAACCTGTTGGGAACTATTGATGAACGGTTACCTGGACTGTGAAGAACTCATTGACCCGGTAGTGACTTTCGCCAACAGCCCGGAGAGCTATATGCAGTATGTCGATCGCCATCCGGAAAAGAGCATCAAAATGGGCGTGACGTTTTAATTAAGGAATGCAGAAGATGAAAATTGGAACACAGAATCAGGCTTTTTTCCCGGAAAATATTCTCGAGAAATTCCGTTACATCAAAGAGATGGGGTTTGATGGTTTTGAAATTGACGGTAAGTTGCTGGTCAATAACCTTGATGAAGTAAAAGCGGCGATCAAAGAAACAGGTTTGCCTGTTACCACTGCCTGTGGAGGATATGACGGTTGGATCGGTGATTTTATCGAAGAGCGTCGTTTAAACGGGTTGCGGCAGATTACCCGCATTCTCGAAGCGCTGGCCGAAGTCGGCGGACAAGGCATTATTGTACCTGCTGCATGGGGCATGTTTACCTTCCGCTTACCGCCGATGGCTTCTCCGCGTAGCCTGGAAGGCGATCGTAAAGCTGTCAGTGATTCATTGATTTATCTTGATAAAGTTGCCGAGCGTACGGGGACGGTGGTGTATCTGGAACCGCTCAACCGCTATCAGGATCATATGATCAACACCCTGGCGGATGCCCGTCGCTATATCGTGGAAAATAATCTGAAGCATGTGCAAATCATTGGTGATTTTTACCATATGAATATCGAAGAAGACGATATGGCACAGGCGCTGCACGACAATCGCGATCTGCTGGGTCACGTCCATATTGCGGATAACCATCGTTATCAGCCGGGAAGCGGTACGCTGGATTTCACTGCACTGTTTGACCAGTTACGTGAAGATAATTATCAGGGCTACGTTGTGTACGAAGGGCGCGTACGAGCAGAGAATCTGCCGGAAGCGTATCGTCAGTCACTGGCCTGGCTGCGTACTTGCTAAGAGGATTTCCGTGAAAAGTGCACTGACAAGCGCTCCGTTACGTGTCGCCATTATTGGTGCCGGGCAGGTGGCGGATAAAGTTCATGCTTCGTACTACTGCACCCGCAACGATCTGGAACTGGTGGCTGTCTGCGACAGCCGCCTGTCACAGGCGCGGTTGTTTGCAGAAAAATACGGTAATCCGCAGGTTTGGGACGATCCGCAAACGATGTTACGCGAAGCTAAGCCAGATATCGTCAGCATCTGCTCGCCCAATCGCTTTCATTATGAACACACCATGTTGGCATTGAACGCTGGATGCCATGTGATGTGCGAGAAACCTCCGGCAATGACGCCAGACGAGGCGTTGGAAATGTGTAAAACGGCGCGTCGGGTGGGAAAAGTACTGGCTTATGATTTTCATCATCGTTTTGCGCTGGATACGCAACTGCTTCGTGAGCAGGTGATGGCCGGTATTCTGGGTGAAATCTATGTCACCAATGTCCGCGCTTTGCGCCGCTGCGGCGTGCCCGGCTGGGGAGTGTTTACCAACAAAGAACTGCAGGGCGGCGGGCCGCTGATTGATCTCGGTATTCATATGCTTGATGCCGCCATGTATGTGCTGGGGTTCCCGGCGGTAAAGCGTGTTAACGCGCACAGCTATCAACGCATTGGCACGATTAAAAACAGCGGTCAGTTTGGGAAATGGGATCCCACTACATATACCGTGGAGGATTCTTTGTTCGGCACGATTGAATTTCATAACGGCGGTATCCTGCGCCTGGAAACCTCTTTCGCGCTGAATATTCCTGAACAATCGATTATGAACGTTAATTTCTGCGGCGATTTGGCGGGGGCGACGTTATTCCCGGCCCAGGTTTACACCGACCGTGATGGTGCGCTTGACGTGCTGCTTGCGCGCGAGATGGCTGATGACAACCGTCATTATCGCAGCATGGAAGCCTTCGTTAACCATGTCCAGGGCGAGCCTGTCACTATTGCTGACGCAGAGCAGGGCGTCGTTATTCAACAACTGGTTGCCGCACTGTACCAATCGGCTGAAACAGGGACCTACGTAGACTTATGACGAAGCCAGTAATGCTAACTGAACCGGCTTTTTGCCCACATAGCCTGAATAAATATGCGTCACTCATGACGACCGGTAACGGGTATATGGGAATTCGCGCCAGCCACGAGGAAGCTTACACCTTACAGACTCGTGGCATGTATCTGGCTGGGTTGTATCACCGTGCGGGTAAAGGCGAAATTAATGAACTGGTTAATCTACCCGATGTAGTCGGAGTGGAGATCACGCTTAATGGCGAGATTTTCTCGCTAACCAGCGGCGTGATTGAAAGCTGGCATCGCGAACTGGATTTTGCCAGCGGGGAATTGCGCCGTGCGTTTATCTGGCATGCACCTGGCGGGGCGCGTTTTGCTATTGAGAGTCGGCGGTTTGTCTCGGCACAGAAGCTGCCGCTGTTTGCTATGGAAGTGGTCGTAACGCCACTGGATGCCGATGCCAGCATTGGTATCTCAACCGGTATTGATGCCACGATCACCAATCATGGCCGTCAGCATCTGGATGAAACACAGATTAGAGTCTTTGGTCAGCATCTTCTGCAGGGCATTTACACAACCCAGGACAATCGCAACGATATCGCGATCACCTCATATTGTGACGTCGACGGCGCAGCGCAGCGCTGCTTCACCGCGAAAGAACGTCGGTTGTTACAACACAACACCGTGCAGGCGCAAGCCGGGCAGCGCGTCACGCTGACGAAAATGAGTTGGGTTGACTGGACGAGCGAACGCAACCTGTCGCTTGAGACCTGGGGACGCCAGTCGCTGCGTAATATTGAAGCATGCTCGCAACAGGGATATGACGCTCTGTTGGCTGAGTCGAGCACCAACTGGCATGCCTGGTGGCAAACTCGTCGCGTTCAGGTTACCAGTTCTGATATTAGCGATCAGCGCGCGCTGGACTATGCCCTCTATCATCTGCGTGTGATGACCCCAGACCATGATGAGCGCAGCAGTATTGCGGCCAAAGGTCTGACGGGTGAAGGGTATAAAGGCCACATCTTCTGGGATACTGAGGTCTTTTTGTTACCGTTTCACTTGTTTACCGAACCGAAAACCGCGAGAGGTCTATTGCGTTACCGCTGGCATAATTTGCCGGGCGCGCGTGAGAAAGCCCGCCGTAACGGTTGGCAAGGCGCGCTGTTCCCGTGGGAAAGCGCTCGCAGCGGTGATGAGGAAACGCCTGAATTCGCGGCGATCAACATCCGTACCGGGCTGCGGCAAAAAGTGGCCTCCGCACAGGCTGAACATCACCTCGTGGCGGATGTTGCCTGGGCGGTAATCAATTACTGGCATGTCACAGGGGATCTAAACTTCATGACCCGAGAGGGCATGACGCTGCTGCTGGAAACGGCGAAGTTCTGGATTAGCAGGGCTGTCATGGTCAACGATCGTTTAGAGATCCACGATGTGATTGGCCCGGATGAATACACTGAGCATGTGAACAACAATGCGTTCACCAACTACATGGCCTGGTACAACGTAGAGCAGGCGCTGGGTTTTGCCCGTCGGTTGGGCTGTGGCGATGACACGTTTATTCATCGCGCAGAGCATTTTTTACAGTATCTCTGGCGACCGGAAGTGCAGCCCGATGGCGTGCTTCCTCAGGATGATACCTTCCTGAACAAACCGGTTATCGATCTGTCGCAGTATAAAGCCAAAGCGGGCAAGCAGACCATTTTGCTCGATTACTCCCGTGCAGAAGTCAATGAGATGCAAATTCTCAAACAGGCTGATGTCGTGATGCTGACCTACATGTTGCCGGAGCAATTTAGTCCGCAAACCTGTCTGGCTAACCTGCGTTATTACGAGCCACGTACGATTCACGACTCCTCTTTGAGTAAGGCGATTCACGGGATTGTGGCTGCGCGTTGTGGTGATTCGGCTCAGGGGTATCGGTTTTGGCGCGAAGGTTCGCTAATCGATCTCGGGGATGACCCGCACAGCTGCGATGATGGTATTCATGCGGCGGCAACGGGCGCAATCTGGTTGGGCGCTATCCAGGGATTTGCCGGAGTGAATGTTCGCCATGGGGAGTTACATCTTGCCCCTGCATTACCGGAACATTGGCAAACACTGTCTTTCCCACTGCGCTGGCAGGGTATCGATTTGCAGGTAACCATCAATGCAACTGAAATCCGCATTAACAGCGCCGAGCAGATTACTCTTTGGGTAAAAGGGGAAAAGATCTCTTTTCAGGGGGAGATAGTTATCTGCAATGACGCCATTATTTCGCCTATTTATGGGACCGCTACCACAGAAAGGGGTGATGAATGATCCTCAAACCACAGGCCATCATTTTTGATTTAGATGGCGTGATTACCGACACTGCACATCTGCATTTTCTCGCCTGGCGGCAGGTAGCCGGTGAAATAGGGATTGCGATTGACGAGGCATTTAATGACAGCCTGAAAGGGATTAGTCGCGGCGAATCGCTACAGCGTATTTTGCAATATGGCGGGAAAACGGGGGAGTTTACACCTGAGGTTTGCGCACAATTGGCCGAGAGAAAAAACAGACTATATGTCCATTCTTTGCGCCAGTTGACGGTGAACTCGGTATTGCCGGGAATACGTGAGTTGCTGATGACGTTGCGGGAAGAGCTGATTCCGGTGGGGCTGGCCTCTGTGTCGCTCAATGCCCCTGCGATTTTACAAGCGCTTGATCTTAAGTCTTATTTTGATTTCTGTGCGGATGCCGCGCTAATTTCTCGCTCGAAACCGGATCCGGAGATTTTTCTGGCAGCCTGTGCGGGCCTTGGCGCTGACCCGCAGCAGTGCATTGGCATAGAAGATGCTCAGGCGGGTATTGATGCGATCAACGCCTGCGGCATGCTCTCTGTTGGCATTGGTACGGGGCTGAACGGAGCAAGCTTGCAACTTCCTTCAACCGAATTTCTGACGTGGCCGTGCTTATCGGCTCTCTGGCAACACGACAAGTAAAGGATTCAACATGGCACAGCTTTCGTTGCAACACATTCAAAAAATTTACGACAACCAGGTACACGTCGTTAAAGACTTCAATCTGGAAATTGAAGACAAAGAGTTTATTGTTTTTGTTGGCCCTTCAGGCTGTGGGAAGTCAACGACGTTGCGCATGATCGCCGGTCTGGAGGAGATCAGCGGTGGCGATCTGCTGATTGACGGTAAACGGATGAACGATGTGCCGGCGAAATCGCGCAACATTGCGATGGTCTTTCAGAACTACGCGTTGTACCCGCACATGACAGTCTATGACAACATGGCGTTTGGCCTGAAAATGCAGAAAATTGCCCCTGTCGTGATTGAGGAACGTGTCAACTGGGCGGCGCAAATCCTTGGCCTGCGCGATTATCTGCAACGTAAACCGGGTGCGTTATCCGGTGGTCAGCGTCAACGTGTGGCACTGGGGCGTGCGATTGTTCGTGAGGCAGGGGTCTTCCTGATGGATGAACCCTTATCGAATCTCGATGCCAAACTTCGCGTACAGATGCGGGCAGAAATCAGCAAGCTGCATCAGAAACTCAATACCACCATGATATATGTTACCCACGATCAAACAGAAGCCATGACGATGGCGACGCGTATTGTGATTATGAAGGATGGTATTGTTCAGCAGGTTGGTGCGCCGAAAACAGTTTATAACCACCCAGCAAATATGTTTGTCGCAGGATTTATTGGCTCACCGGCCATGAACTTTATTCGTGGCGCGATTGACGGTGATAAGTTTGTTACTGAAACACTAAAATTAACGATTCCAGAGAATAAATTAGCACAATTAAAAGCACAGGGTTATGAACATCAGGCGGTCACGCTGGGAATTCGCCCTGAAGATATACTTCCGCAGCTTAATAATGAAAATAGTGTACCGGCAAAAATTAGCGTTGCAGAATTAACTGGCGCTGAATTTATGCTTTATACCATTGTTGGGGGGCATGAGTTAGTGGTCCGTGCTGGGGCAGTGAATGATTATCACGCAGGAGAAAACATCACTATTCATTTTGATATGGCGAAATGCCATTTCTTTGATACTGAAACTGAAGTGGCTATTCAATAAAATTCCGGGGGATAATAATCCCCCGCGCCTTGGGGCATTTTTGCGAGTATTTTAACAAGGAATAATAATGAAAACCCTACTGTCCGCGACTGCGCTGATTATGAGCGCGGGAATGGCCTGCGCGCAGGCTGCTGAAAAGAATGACTGGCACTTTAATATCGGTGCTATGTACGAAATAGAAAACGTTGAAGGTCAGGGCGAAGATATGGATGGACTGGCTGAACCGTCCATCTATTTTAATGCGTCCAATGGGCCGTGGAAAATATCGCTGGCCTATTACCAGGAAGGACCGGTTGATTACAGCGAGGGTAAGCGCGGTACGTGGTTTGACCGCCCTGAACTGGAAGTCCGCTATCAATTCCTTGAAAGCGAGAATGTTAATTTCGGTCTGACCGGTGGCTTTCGTAATTACGGTTATCACTATGTCAATGAACCCGGAAAAGATACAGCTAATATGCAGCGCTGGAAAGTGCAGCCAGATTGGGATGTTAAACTTACTGATGACCTGCGCTTTAGCGGCTGGTTTGCGATGTATCAATTCGTTAATGATTTGAGCACCACCGGCTACTCTGATAGCCGCGTCGAAAGTGAGAGCGGGTTGAATTATACGTTTAACGAAACAATAGGGTTAACGGTCAACTATTACCTTGAACGCGGCTTTAATCTGGCAGATTCGCGTAATAATGGTGAGTTCTCAACCCAGGAAATTCGTGCTTATCTGCCTCTGTCCTTCGGCAATACAACCCTGACGCCGTATACCCGTATCGGGCTTGATCGCTGGTCAAACTGGGACTGGCAGGATGATCCTGAACGCGAAGGCCATGATTTCAATCGCCTCGGTTTATTGTATGCGTATGATTTCCAGAACGGTTTATCAATGTCTCTGGAGTATGCTTATGAATGGGAAGATCATGACGAAGGTGAAAGCGACAGGTTCCATTATGCTGGCATAGGCGTGAACTACGCATTCTAAAAATGAACAGGGGCATTATTATGCCCCTGTTTTTACACCAGTGAGTCCGCCAATGATATTTGCGTGCTCACCGTGATATTCTGTAATCCTTTTTCACCTGCAATCAGATTAAATAATAAATTACAACTTTGTTCACCCAACTGCTGAGTAGGTACATCAATTCCACCAGGAACTGGTGTGAGCATAAAAGAAAGTAGCTCATTACTATAGCCTACAACGGCAAGTTGCTTTGGAATGGAAATGTTTTTCTCGGCCGCTACGCGATATAAACTCATTAACTTCAAGCTGTCTGTCGCAAATACGGCATCGGGTAACGGTTGCTGACTAAGTAATTTTCGAGAAGCAAGTAGGGCGGTTTCATGAGTATACCCCCCGTCAATAACCCACTCATCGCGCATTTTAATATTATGTGCCTGAAGGCTGGATTTATAACCGTTAACGCGATCGATAGAAACATGAACGTCAAGCGGTGCATGCAAACAGGCTATATTACGGTGGCCACTCTCAATCAGCGCATTTGTCAGCGTAATACTGTCGCGATAATTATCGGTGTCTACAGAATAGACATTAGTGTAGTCACCTTCAACCTTCCCGATAACCACAACCGGGACGTTGTATTTATCCAACCGAGCAAAAAATGATTCATCGGCAGGAGAGCTCAGCATAATGATCCCTTTGATCAACTTCTGCTTAATTTTGCTCTCACATTTTTGTAAATCATCTTCGGTGCTTCGCGACGTCTGTAATATGACATCAAAACCGACTTCTTCAGCCTTGGCAGTAATTGCATGCAACACTTCAGAGAAAAACGGATTACCGGCAGTTGTTTTTGCAGAACGGGTAGATATCACCATTATTGCGTCAAACCCGGAAGAGGTAAGCGCGCGAGCTAGTTTATTAGGCTGATACTGTAACTCATCAATTGCGCGCAGCACCTTTTCAAGCGCCTCCGGCGAGATGTTGGTTTGCTTATTAAGCACGCGCGATACCGTGGATTTTGATACACCAGCGGCTCGTGCAATATCATAAATGGTAGGAGACATAGATCCCAAGCTCCGTCCGAGAGTCAATGGCGGACATATTATGGAGTTAAGTGGCGAATGACAACAATCTCGGAATGCGAGTTGGAAAATCAAAAGGCTAACCGCACTATGTGCGTGCTGAGGAACAATCGTCCACGGGTGTGGACGGTGATAATGCGGTCGCAATATTTTCTTAAGAACTGGCGTATAGTGTAAGGGTTAAATCCAACTATCAGTCAGGAAGATATTATGTTGAAGAAAAGCGTATTAGCGTTGGCACTGGTTATTGGCATGCCGGTTTATGCTGCCGAGCACTGGATTGATGTTCGCGTTCCTGAACAGTACCAACAGCAGCATATTCAAGGGGCTGTCAACATCCCGTTAAAAGAGATCAAGGCGCGTATCGTAACTGAAGTTCCAGATAAGAACGATACCGTGAAGCTCTATTGCAACTCCGGGCGTCAATCAGGGCAGGCGAAAGATATGCTGACTGAAATGGGCTACACGCAGGTGACCAACGAAGGTGGCATCAATCAGATAGCGCTTCCTAAAGTAGAGAATAAATAAACCGCCCACATTCATTCTGCTACAGGCGGTAAGAATAATGCCGCCTGATACAGCTCAGGTAGTTGATAAGTAAGAATTGACCCCTATCTTTACTTCCTGTTTGTTATAATTTCTTCGGTTCCTTCAGCAAAACGGGATGGCGATGAAGCGACTTAAAAATGAATTCAATTCGCTGGTTAATCGTGGCGTAGACCGGCATTTGCGCCTGGCTGTCACCGGACTTAGCCGGAGTGGTAAGACGGCGTTTATCACCGCAATGGTTAATCAGTTACTCAATATTCATGCCGGTGCGCGTTTGCCGTTGCTCAGTTGCGTGCGCGAAGAGCGTCTGCTTGGCGTGAAACGGGTTCCACAATGCGATTTTGGTATTCCGCGCTTTACCTATGATGAAGGACTGGCGCAGCTGTATGGCTCTCCGCCGACCTGGCCGACACCAACGCGCGGTGTGAGTGAAATTCGTCTGGCACTGCGTTACAAGTCTAATGACTCATTACTGCGCCACTTTAAAGACACCTCCACGCTGTACCTGGAAATCGTCGATTATCCGGGGGAGTGGCTGCTCGATTTACCGATGCTGGCCCAGGATTATTTGGGCTGGTCGCGGCAAATGACCGGATTATTACAGGGCCAGCGTGGCGAATGGTCGGCAAAATGGCGGCAGTTAAACCACGGGCTGGATCCACTGGCACCTGCTGACGAAAACCGTCTGGCGGAAATTGCTGCTGCCTGGACGGAGTATCTGCATCAATGCAAGCAGCAGGGACTGCACTTTATTCAGCCGGGCCGTTTTGTTCTGCCAGGAGATATGGCGGGCGCGCCTGCGTTGCAATTCTTCCCGTGGCCGGACGTCGATGCCTGGGGAGAATCGAAGCTGGCGCAGGCAGATAAACACACCAATGCGGGCATGCTGCGCGACAGGTTTAATTACTACTGTGAAAAAGTCGTGAAGGGATTTTATAAGAATCACTTCCTGCGCTTTGATCGTCAGATTGTGCTGGTCGATTGCCTGCAACCGCTCAACAGCGGGCCACAGGCGTTTAACGACATGCGTCTGGCGCTGACCCAACTGATGCAAAGTTTCCATTATGGACAGCGCACGCTGTTTCGTCGGCTGTTTTCTCCGGTGATCGACAAACTGCTGTTTGCCGCCACCAAAGCTGACCATGTCACCGTCGATCAGCACGCCAATATGGTGTCGCTTTTACAGCAGTTGATCCAGGATGCCTGGCAAAACGCTGCGTTCGAAGGTATCAGCATGGATTGTCTGGGCCTGGCATCGGTGCAGGCAACCACCAGCGGCCTTATCGATGTGAAAGGTGAAAAGATCCCCGCGCTGCGTGGTAATCGTCTGAGCGATGGCGAACCGCTAACCGTTTATCCGGGGGAAGTGCCCGCGCGTTTACCTGGACAGGCATTTTGGGACAACCAGGGCTTTCAGTTTGAGGCGTTTCGCCCGCAGGTGATGGATGTCGATAAGCCCTTACCGCATATCCGTCTTGATGCCGCGCTGGAGTTTTTAATAGGAGATAAATTGCGATGAGCGAGCCGTTAAAACCGCGTATCGATTTCTCAGGTCCGCTGGACGTGGAACAAAATGCGGCGTTTAAAGCGCAGCAGATGTTTAACGAAACGGAGGCGCAAACTTTTTCTCCGGCGACAGTGGATGAACCACTGGAAGACGAAGGTCAGGCAGAAGCCGTTATTGATGCGGCCCTTCGCCCTAAACGTAGTCTGTGGCGTAAGATGGTGATGGGTGGCCTGGCGCTGTTTGGCGTGAGCGTTGTCGCTCAGGGTGTGCAGTGGACCATGAATGCCTGGCAGACTCAGGATTGGGTCGCGCTGGGAGGATGTGCCGCAGGCGCATTGATTATCGGTGCAGGGGTTGGATCGGTGGCGACCGAATGGCGTCGGCTATGGCGATTGCGTCAGCGTGCGCACGAGCGCGATGAAGCGCGAGATCTGCTCCACAGCCATGGAACCGGAAAAGGCCGTGCATTTTGTGAAAAGCTGGCGCAGCAGGCGGGCATCGATCAGTCTCATCCGGCATTGCAGCGCTGGTATGCCTCAATTCATGAAACGCAGAACGATCGTGAAGTGGTTAGTCTGTACGCCCATCTGGTGCAGCCGGTTCTGGATGCGCAAGCCCGGCGTGAGATTAGCCGTTCAGCGGCAGAATCCACACTGATGATTGCCGTCAGTCCGCTGGCGCTGGTGGATATGGCGTTTATCGCCTGGCGCAATCTGCGGCTGATTAATCGTATTGCTTCGCTGTATGGCATTGAGCTGGGTTATTACAGCCGCCTGCGTTTGTTCCGTCTGGTGCTGTTGAATATTGCTTTTGCCGGGGCCAGTGAACTGGTGCGGGAAGTAGGAATGGACTGGATGTCGCAGGATTTAGCCGCCCGCTTATCAACGCGTGCAGCTCAGGGCATTGGCGCGGGGTTATTAACGGCGCGTCTGGGTATCAAAGCCATGGAACTATGCCGACCGCTACCGTGGTTCGATGATGATAAGCCACGGCTGGGCGATTTCCGCCGCCAACTGATTGGTCAGGTGAAAGAGACCTTACAAAAGAATAAATCTCCGCGCGAAAGTTAACTATAAAACAGGCGCCGATCGTTTAACTTTACGCCCCGGCGCCCAATTTTCCAGCTCGCTGTCAATATTTGTTGACAGAGTTCTTCCTGCAAACCAAATACTGGCTTATCATTTAACACATAATCCCTTGTCCAGGTGAAGGTTCCTATGCGTTTGGAAGTCTTTTGTGAAGACCGTCTTGGTCTGACCCGCGAACTGCTCGATTTACTGGTGCTGAGAAGCATTGATTTACGCGGTATCGAGATTGACCCCATCGGGCGAATTTACCTTAATTTTGCGGAGCTGGAGTTCACCAACTTCAGCAGTCTGATGGCTGAAATCCGCCGTATATCAGGCGTTACGGATGTGCGTACTGTACCCTGGATGCCTTCAGAGCGTGAACATCTTGCGCTGAGCGCGCTGCTTGAGGCGCTACCAGAACCGGTCCTTTCTCTGGATATGAAAAGCAAAATCGAGATGGCGAATCCTGCGAGCTGTCAGCTTTTCGCCCACAGTCAGGAACGGATGCGCAATCATACCGCTGCCCAGTTAATCAATGGGTTTAACTTCCAGCGCTGGCTGGAAAGCAATCCGCAGGATTCCCATAGCGAACATGTCGTGATTAACGGACAGAATTTCCTGATGGAAATTACGCCTGTCCATTTGCAGGGCGAAAATCAGGAGCAGATGCTGACCGGTGCGGTGGTGATGTTGCGCTCCACTATCCGAATGGGACGCCAGCTGCAAAATATGACTACGCAGGATCTCAGCGCGTTTAGCCAGATTATTGCCGTCAGCGCCAAAATGAAACACGTGATGGAACAGGCGCGCAAGCTGGCGACGCTGAGCGCGCCGCTGCTGATTACAGGTAATACCGGCACCGGCAAAGATCTCTTTGCTCATGCCTGCCACCTGGCAAGTCCGCGTGCGTCGAAACCGTATCTGGCGCTGAACTGCGCGTCAATTCCTGAAGATGCGGTTGAAAGCGAGCTGTTTGGCCATGCGCCGGAAGGTAAAAAAGGCTTCTTTGAGCAGGCGAATGGCGGTTCGGTTCTGTTAGATGAAATTGGCGAAATGTCGCCGCGTATGCAGACCAAATTGCTGCGTTTTCTCAATGACGGCACGTTCCGTCGTGTGGGAGAAGATCACGAAGTTCATGTTGATGTTCGCGTGATTTGCGCAACGCAAAAGAACCTTGTGGAACTGGTGCAGAAAGGACTTTTCCGTGAAGACCTCTATTATCGTCTGAATGTACTAACGCTAAACCTGCCGCCGCTGCGCGATTGCCCACAAGATATTATGCCGCTTACCGAACTGTTTGTGGCGCGTTTTGCCGACGAGCAGGGCGTGCCGCGTCCGAAACTGTCCGCAGATCTCAGCACGGTACTAACTCGTTATGGTTGGCCGGGCAACGTGCGTCAGCTTAAAAATGCGATCTACCGGGCTCTGACCCAGCTAGAAGGCTATGAGCTGCGACCACAGGATATTTTGCTGCCGGATTACGATGCGGCAACGGTTGCTGTCGGAGAAGAGGTGATGGAAGGGTCGCTGGATGAAATCACCAGCCGCTTTGAACGCTCCGTGTTGACGCAGCTGTATATGAATTATCCCAGCACGCGCAAGCTGGCCAAGCGCCTAGGTGTTTCGCATACTGCGATTGCTAACAAATTGCGTGAGTATGGACTGAGCCAGCAGAAAAAAAGCGAAGAGTAATGCCGTAAATGAAAATGCCTCCATGTGGAGGCATTTTTGTATGAAGACGCAGCTTACGCTTTCAGTACGTCCAGCGCAGCGGTGTAGTCTGGTTCGTTGGTGATTTCATTGACCAGCTGGCTGAAAACAACGTTATCATTTTCATCAATAACGACCACGGCACGTGCGGCCAGGCCTTTCAGCGGGCCTTCAGCGATTTCAACACCGTAGTTTTTCAGGAATTCAGCGTTGCGCAGGGTGGACAGCGTGATAACGTTGCTCAGACCTTCCGCGCCGCAAAAACGAGAGTGGGCGAATGGCAGGTCGGCTGAGATGCACAGTACGACGGTATTGTCGATTTCTGTCGCCAGTTGGTTAAACTTACGTACCGATGCCGCGCAAACGCCGGTATCGATGCTTGGGAAAATATTCAGCACTTTGCGCTTGCCTGCGAACTGGCCCAGCGTAACGTCAGACAGGTCTTTAGCCACAAGGGTAAAAGCCTGAGCTTTGCTTCCAGCCTGAGGAATAGAGCCGGCAACTGCAACCGGGTTGCCCTGGAAATGAACGGTTTGTGACATGGTTATCTTCCTGTTTACATATAGTTAACGTCGAGGCTAGTTTATGCCATCAGCAGTTAACACGGCAAACGCTATTTGCGGATATCCGCTTCAGGGACTGCATTAAGGAAAACAAATGAGAACAGTTAAGGTATATGAGGAAGCCTGGCCGCTGCACACTCCCTTTGTCATTGCCCGTGGGAGCCGGACCGAAGCGCATGTGGTGGTTGTCGAAGTGGAAGAAAACGGCGTCACAGGTATAGGCGAGTGCACACCGTACCCGCGCTACGGTGAAAGCGATGCCTCAGTGCTGGCGCAAATTATGAGCATTGCGCCACAACTGGAAAACGGAATGACGCGTGAAGAGCTGCAAAAGCAGCTGCCAGCGGGTGCAGCGCGTAATGCCGTGGATTGCGCGTTGTGGGATCTAAGCGCGCGTCAACAGCAGCAGTCGCTGGCGGAATTAGTGGGAAGTGAACTGGCGGAAGTGGTGACTACGGCGCAAACCGTAGTGATTGGCTCGCCGGAACAAATGGCTGCGAGCGCGGCTGCGCTGTGGGAAAATGGCGCGAAATTGCTGAAAGTTAAACTGGATGCTCGCTTGATTAGTGAGCGAATGGTTGCCATTCGTGCGGCTGTTCCTGACGCCACGATTATTGTCGACGCCAACGAATCCTGGCGGGCAGAAGGCCTTGCGGCACGCTGTCAGTTGCTGGCTGATTTAGGGGTTGCGATGCTGGAGCAGCCACTGCCGGCGCAGGATGATGCCGCGCTGGAGAATTTTGTACATCCGCTGCCCATCTGCGCAGATGAAAGCTGCCACACCCGTAGCAGTCTGAAAGCGCTGCACGGACGCTATGAAATGGTCAATATCAAACTGGACAAAACAGGCGGCCTGACGGAAGCGCTCGCGCTGGCAACCGAAGCACGCGAGCAGGGATTTGCGCTGATGCTGGGCTGCATGCTGTGTACCTCCCGGGCGATCGGCGCGGCATTACCCCTTACGCCACTGGTTAGCTTTGCCGATCTTGATGGCCCAACGTGGCTTGCCACCGATGCGGTGCCAGCCCTGCATTTTACGACCGGGCAGCTCCATCTCTAGGGTGCCAGCGCAGGAGATTGGACATGGCCAGCAGGTATTTTTCGCTCGCTTCATCTGATGAAATGGGCGGAAATTCGGCGGTTATACAGTGTAAATTTAGGTCTGCGCACCAGCTACCAAAAGAGCCGGGCGTTTCATAACCTACACTGGTGACCAGAGGCAATTCAAACGATTGTGCCAGCCACGCGCCCAGCTCGCTGCTTCTGGGATCTTCAATACAGGCCAGTGGATCGTGAAAAGAGACTACCCAGGCGGGATGAATTCGGTGAATAAGCTGACACAATGCCTGGGTTTCTGGTTCCGAGCCCGGATGATCGCCGGTCAACAACACCACATCACGCTCTTCTGCGCTACTGTTCCATCGATACACCGTTTCGCCTGCTTTCCAGTTTGCGGCGGGAAAGTTACGGTTAAGATCGATGCCGTTCGCATTTGCGCGCAGCCCAAGCTGGCAACCGTCAGGGTTTACGGCTAGCACCACATGATGGCGACGCAGGGAAGGGTTAAGCGTACGCAATGCGCAGGAAAGGGTAACTACCGAGGAGTTTTCGTCGCCGTGCGTTCCCGCCAGTATCAGGCCGCTTTCACGATCGGCTGCCAGTGCAGGAAACCAGATTAGCGGTGCGCCTAACAATGAACGTCCGTAATGTTCGGTTCCAGGTGGGAATGCGCCGCGCTCGGCACGGGGACGGGTAACGGTCATAGTCATCTCTGAATGCTTGGATTGTTACTCGCAGTGTTGTGCAAAATGTATGGATAATCAAATCGTTTTCACACACTTATCTTTTCAGGTGTAATATCACTTTCTTGTCGGAAGTTAATTGCATTTCCTGCTGGCGATACAAATAATTACACATTCACTTAGTAGCCGGAATCGAGGGTATCTTATGCAGCATTCTGTTTCAGTAACCTGTTGTGCGTTGTTGGTTAGCAGCATTTCTTTATCCTGGGCTGCTGATGTTCCCAGCGGAACGGTACTGGCAGAGAAACAAGAACTGGTGCGTCATATAAAAGACGAACCGGCGTCGCTTGATCCGGCAAAGGCCGTCGGGCTCCCTGAGATTCAGGTAATTCGTGATTTATTTGAAGGGCTGGTCAACCAGAATGAGAAGGGTGAGATCGTACCTGGCGTCGCTACCCAGTGGAAGAGTAACGATAACCGCATCTGGACGTTTACGCTGCGCGACAATGCGCAATGGGCGGATGGTACGCCCGTAACGGCGCAGGATTTTGTCTACAGCTGGCAGCGTCTGGTTGATCCAAAAACGCTGTCGCCGTTTGCCTGGTTTGCTGCGCTGGCGGGCATTAATAATGCTCAGGCTATTATCGATGGCAAAGCCACGCCTGATAAACTTGGCGTTAGTGCTGTCGATGCACGGACATTGAAAGTTCAACTGGATAAACCGCTGCCCTGGTTTGCCAATCTGACGGCGAGTTTTGCATTTTATCCGGTACAAAAAGCCAACGTTGAGAGCGGCAAAGAGTGGACCAAACCGGGTAACCTGATTGGTAACGGCGCCTATGTGCTAAAAAATCGCGTCGTGAACGAAAAACTGGAAGTTGTCCCGAACACGCATTATTGGGACAACGCCAAAACAGTGCTGCAAAAAGTTACCTTCCTGCCAATTAACCAGGAATCGGCAGCGACCAAGCGCTATCTTGCTGGTGATATTGATATCACAGAATCCTTCCCGAAAAATATGTACCAGAAACTGTTGAAGGATATCCCGGGTCAGGTTTACACCCCGCCGCAGCTTGGTACTTATTATTATGCCTTTAATACCCAGAAGGGACCGACTGCCGATTCACGCGTGCGTCTGGCGCTCAGCATGACTATCGATCGTCGCCTGATGGCGGAGAAGGTGCTGGGTACCGGTGAGAAGCCAGCATGGCATTTTACGCCGGATGTAACGGCAGGATTTGTGCCGGAACCTTCACCGTTTGAGCAAATGAGTCAGGAAGAATTGAATGCGCAGGCGAAAACGCTGCTGCGTGCGGCGGGCTATGGTCCACAGAAACCGCTTAAACTGACGCTGCTGTACAACACCTCAGAAAATCATCAGAAGATTGCTATCGCAGTGGCTTCTATGTGGAAGAAAAACCTCGGTGTTGACGTGAAACTGCAGAACCAGGAGTGGAAAACGTATATCGACAGCCGTAATACCGGTAATTTTGATGTGATCCGTGCCTCCTGGGTGGGCGACTACAATGAGCCTTCTACGTTCCTGTCATTATTAACATCGACCCATACGGGCAATATCTCCCGCTTTAATAATCCGGCATACGATAAAGTGTTGACTCAGGCTACTCTGGAGAATACAGAAAAAGCGCGCAATGCCGATTATAACGCTGCGGAGAAGATTCTGATGGAACAGGCACCTATTGCGCCGATTTATCAGTATACCAACGGGCGTTTAATTAAACCGTGGCTAAAAGGGTATCCGATTACTAACCCTGAAGATGTGGCCTATAGCCGCACAATGTATATCGTTAAGCACTGACAGAGATAATGGCTGGTGTGATTTTGCATCAGCCATTCTACGTTTCCGGCGGTTGATGCTCACGGCAAATCAGCAACGAGTCTTCTTCACTTAATCTCTCTTTCGTCAGATTACAAAATCCCTGGCCGTCAATTTTTTGGTGGAACCGACAGCTATGGCAAAGACCAAAGCCAGGCACATTGTTGGTCCTCTGGATCCCGCGTAACAGTTCTAACAGCAGCTCTCTGAGTACGCTCGCCCGTTCACCCATTGCCGATTCACCCTCCACTAAAAACGTGGGGGGCAGCAGGGCTTCCAATAAGGTATTGGCCGACTCACTTAAGTGTAGATGGACGCTACGTTTATCACGGTCATCCGGTTTGCGAACAATCAACCCTTTGTTTTCCAACAGCTTCAGCGATTGCGACACGGTACCTTTGGTGAGACCAAGGTAGTCTGTCACGCCAAGCGGCGTATTGGAATAACGGTTACAACGGGCCAGATACATTAACGCACTAAGTTGTACTGGCTGGAGATCCACCAGTAAAGGATGCTGGCGAAACCACATCCGTGTCAGGCTGGAAAGCCGGTCAAGTACGTCGAAAAGTGACATGTCGGTCATAACAAATCCTCCTCGGCATATAGTATCGATTGAAAACTATATTGACAAAGAATAAAAGCAACGTACTATAAATTATAGTATCGAATCGATACTATAATCTAAAGGAGATGTATCATGACTAAAGCTCGTTTCTATCATGCAGGTTGCCCGGTTTGTGTTTCCGCAGAACAAGCTCTTCTGCAGCACTTGTCTGCGGATGTTGAAATCGATTTGGTTCATCTGGGAGAGCATCCTGATCGGGTTGCCGAGGCTGAAGTGGCTGGCGTGAAATCTGTTCCGGCGCTGGTGATTGACGGCAATGTGCTGCATATTAATTTTGGCGCTCCCATTGAAGCGTTGAAATAGCTGGATAGTTCGGGAAGTTGCGTTGGCGATTTCCCGAATATACAAGACGTTGGGGAAGGTAACGCGATGAACACGACCGAAGAGTATCACCCGATAGATTGCGATCTTCATGATTATCTGGAAATCGCCTGCATGTACCACTATTGGTTGCGCATTGAACTAACGGATGGCACATGTTTTGATGCTAAAGCGTTGACGACGTGTACCACCGTGGAAAAAGAAGAATTTCTGGTAGTGGGGCAATCTGAAAATCAGCAAAAAAATCCGTCTGGATTGTCTGTCAGCTATCACCGCGCTGACGCCAGGAGCGACGTTTAGCACAGTAAGTTTTCAGAGAGCCTGCCGCGGTTAGACGGTATAAATCCGAATGTCGTGCGCCTGGAATGCTGTGGCGTACTCTTTGCTGATGTTGTCCTCTACAACAATCACATCAATATTGCTGCTTTCGGTAACGACATATCGGGCGACGGCTGGGATTTTTTCAGCGGTTAGCGCGACGATAGTTTCATTACATTGTTTGATCACCGCTTTTTTGAACTCACAATCCGTGTAATCAAACCCCGTTAAGCCGGATTCAGGCGACATCGCACAGCCGCCAATAAATCCCTGATCGAATAAAATGTCCTGCACTTGTGCGATGGCGGAAGCTCCCACACACCCGCCAGAAGATCTCTGTACCGCGCCGCCCAGCATAATGACCTCAAACAGCGGTTTTTTTAGCAAAACGGCGGCAATCTCCGGTGAATTTGTCACCACGGTTAACGCCAGTTCGGCGGGCAGAGCTTCTGCCATCGCCAGATTGGTGCTACCCGTGTCGATAAAAATACAGCTTCCGGATTTGACCAGTCTGGCACATCGCTGCGCGATGTTGCTCTTTTTGGCCACATTAATACCCTTGCGCACGGCAATGTCTTCGGATTCAGGGAGTGCAATTACCGCGCCACCATAGACCTTCTTGCACACGCCATCTTTGCTCAATTCATGCAAGTCACGACGAATTGTATGTTCAGAAACACCTAATCGGTTCGCGAGTTCAGAACAAATGACTCTGCCGTTTTCTTGCAGGATCTGATAGATAAGCGCCTGGCGCTGTTCCGGAAATGCGGCGTAATCGAGCATAGATACTCCAGGTAAAATAAACATCGAGCAATAAAGTGCATGATCGTGCATTATGATTAACGATGTCAACATCCCTTACAGGGACCGTACTATTCTGGATACAACGGAAAGAGGTAAGCTATGAAAATTGCGCATATGGCGTTATGGACACAGAATCTCGAGCAGCAAGCTCGCTTCTGGGTCTCATTTTTTGACGGTAAGATCAACGAGAAATACTGCAGTAAAACCAACCCTGGGTTTGAATCTTATTTTGTCAAAATTGGCGAGGATATTGCAATTGAGTTAATGACCAAACCGGGTCTTGTCGGGCAGCAACCTGACAATAATTGTTGCGGATGGGTACACCTCGCCATTTCTGTTGGCGGCAATGAAAATGTTGATGCCGTTGCAATGCAAGCGCAGAAACAGGGGATATTAGTCTCAGGTCCGCGCACTACGGGCGATGGTTATTACGAAGCGGTGATAAAAGATCCTGACGGCAATTTAATCGAGATTGTGGCGTAAGTCATCAATCAGTAACCTGCAAATAAAGAGTACCTGCTGCTTATTATTGATGAGCTCAGCTCATAAGTTTGTCCTTCTTTTCCTCTCTAATCACCGACACGTCGAGTCTCTATAATTTTACTGTTTTCAGCCCCCGGTGGTGCAATGTTGCCACCGCTCTGGAGAGTCGAATATGCAATACCAACTGGATGCGGGACTCACGCTCAACAAACTTGCAAATGCACTGGGCGCGGAAGTTACGCTGTTTACGCGTTCACCGGGCAAAGAAGCTGATGCCAGACGTTTGGGTGCCAGTCATGTTGTGCTTTCCACTGACAGTGAGCAGATGAAAGCGACAGCGAATCAGTTTGATCTGATTATCGATACTGTGCCCTACGTTCATGACCTGAACCCGTATATCCCAACCCTGGCACTAAGCGGTACGCTGGTGCTGGTTGGTTATCTCGGTGCGTTGGATCCGTTTCTGAATACGGTTCCCCTGATCCTTGGACGTAGGTATGTGGCGGGTTCAGTTATAGGCGGTATTGCCGAAACGCAAGAGATGCTCGATTTTTGTGGTCAGCATGGTATTACCGCCGATGTCGAAGTGATCAATATTCAGGATATTAATCATGCCTGGCAGCGGATGTTGAAAAGCGATGTGAAATACCGCTTTGTAATTGATATTGCCTCATTGAAATAAGTACAAAAAAGACGCGGATTTCCGCGTCTTTTTTTGTTAGTGTGTCAACGGCGATGCTTCAGGATTATCCATATACAGCGTCTGGCTGGGGAACGCAAAGTCGGCACCATTTGCCTGGACTATCGTGATAATCTTTAAATAAACGTCTTGCTGTACCGCGAGCCATTCCTTCCAGACGGTGGTTTTCGTGAAGCAATACACCATGATATTCAACGATGAATCGGCAAATTCATTAAAATAGACCAACAGAGTTTGTTTCTGGTCTATTCCTGGATGGTTTTGCAGCATTTCTCTGACCGACTCGACAACAGCACCGACTTTATCGGCATCCTCATATCGTAACCCGATCACCGTTTTAATACGCCGGTTGGTCATGCGCCCTGGGTTTTCTACGCTGATGGAGGAGAAAATCGAGTTTGGCACATACAACGGACGATGGTCGAAGGTGTTTATTTTAGTCATTCGCCAGCCAATTTCGGCCACTGTGCCTTCAATATTGCGGTCCGGGGAGCGGATCCAGTCGCCGATGCTAAACGGTCTGTCGAAATAGAGCATAATACCTGAGAAGAAGTTGCTCAGAATATCTTTCCCCGCCATACCCACAGCGATACCGCCAATGCCGCCAAAGGTTAACAGGCCGGATAAGCTCATACCGAAGTGTTCGCCATACAGTAAAATGATGGCAACCACGATGGTAATTTTGATGATACGCGACAGGATCCTCGCGCTGGTGATATCTCTGCCTTTATTAATCTGCGTCTTTTCAAACTGATTAATCACCAGAAAAAGTTTGATGGTCAGGATTAACGCAATCAATGAGGTGCAGATAAAGTCGACCACGCTGGGGGAGATAAATTTCAGGCTGTAACTTTCGATAACGTTATTAGCAATGCTGCCAAACGTCCCAATGATAATGGCATAGACAAAAAATTGTGCGGCATGAAATATGAATCCTTTGCAGCGACGCTCTCCACGATGATACCAGACGCTCATCAGGACCAGCGCGGCACAGCAGCTGAGAATTACCGTCAAATTAAACGCATTATTCATAAACAGTTCAGCGATCATGATTCTTCCTGGCAACTCCATGTTATCTAAATATCATCTGACATCTTAATCCCCAGATATTTTACTCAGTTAGGGCGGTCAGATCATTAATCAAAAGGAGAGATAAATAATGCAATCAGCGTTATTTTCAGCGAAATAGTGCTGACGTCAACCCAGTATGCGGTTTATGTAGCAGACAGTCAGTTGATGTCATGATATTGTTAGCGCAAAGTAACAAGGTTTTCATCTGCAAAAGGACAGTACTATGATCATGGCTAAGCTGAAAACAGCGAAGGGACGGAAATTTTTGTTGTGCCTGCTTGGAGTGTTTATTATCGCAGCGTCGGTCGTGACGCGCGCGACGATCGGCGGCGTTATTGAACAGTATGACATTCCGCTATCCGACTGGACCGCTTCAATGTATGCCATTCAATCTGCAATGATTTGTGTCTACAGCATGGTGTTTACGATTCTGTTGGCTATCCCGCTTGGTATCTATTTTCTCGGCGGCGAGAAGCAACACTAGGCGTTTAAAATGCCGGATGATATCGCCATCCGGCATTTTATTATGTGGTTAATCGTCTTCTTCGTCGTCCAGTTCCACTGGCGTCTGATATTCATCTGGCTTGATGACCAGCAGGTCACAGCGTAGATGATCGATAACCTGTTCCGCAGTATTACCTAGGAACGCGGCAGAAATACCGGTACGTCCGACGGTCCCCAATACCACAATACCTGCCTGTAGGTGCTCGGCTAAATCAGGAATGACCTCTTCAGGTAAGCCTTTTTCAACGTGCGTCACTTTCTCATCAATACTGAATTTCTGGCGTAGCGCCTTCATGGCCAGCAGATGCTGTCCACGGATTGCGTCGTTATAAACGCTGGGATCAAATTCAGGCAGTTCAATCGCGATGTTGATTGGCGTAACAGGGTAGGCGCCTACCAGATGCACTTCGGTATGGTTAACCTGTTCTGCAAGCTGTAGCGTCTCTTTGACCAGTTTTTCATTGAGCGCGTTGTGATAAGCCTCTTCACTGGCGAGGTTTACTGCAACCAGTGCTTTACCCCCTTCAGGCCATGGTTGGTCTTTCACCATCCATACCGGACTTGGACATTTACGCAATAAATGCCAGTCGGTTGGCGTAAATATTACGGCTTCGAGGCGGTCGTGTTGGTGCGCCATCTTGAGGACCAGGTCATGCTTGGCGCTGATGACTTCCTGGATAATGGCTTCAAAGGGTCGGTTATGCCAGACCACTTTAATCTCCAGAGGGATCCCTGCTTCGATATAGTATTTCGCTTGTTCACGTATCCATGCAGTTCGCTGGCTGATAACCCCCTGACGCATTGCCGTACGCTCATCGGGCGACAGCAGGGTAGTCATCTCATAGGAAAAGTCATAGATCGGCAAAAAGGCTTTAATTTTGCCACCAATCCGTTGATGCAAATAAACAGCTCGCCGTAATGCTGGTTGATCGTCCTGGTTCGGGTCGATGACGACCAGCATATTTTTATACATAGCCATACAGGGTCTCCTTACAACTGTCATCGCAGTTTGTAACTAAAAGAGTAACCCAATAATGTGGTTTGAAACAGGGAATAACCTCCTGCCAGATCAATAAATCGGGATAATTTAGCGATTTGACAGAAGGATAACAGAGATGCTTGCGGAAAGATTACGCTACGTTACGCGTATGGCCAGCAAGAACTGCCAGCGCGTCGCTATTCTCAATAGTGATGTATTTGCCTTTCACCGCCAGCATACCGCTTTTCTGGAAACGACCCAGCAGGCGGCTGATGGTTTCAACCGTCAGACCGAGGTAGTTACCGATGTCGCCACGGGTCATGGTCAGGCGGAATTCACGAGGCGAGAATCCACGCTGGGCAAAGCGACGAGACAAATTGTAGATAAAGGCCGCCAGGCGCTCTTCAGCATTTTTCTTCGACAACAACAGGATCATATCCTGGTCGCCTTTGATTTCGCCACTCATCAGACGCATCATCTGCTGACGCAGATTTGGCATTTTGCCGGACAGGTCATCAAGGGTTTCGAAAGGAATTTCGCATACCATTGAGGTTTCCAGCGCCTGAGCAAAGCTCGGGTGATGTCCGCTGCCAATCGCGTCAAAACCGACCAGATCGCCCGCCAGATGGAAGCCAGTAATCTGCTCATCGCCTTGTTCGGTAATGGTATAGCTTTTAATCGTTCCGGAGCGGATAGCATAGAGTGATTTAAGCTCATCACCTGCTTTAAAGAGCGTCTGCCCCTTTTGGATAGGCTTTTTGCGCTCGATGATGTTATCGAGCTGGTCAAGCTCATGCTCGTTAAGTGTGAACGGGATGCAAAGCTGGCTGATGCTGCAATCCTGGCAATGGATAGCACAACCGCCAGACTGAATGCGCCGTATAATTCGCTTTTCCGGGATCATAGGTCTGCTCAAGCCGTAATTGATATTTGTCAATTTTAACATCTTTTTGGTGAGCACGTAAGCCTGAGCTACTCCCAAGAGAGAATAATTCAAGCATAACTGGAGTGAATATTTGTATCTGCTTGATTAACCACAATTAATTTGGGATCGCATTATGCGGAAGTGTGATGGATAAGGCATTAATTGCCTGGAATCTAGAGTAGCAAATAACCTTCGTGACGCAATAACCACTCTTTTCGTTGTACGCCACCGGCATATCCGGTCATGGTGCCGTTACGTCCAATGACGCGATGACAGGGGACCACAATGCTTATTGGATTGGAGCCATTAGCTGCGCCGACGGCTCTTGCAGCACCGGGGCGTCCCAACTGTTCGGCCAGTTGACCATAATGCATGACCTGCCCGCAGGGGATAGTGCGTAACGCTTGCCAGACTTCACGCTGGAAAGGCGTCCCAGCGGTTGCCGTTTCCAGCGTGTCAATGATGCTGAGGTTTCCGGCAAAATACTCAGCGAGTTTGTCGCTTAATCCACCTGGGTTTTTGGCGGTAATGCGCTGATAACCTTCTGTGCGGTAATGAATATCCAGCAATTGTTCCATGCGATCGCTGTGCTGATCCCATTCCACTGCGCGCAGGCGAAATTGCTCATCACAAATAACCCACAGCGGGCCCAGCGGCGTGTCGATGGTGTCTTCCAGTAAGTTAAGCATCCGTTTCTCTCATTACAGCATTCAGGCGAGGCTACACATTATCACGCCAGTGACCGTCGCAGCTATACCTCTAAAAATGGATATCAACTTGTCGTGAGTAGATCGGTTCAGCGCGACGGATCCGGTTAATTATTGGAAATAACCGTAAACCGTTACCGGTATAGTTGTCGGTATAATAGTGCGCGGTTATGATAATGCCCGTCGCAATACGCTGGAGGATGAAACATGAACCTTGATGATGCATCGTTGTTTCTTGACGCTATGGGGGATGTTCAACCGCTGAAAAGCCATACCGATGTATACTGGCAGCCCATGCGCAATCTTCGTCCTCCGGCGCGTATCGATACGCTTCAACTGGATAATTTTCTCTCGACAGGATTTCTCGATATTGTCCCGTTAAGTGTGCCGCTCGAGTTTCGTCGCGAAGGTTTACAGAACGGTGTGACTGACAAGCTGCGAAACGGAAAATATCCGCAGCAGGCGAGTCTTAATCTTATTCGCCAACCTGTTGAAACATGTCGTCAGATGCTCTTTAGCTTTATTCTGCAGGCGCAGCAAGAAGGGTTGCGTAATGTGCTGGTGATACACGGCAAGGGACGTGACGATAATTCTCATGCCAATATCATTCGCAGCTACGTAGCGCGCTGGTTGACGGAATTTGAGGACGTGCAAGCATATTGCGCCGCACTGCCGCATCACGGCGGCAGCGGGGCATGCTATGTGGCATTGCGTAAAACCGCGCAGGCAAAACAGGATAACTGGGAGCGTCACGCTAAACGTAGTCGCTGAACGACGTAAACATCAGGCGGCCAGCACTCTGTTCCTGCCTTCGTTCTTGGCTTTGTACAACGCGTCGTCAACACGTTTGAATAACTCATCGATACTTTCATTTGTTTCGTGCCGTGCTACACCAATGCTGACGGTAAAGCGGGGAAGGCCAGGGAGAGTCACCTTTGCCACTGTTGCACGGATCACTTCTGCTAGGTTGAGAGCGACATCCAGCGACGTTCGCGGCAGGAGCAGCACAAACTCTTCACCACCCCAGCGAAAAATAAGATCGTCTTTTCGCGCACAGGATTCCAGGGTGCGTGCCAGAGCACAAAGCACTTCGTCGCCTTTTAAATGGCCAAACAGATCGTTAATGCTTTTAAAGCGATCCGTATCGATCAACAACAGGCTGTAGTCCTGCGTCAATGATATCGCTTGCGTCTGCTCCGGCTCGGTTACCTGATAAAAATGTCGGCGGTTAAGTAATCCCGTTAAAACATCTCGCAGGGCCGCACGCTCCAGCTCCTGTTCCAGCCGCTTTTGTTCGGTAATGTCATGAATAATGCACAACATCAGTTTATTACCGTAAATTTCGATCGGTCCGGCGTAGGTTTGCACATGACGGGAAGTCCCATCAGCCAGTTTATGGACAAAATGCAAAGGTTTATGGCCGCCGGGCAGATGGGCGATTTCATGCATCACTGGAAGTATATGGCGGCCCAGCATATTGATTTCCCATGTATGTTTCTGACACATCACATCATGAGTGTATCCATAAAAATTGAGCGCACTGAGGTTTGCATCCACGATCAACCCATCGCGTGACGGATCAATAAGTAACATTGGCGCGGAATTAGTCTGGAAGAAGCGTGCATAAAATCCCTGCTTTTTCCGCTGATAGGTTGCTGAACGGCTCGCTTTCAGACCTTGTGCAGTAGGCGTCTCAATGCCTTCGAAAAGGATGACTTCACCCATGCCAGGCAGGGGTTTAATGGAAAGGCGACTTGCCATCGCAATCTCTTCACCGTCGCGGTAAACCGTGAGAATTTCCACTACATGGTGATGATTTCGCAAGTCGCTGAGATACATGGTTAAGTCATTTTGAGCATGCGTTGAAAATGTTCCCTTGCGGAGCGGGGAAAAACAGAGACCCTGCATTAGCTCCCGTGCAACGTTATTAGCGAACACCAGCTCTTCGGTATGTGGCAAAACAATCCACACCGGAAAGGTTAATAAATCCAGTGAATGCAGCTCGGTTGTGCTCATCGATAATCCCGTTATCTTTATCTGCTGTGTTGCCTGTTAAATGGCGAATATTTTTAGATATTACGTCTCACAATGTTATTGATTGTCGGTGAGACAAGGGGGGTACAACTGGCTTTTGCTTGATGCTGTTTTCTTGTTGTATCAATTCATGAATCTTATGTGCTGGCAGCGGTTTTGCAAACAAGAAACCTTGCAGCATGCTACACCCCATCTGAGTAAGGAGTATTTCCTGTTCCTGGGTTTCTATTCCTTCTGCCACCACACGCATATTCATGGAGTGAGCTATGTCAATAATGGTAGACACAATTTTTGTGTTTTTGCTGTTCTCGCTGATATCTTTGACAAATATCCTGTCAATTTTTAATTCGCGCGCCGGAAGAGACTTCAGCATCAATATATTTGAATAACCTGTACCGAAATCATCAATAGATACGGTGATCCCCAAAGCAGAAAAAGCATTCAGGACTTCCACACTGCGTTTCAAATTTTTAAGGGCGGTGCTTTCAGTGAGTTCCAGCGTGAGGCAGGCAGGTGACAGTTGATACTGCGCCAGGGCATTACAAACAACATCAATAATATCATGCTGTTCAAACTGGGCGGGTGAGAGGTTAACGGCGAGCGTCCATTCTGTATTTCCCTGTAATTTCCATTGATGCAACTGCAGGCATGCCTGCTGGATAACCCATTTCCCAACGGGAATAATCAGGCCCGTATCTTCCAACGCAGAAAGAAATTCGGCTGGCAGCAGCATGCCGCGTTCCGGATGATGCCAGCGTAATAATGCTTCAAAACCGGTCAGGGAATGATCTCCAGCGGTATATTTAGGCTGATACCATAGCTCAAACTGGTTGCGTTCAAGCGCTTGCGACAATTCTTGTAAAAATGTCGGCGGTGTATCCGCGATAGCTTCCATTTCCGGATGATAAATAGCCCAGCCGTTTCTGCCCGCCTGTTTGACATGATACATCGCCATATCGGCCTTCACTTTTAGCTCATGCAGCGTTGAGCCATGCTCAGGGTAAATACTGCTCCCCGCACTTAACGAAACCCGAATGGTATGTTCGAACAAGGTAAAGGGTTCACCGATCACATCGGCAATCCGCGTCAGCAGGGCGGAGATATCCTGCTGGTTGCAGTCTGGAACCAGCAGGATAAATTCATCGCCCCCTAGTCTTGCCAGCGTCATTGAGTCATCAAGGCAAGTGAAGATTCGCTGTGTACTGGCTATCAGTAGCTGATCGCCAATGTGATGTCCCCAGGTATCGTTAACGACTTTAAAACGATCGAGGTCGATAAATACCAACGCGAAATGCTGCTGATGCAGTTTAGAATGCCGCAGGCAGGCCAGTAAGCAGGTGTCTATTTGTGTACGATTAGCGAGACCGGTCAGCGCGTCGAAGTGAACCTGATGTTCAAGCTGGCAGTTCAACTGATGCAGATTGTCAGCCAGTCGGGAGGTACGGAGTTGCGAATCCACCATCGAAACCACCAGCATGATCCCCAAAATAACAAGCGTGACGGCGCAGACCCAGATAGAAAGTTCCAGCGTGCTGAGACCATCGTGCGCAGTGTGTCCAAAATGGGTGAACGTAGCTGCTCCCATACCGGTGTAATGCATAGAGGCTATTGCCAGCGCCATAATAAAGGCAGCAATAAGCCGATTTATTAGCGCTCGACGGCTATTTTGGCGTAAGTGAAAGGCCAGCCACAAACCCACGCCAGACGCAGCGACGGCAATAATCACGGAGAGCAGGATCAGCGAGCGATCCCAGGTAATAGCCACATGTTCGATAACGGCATACATACCAACGTAGTGCATTGTAACAACACCGGCACTTAATATGCTGGTAGCAATGAGCAGGCGTTTTGTTGATAGCGTATTACCAGAAATGGCGATATTGATGGCGACTGTCGCAGAAATGAGCGCAATAAAGAACGAAAACGCGGTGAGGGATAAATGGTAATTTATTGGCATACTCATTTTCATGGCCAGCATACCGATAAAATGCATCGACCAGATCCCCATACCCAGCGTAGCGCCGCCAGAGAGTCGCCAGAAGGTAGATTCACGTCTGCTGGAAATTGCCACTTTGCCCGCACTGTCGAGGGCAATAAAGGAGGCAATAAACGCGACAATAAAGGAAATCCCAATCAATACAGGGTCCCACGACACGTGCAACATCTTACTACCTATCAAAAAAAAGACGTGATGATAAATTTAGCAGGTTTTGTCCAGTTAACCTGATAAAACCTGGGATGTTCTTGTGTTTTTACAATGACTATTAGAGGGAAGGGGCAAACATCGAAAATGATAGACCTTTACTTATACAAATATTCATAAGATTTATAATTCTGTGCATTTTATGCACACGACGTGCTTGTCATCACAATAATCTAACGACAAGCGCCAGTCTCATCCTTTGCAGGATAAAACACCTGGTTAATGTAAACTAATAGTGTAATTACCTGTCTTAAGTGAAAGGATTGCAGACTCTCATTGAAAGTTCGTCTTTCGTCTCCGCGTTATGGAAATCTGCATTGCAGATGCTATAAAAAATAATATCCACGTTATTTCTTAGCGCACAGGACTAAAATGTTAAATGATATTAGCGTCAGAACCTTTATTATTTTATTTCTGCTCATTACGGCGGTCGCTCTGAATGTTTTTGAAATGATATTTTCTGCTCCCCCGGTAATTATCATTGGAACTAATTTGGTCAGTTTTACTTCTATATTATGTTTGTGGTGGTACATGACGAAATATTTGGTCGTGCCAATTAATACGGTTAAAAGAAGCATTGAGGAGGTAACCTCCGGGAATCTGGCGATTAGTATTCCAGAGTTTGGCAATAACTGTGCGGGAAGATTAATACCGGGCATTAATAGTTTATCAAGTAATATTTCAACACTCGTTAATGAGATCAGAACATCTTCACAAACGGCGATGGCGCTCTCTGAACAGCTCGCGGAACGCAGCGCTGAGTTATCAGTAAAAACAGAGCAGCAATCCGGAGCATTAATGCAAACGGCTGCCAACATGGATGAAATAGCGGTCAGCACGCGTAACAATGCAGAGAATACGCAAATGGCGAGTGCTAAGGCCAATATTGCAACACTATCTGCCCGGCAGGGCGGTGATTTAATGGTGCAGGTCGCAACCAATATGCAGTCGATCACCGAGTGCGCCCAGCAGATGACAGAAATTATTACCCTGATAGATGGTATTGCATTCCAGACAAATATTCTGGCATTGAATGCCGCCGTAGAAGCGGCGAGAGCGGGAGAACATGGCAAAGGTTTTTCCGTGGTGGCCGGAGAGGTACGAATGCTCGCGCACCGTAGCGCAGATGCCGCTAAGAATATTAAACATCTGATTGCCCAAACTCATGAAAACGTTCAGCAAGGTGCGGCTATTGTGCGTGAAGCTGAAAAAAATATGCAGGATATTGTTGGTGGTGCCGGGCAATTAAACCAACTGATGGGCGAGATATTAACCACTACGCAGGAGCAGGAGAAAGGGATCATCAGTATTACTCATGCGCTCGCGGAACTGGAAAACGTTACCCAGAGTAACGCCATTATGGTGGATGAACTGTCTGACTCTTCGGATATTCTGAAAAATCAAGTGACTGACCTCCAGTCGCGAACGCACAAGTTTCGTTTAAGTCACGCTTTTGAATCTGAGAGACGCCAGCGGGCTTAACAGGGTGCCTCGCAACAAGCGCCACATTTGTCGGCGCTTTTTTTGTTATCAGATACTTTTATGAGTCATTTCAGCACAATGGGACAATGAGATATTGCTTAACATATTCTGACGGCTAGACTAACGAAAAAAGCTGAATGTTTGTGGAGGCGCTGTGGAAGCCATTAAGGGAACGGATGTTAATGTGCCGGATGCCGTGTTTGCCTGGCTGTTGGATGGGCGTGGTGGGGTGAAACCACTGGAAGATAACGATGTTATCGACACTCAGCATCCCTGCTGGCTGCATCTTAATTATACTCATCCTGAAAGTGCGCAATGGCTGGCGACAACGCCCTTACTTCCCAATAACGTGCGTGATGCGCTGGCGGGTGAAAGCACGCGCCCGCGTGTCAGCAGGGTAGGAGAAGGTACGTTAATCACGCTGCGCTGTATCAACGGCAGCACCGACGAGCGGCCTGACCAACTGGTAGCGATGCGTTTATATATGGATGAACGTCTGATTGTCTCAACGCGTCAGCGCAAAGTGCTGGCACTGGATGATGTGGTCAGCGACCTCCAGGAAGGTACAGGGCCGGCTGATTGTGGCGGTTGGCTGGTGGATGTTTGTGATGCGCTGACCGATCATGCCAGCGAATTTATCGAACAGTTGCACGACAAAATTATCGATCTGGAAGATAACCTGCTCGATCAGCAGATCCCGCCGCGTGGCTTCCTGGCATTACTGCGTAAGCAGTTAATTGTGATGCGCCGTTATATGGCGCCACAGCGTGATGTCTATGCCCGCCTGGCGAGCGAAAGGTTGTCCTGGATGACTGACGACCATCGGCGACGGATGCAGGATATCGCTGACAGGCTGGGGAGAGGGCTGGATGAAATCGATGCCTGTATTGCCAGAACCGGTATCATGGCGGATGAAATTGCGCAGGTGATGCAGGAGTCTCTGGCTCGCCGAACGTATACAATGTCATTGATGGCAATGGTTTTTCTTCCCAGCACATTCTTAACCGGGCTTTTCGGCGTTAACCTCGGCGGTATCCCCGGCGGTGGTTGGCAGTTCGGTTTCTCACTTTTTTGTATTCTGTTAGTGGTCCTGATTGGTGGTGTTACTTTATGGTTGCATCGTAGTAAATGGTTGTAACAACAACGTTTTTTAGTGACTTTTGCGCATGAAAACGTCCTGAATTTTGAGCGAGGTCAATAAACCATCTACCTATTCGGGGCAATATCTCTCTCGCAGGTGAATGCAACGTCAAGCGATGGGCGTTGCGCTCCATATTGTCTTACTTCCTTTTTTGAATTACTGCATAGCACAATTGATTCGTACGACGCCGACTTAGATTAGTCGGCTTTTTTTTGCCTGCAGGAAATCAGCGTCTACCCTAAAAGAGTCAACCTGAATGACTGGAGGAGTATATGACCTGTCTGATTGCAACTGCGCACACGGATTCGCTCCCGACTGACCCGGTTCCCATTCCCGATCCCATTCCTCGTCCGCAGCCAATGCCGGATCCGCCGCCGGATGAAGAACCTATTAAATTGTCGCATCGTGGGCGTAGATCTGCGAGGATACGCGCCTGCTGAATGTGAGTTTTTACCGCGAGATTAAATTGTGACCGCTTTTTCAACCCTGAATGTTTTACCTGCTGCTCAACTCGAGAACCTTAACGAGCTGGGTTATCTTGAAATGACGCCTGTTCAGGCTGCCGCATTACCGGCAATCCTGGCGGGGAAAGATGTTCGCGTGCAGGCTAAAACCGGCAGTGGCAAAACGGCTGCTTTTGGTCTTGGGCTATTACAGCATATTGATGCCGCGCTGTTTCAGACGCAGTCTCTGGTACTGTGCCCAACCCGAGAGCTTGCCGACCAGGTGGCGGGTGAACTGCGTCGTTTAGCGCGCTTTCTGCCAAACACCAAGATCTTAACGCTATGCGGTGGGCAGCCCTTTGGTGCACAGCGTGACTCTCTGCAGCATGCACCTCATATTATTGTCGCCACACCGGGGCGTTTACTCGACCACCTGCAAAAAGGCACCGTTTCTCTGGAAGCCCTGAATACGCTGGTTATGGATGAAGCCGACCGGATGCTGGATATGGGCTTTAGCGATGCGATTGATGATGTCATTCGCTTTGCACCAGCTTCTCGCCAGACCTTGCTGTTTTCTGCGACCTGGCCGGAAGCCATTGCCGCCATCAGTGGCCGGGTGCAACAAAATCCATTAACCATTGAAATTGATACGGTCGATGCGTTACCGGCGATTGAACAGCAGTTTTTCGAAACCTCCAGCCACGGAAAAATTCCGCTGCTGCAAAAATTGCTCAGCCAGCACCAGCCTGCTTCATGCGTCGTTTTTTGCAACACCAAAAAAGACTGTCAGGCCGTGTGTGACGCATTGAATGAGGCGGGGCAAAGCGCACTTTCACTGCATGGCGATCTGGAACAGCGCGATCGCGACCAGACGCTGGTGCGTTTTGCCAACGGCAGCGCACGCGTTCTGGTTGCCACCGATGTGGCCGCACGTGGCCTGGATATTAAATCACTCGAACTGGTGGTTAACTTCGAACTGGCGTGGGATCCGGAGGTTCATGTCCATCGTATCGGACGTACCGCGCGAGCCGGTAACAGCGGTCTGGCGATTAGTTTCTGTGCGCCGGAAGAAGCACAGCGTGCCAATATTCTTTCTGAAATGCTGCAATTGAAGCTGAACTGGCTGCCAGCGCCAGCTAACGTGTCAATCCTGCCGCTGGAAGCAGAGATGGCGACGTTATGCATTGATGGTGGCAAAAAGGCTAAAATGCGTCCTGGTGATGTTCTGGGGGCTCTGACCGGTGATATTGGCCTGGATGGCGCCGATATCGGCAAAATTGCCGTTCATCCAGCACACGTCTATGTCGCCGTTCGCCAGAACATAGCGCACAAGGCGTGGAAACAATTGCAAAACGGTAAGATTAAAGGCAAGACTTGCCGAGTTCGTTTATTGAAATAAATACCCATTGGAGTGCCTGATGGCGCTCCGCTTATCAGGCCTACAACGGGTATATGCTCGTTGTAGGCCTGATAGGGCGTTTACATAATCGACTTACTTCACTTCCACCACGTTCAGGCGTAACTCATCCAGTTGAGCATCATCTTCTTCTGGCTGCCAGCCCGCAGGCTGTAGCGGGATCTCTTCACGATCGAACGCTAAATCACCGCCGTCCACAACCTCTGAACCGTGCTTAATGCCTTTAAAATCGAACAGATTGATATCGCTCAGATGTGAAGGCACAACGTTCTGCATCGCACTGAACATGGTTTCAATCCGACCTGGATAGCGTTTGTCCCAGTCACGCAGCATGTCAGCAATGACCTGACGCTGCAGGTTAGGCTGTGAGCCGCACAGATTGCACGGAATAATCGGGAAACCTTTCGCTTCGGAGAAGCGCTCGATATCTTTCTCACGGCAGTAAGCTAGCGGGCGGATCACGATGTGCTTACCGTCATCACTCATCAGCTTCGGTGGCATACCTTTCATTTTTCCGCCGTAGAACATGTTTAAAAACAGCGTTTGCAGGATGTCGTCGCGATGGTGGCCGAGCGCAATCTTGGTGGCACCTAACTCGGTTGCCGTACGGTACAGAATACCGCGACGCAGGCGAGAGCAGAGCGAGCAGGTCGTTTTGCCTTCAGGGATTTTGTCTTTGACGATCCCGTAAGTGTTTTCTTCGACAATCTTGTACTCAACGCCCAGCTGTTCCAGATACTCCGGCAGAATGTGTTCTGGGAAGCCGGGTTGTTTTTGATCGAGGTTAACCGCAACCAAGGAAAAACTGATCGGGGCGCTTTGCTGCAAATTACGCAGGATCTCCAGCATGGTATAGCTGTCTTTCCCGCCGGAAAGACACACCATAATGCGATCGCCGTCTTCGATCATATTGAAGTCGGCAATGGCTTCGCCCACGTTACGACGCAGACGTTTTTGCAATTTGTTCAGGTTGTATTGTTCTTTCTTGCTAATATCTTGATTTTGCGACATTTAATAGAGGCTCAATTCATAGTGTGGCATCAGAAGAGTATGCATCACGCCGGATAGTCCGGCAAAAGAAGTCTGATATAAAAACTGTGGCGTGTATGGTACGGATAAGCGGGAAAAATGTCAGCACATTTAGGACAGGAATCGTGGGGTATAAGTGGTAGAAACAAAAAGCCCGCAGCGATGTGCGGGCCTGAAAGCTTAGCGGACTACCAGTACCGAACACTCCGCATGACGCACTACTGCTGCGGCGTTAGAGCCCAGCAGGTAGGTGGTGATGTCAGGTCGGTGTGAGGCAATAATGACCATATCAGCCGGTAATTTTTTGGCGATCTCCAGAATCTTATCTTTCGGCGCACCTTCTGCGACATGAATGTGCACTCTGTCCGTTGGGATATTGAACTTCTTGATAATCTCTTCCAGTTGAGATTTTGCTTCGGCTTTCAGATCGTCCATGGCCGGTAACTCTGCCGAGTAGGCCAGTCCCAGAGAAGCGTAATAGGGCAGTGACGGAATTACGGTCAGAAAATGGACCTGCGCATCGTCAATTTTGGCCTCTGCTTCAACATGGGCAATAACGCGTTGAGTTAATTCTGAGTCTGAAATATCGATGGGTACAAGAATCGTTCTGTTCATAAAACCTCCTGTTTAAGTATCCACCTAAAGCTTACCGCGTAATGGCACTTTATGTACAATGACAAAGATCACATTTTGGCATCACTTTATTTTGATTTCAGGAAACTTGCCTTTTATTACGCCGTCGTAAAATCGACCTTTCGAGACCACGCTCAGGAAATCACGAAAAATACGGGCAGGGACAGGCTGATATTGCAGGGTAGCCAATTGGTGAAAGCGAATTTCCAGCGTGTGAGAGGATTCGTCATAGCCGACGGATGCAATACGGGATGATTTTACAGGATGATGATTCATTGCAGGTATCCTCTACTACAGGTCTTAATGCAAGATATCATCTATCAAAGGCGTGTTTTAATACAATAGATATAATATTTCGATCTGGATAAAACAGATTGGTTATCAAAGAAAGGATAGCCCGCTGTTGCCAGCGGGCTGACGGATTAGAACTGGTAAACCAGACCTAATGCAACTACGTCATCAGTAGAGATGTTGTTACGAGTGTAGAAGCTGTCGTCTTCGTCCAGCAGGTTGATTTTGTAATCAACATAGGTGGACATGTTTTTGTTGAAGTAGTAGGTAGCGCCGATATCAGCATATTTAACCAGGTCTTTGTCACCGTCGGTAGCGTTCAGGTCTTTACCTTTAGACATCAGGAAAGACACAGCCGGACGCAGACCGAAGTCGAACTGGTACTGTGCAGTGACTTCGAAGTTCTGAGTTTTGTTCGCCACGCCGCTGTCGCCGTACGGAGTCATGTTACGGGTTTCGGAGTACATGGTTGCCAGGTAGATGTTGTTGGCATCGTATTTCAGGCCGGTAGTCCATGCGTCAGCTGTATCACCGCCGGCAACGTTGCCGCCAGCTTTACCAGCGTTAACCTGATCGTTAGTACGGTCAGAAGTCGAGTAAGCCGCACCGAAGCTTACGCCCATACCCAGATCGTAGGTAGAGGAGATACCGAAACCGTCGCCGTTAGAGTTCTGCACGTTACGATCGCTGCCGTTACCGGTACCTTCCTGCTCATCACCCGCTTGCTCGTTCGCGCCCTGATACTGCAGTGCAAAGTTCAGACCGTTCACCAGACCGAAGAAGTCAGTGTTACGGTAGGTTGCTACGCCGTTAGCACGGCCGGTCATAAAGTTATCAGCATAGGTGTAGGAGTCACCGCCGAACTCAGGCAGCATATCGGTCCAGCCTTCTACGTCGTACAGTACGCCGTAGTTACGGCCGTAGTCGAATGAGCCGTAGTCGCCGAATTTCAGACCGGCAAAGGCCAGACGAGTGAAATTATTGTTGCGGTTGCCTTCAGTGGTGTTGGCATTGACCTGATATTCCCACTGACCGTAACCGGTGAGCATATCGTTGATCTGAGTTTCGCCTTTGAAGCCGCCACGAACATAAGTCTGATCGCCATCTTTGTTGGCATCATCAGAGAAATAACGCAGGCCGTCTACTTTACCGTAGAGATCTAATTTGTTGCCATCTTTATTATAAACTTCAGCCGCGTGAGCAGCACCTGCAGCCAGCAGGGCAGGAATTACGAGAGCCAGTACTTTTCTGTTCATTGAAATAATCCTTTAGTTTTTTTATTAACCTGTGACTACCCATGTAGGGAGTAAAAGCATGCTAAAGGAGAAGTTCCGTAAAGAGATAAATATGAATTGTTACGCCTTAAGTAAAACCTTAAATAAATAATTCTACGGAAATGATGATAATTGCGATGAATGTGTTGCGTGAAAATATATAAAATAAAAATTATACAATTGAATTTTGTTGGGCTATTCTGCGCGTGTTATATGCCTTTATTGTCACGTTTTATTTTTCGTTGGTATATTGATGGTAATTATTAATTAGCCAGCGAATAAATTGACAAGCCCGAACAACTGTTCGGGCTTTTTTTTTGGTTCCAGGCAAATACTGAGATAAATGTATTACTCGGCACCGCTCTTTTCTGCTTTACCTGCCAGTTGGGCCAGGAAGTCGTAGCGTTTTTGCAGATCGGCGGCGGCGTCTTTCCACAGCTGCTCAGCAACTTCTGGCTGTTGGGCATTCAGGCGGCGGAAGCGCTGCTCGTTAAGCAATGTTTCGGCCAGCGCGTCTGACGGTGGGCGAGAGTCCAGCGCCAGCGGCAATTTACCTTCATCTGCACGACGCGGATCAAAGCGGTACAGCGGCCAGAATCCGGTCGCCGTCAGCTGGCGCATCTGATCGTGGCTTAGCGCGAGATCGTAACCGTGCTCCTCACATGGGCTATAGGCGATAATCAGCGACGGACCCGGATAGGCTTCTGCTTCCTGAATCGCTTTCACCGTCTGGTTCAACTGTGCGCCCAGAGAGATCTGTGCAACATACACGTGCCCGTACATCATCATACTGACGCCAAGATCTTTACGCGCCTTGCGCTTGCCGTGTTCGCCAAATTTGGTGACAGCCCCGAGCGGTGTGGCTTTCGACGCTTGTCCACCCGTGTTGGAGTAACATTGAGTATCCAGCACCAGAATATTGACGTTCTCGGTCAGACTCAGGACGTGATCCAGACCGCCAAAACCAATATCGTAAGCCCAGCCGTCGCCGCCAATCAGCCAGATGGATTTCTCGACCAACGCATCGGCATCGGTTAACAGCTGCTGTGCGCCTTCGACATCTTTCAGGTGCTGGCGCAGCGCGGCAACTTGTTCACGGCGTACTTCTGGCGTCGCTTCAGCGTGCAGGGCGTCATTCAGTTCAGCCGGAATGTTATCGGCAAACTGTTCCAATAAACGCATAACGCGCACACGGTGCTGATCTACCGTCAGACGGAAGCCCAGACCGAACTCGGCGTTATCCTCAAACAGTGAGTTTGCCCACGCGGGCCCACGACCGTTAGCGTCGGTGGTATACGGCGTTGAGGGCAGGTTACCGCCATAAATCGATGAACAGCCGGTCGCATTGGCGATCAGCATGCGGTCGCCGTACAGTTGCGTAAGCAGCTTGATATACGGCGTTTCACCACAGCCCGAGCAGGCGCCGGAATATTCAAACAGCGGCGTTATCAACTGTGAGGTACGAATATCAATGCGTTCCAGTTTAGTGCGGTCTATTTCCGGCAGATTGAGGAAGAAGTCGTAGTTAACTTTTTCTTCTTCAACATGCTCAAGGCGCGACATCATATTGATGGCCTTGATCTCCGGATTCTGCCTGTCTTTCGCCGGGCACACTTCGACGCACAGATTACAACCGGTGCAATCCTCAGGCGCAACCTGCAGGACATATTTCTGACCGCGCATATCGCGTGATTTCACATCCAGAGAATGCAGGCTGGCAGGGGCGTTTTCCATCGCTTCTGGTGAAACCACTTTGGCGCGGATTGCCGAGTGCGGGCAAGCGGCAACGCAGTGGTTACACTGGGTACACAGCTCTTCCTTCCAGATGGGGATCTCTTCGGCGATATTGCGTTTTTCCCAACGCGTGGTGCCCATTGGCCAGGTGCCGTCTGGCGGCAGCGCGGATACGGGAAGAGCATCACCCAGACCGGCGAGCATTGCCGCGGTAACGGTTTTCACGAAATCCGGCGCGGCATCAGAAACCACCGGTGGGCGGTTAGCGCTGTGCGGGTCAACTGGCTGGAGTGCCACTTCGGCGACGGATTCACGCGCCAGAGCCAGCGCCTGCCAGTTACGTTCAACCAGATCCTGACCTTTACTGCTATAGCTTTTCGCAATCGCACCCTGCAATTCAACCAACGCGCTGTCGCCGGGTAAGATTTGCGTCAAATGGAAGAATGCTATTTGCATAACGGTGTTAATACGCGCTGCCAGACCGCATTCGCGAGCGATTTTGGCCGCATTAATCACGTAGAAACGGGCCTTCTTCTGATTCAGTACTGCCTGAACTTCCTGCGGCAAACGCGCCCAGACTTCATCCACGTTGTAAGGAGTATTAAGCAGGAAGATCCCGCCTGGTTTCAGGCGCTCGGCCATCTGATACTTATCGATAAATTGCAGTTGGTGACAGCCAACAAAATCGGCTTGTGAAACCAGATACGCTGATCGAATAGGCTGCTCGCTGACGCGCAGGTGAGAAACCGTCAGACCGCCTGCTTTTTTCGAGTCATACACGAAATAACCCTGCGCATACCACGGCGTCGAGTTACCGATAATCTTGATATTATTTTTGGTGGCCGACACGCTGCCGTCACTGCCCAGACCGTAGAACAGCGCTTCGAGCTTCGCGGTACCGGGCAGGGTGCTTTCCGGTAGCGGTAGTGACAGGTTGGTGACATCATCATAGATACCAACCGTAAAGCGAGGTTTCGGCTTCGCGCTACTCAGCTCAGTAAAGACCGCCATGACGCAGTCCGGGCCAAACTCTTTGGAAGAAAGGCCATAACGCCCGCCAATTACGCGCGGTAGGGTTTCCCGCTCGCCGCAGTTAAAGGCTTCCGCCAGCGCGGTCATTACATCCAGATACAGCGGTTCTGCCTGGGCACCCGGCTCTTTGGTGCGATCCAGAACGGCGATGCTGCGTACGGTTTCCGGCAGGGCGCGCAGTAAATGTTTGGCAGAGAATGGGCGGAACAGCCGAACTTTCAGGACGCCAACTTTCTCTCCACGAGCAAGTAACTCTTCGACGACTTCTTCGCAGGTACCAATTGCAGAACCCATCAAGATAATGACACGTTCCGCCTGTGGATGACCGTAATACTCAAAGGGTTGATACTGGCGGCCCGTCGCCGCGGCGAAGTCGTTCATCGCCTGTTCGACGTTTTCGTAAACCGCGTTGTACCAGGGGTTTGTCGCTTCACGCGACTGGAAGTAGGTATCCGGGTTCGCAGATGTCCCGCGAATAACGGGATGTTCAGGGTTCAGCGCGCGGGCACGATGCGCATCAATTTCAGCTTGCGGCATCAGGCTGAGGATCGTGTCATCGGCCAGCGGCACAATTTTATTGATTTCATGCGATGTGCGGAAACCATCAAAGAAATGAATAAACGGAACCCGACTTTTCAGAGTGGCCATTTGTGAAATGAGCGCAAAGTCCTGTGCTTCCTGCACGCTGCTGGCACACAGCATCGCGCACCCTGTCTGGCGCACTGCCATTACGTCGGAATGGTCACCGAAGATAGACAGCGCATGAGTAGCAATGGTACGCGCGGCAACGTGCAGCACAAATGGTGTCAACTGACCGGCCAGTTTGTACAGCGTTGGGATCATCAGCAACAGACCCTGCGATGAGGTAAACGACGTAGAGAGCGCACCGGTCTGCAATGCACCGTGAACGGTCGCGATTGCGCCGCCTTCTGACTGCATTTCTACGACGCGAGGGGTATCCCCCCAGACGTTTTTAAGCCCGTTTCCGGCCCAGGCATCTGCCTGTTCAGCCATTGTCGAACTGGGCGTAATCGGGTAGATGGCGATAACTTCGCTGGTACGAAATGCGACTGAAGCAACCGCACCATTACCGTCAATTGTGATCATACTGACACCCTTACATTGCGCAAAAAGAGGGACTCACGTAACTGCGGCGAATCCTGTAGTTATCTTTCTATTTTAGCAAAAGCGCTAAAGACAGATTTTCGCTTTTGTGTCCTGGGAATAATCAGAATGAATGGTTTGATCAAAGGAGTAGCCAAAAAATTGCCAGAAAATGTAAATAGCACGCATAAATGCGCATTTTGCCTCTCGACGGCAATGTTTCCGCTGCCTATTATTTATGGCTGTGTCGTTTGGTTAATTTTCAGAGGGGAGTAAGATGCGCGCAGCGTTTTGGGTAGGGTGTGCCGCGTTATTATTATCGGCGTGCAGCAGTGAACCTGTTCAGCAGGCAACCGCCGCTCATGTCGCACCGGGAATGAAGGCCGTAATGTCCAGTTCTGGAGAGGCAAATTGCGCCATGATTGGAGGTTCGCTCTCCGTGGCACGCCAACTGGATGGTTCTGCCATCGGCATGTGTGCATTACCTAACGGCAAACGCTGTAGTGAGCAGTCGCTTGCCGCCGGAAGCTGTGGGAATTATTGAGCCACTGCTTTTATTACATTAAATCTGCCAGTTTAAACGTCAACGTTTGTTCTGCCGTAGCCAGTGTTAACTGGTCAGCAGTCAGATCAACTTGTGCGCCTTGCTTAAACATCTCGCTGACGATGCCGTCGAGCGCGTTAAGCTGTGGATCGGCGCACATCATGCGCGTCATTGCCATGTCTTTCACTTTTAATTCACCGTCGGACAGCTTGCCCTGACCATGGAACTGATTACACATTTTTCCCGACACCGTCATATTTTCACCGAAACTTAATTCAGGTGGGTTATTGGCGACGGTTACCGGCTTGCCATTGACGCTCTGCAAAACGAAGCGGTGATGCTGCAACTGTTCGCGATTGACGGACACTTTTCCATTGCTCACACAGCCAGCCATCAGCATGCTGAGCGCAATCAACGTGACAACTTTCTTCATTCTATTTCTCTGGGTTTGTGACGGGAATACATTCAATATAATAATGATACTGAGTGTTTTATCATCGGTGATTGTCTGAAAATGCTCCCCTGAATCCAGGGGAGCACGGAAATCAGAAGAGGGCGTTTGGACAGGTTTCGCCTTTGGAGATTTGAGCCAGATTCTGTAGCGTAGTCTCAGAAATGCTGGTTAACGCTTCGGCGGTCAGGAACGCCTGATGCCCGGTAAACAGCACGTTATGACAGGCCGACAGGCGACGGAACACATCATCCTGAATCACGTCATTGGATTTATCTTCAAAGAACAGATCGCGTTCGTTTTCATACACGTCCATACCCAGAGAACCAATTTTCTGGTTTTTCAGCGCATCAATAGCGGCTTGCGAGTCGATCAATGCACCACGACTGGTGTTAATAACCATCACGCCGTTTTTCATTTGCTCAAAGGCTTCATGATTGAGCAGATGATAATTCTCCGGTGTTAACGGGCAGTGCAGAGAGATGACATCGGACTCGGCAAATAGCGTTTTAAGATCGACATATTCAACGCCTAACTCCAGCGCAGCAGCGCTTGGGTAGGGATCAAACGCCAGCAGGCGCATACCAAAACCTTTCAGGATCCGCAGGGCCGCAATACCGATTTTACCGGTACCGATCACCCCAGCCGTTTTGCCATACATGGTAAAGCCGGTCAGCCCTTCAAGAGAGAAGTTGGCATCACGGGTACGCTGATAAGCGCGGTGAATGCGGCGATTCAGCGTCATCATCATGCCAATCGCATGCTCAGCGACGGCTTCCGGTGAATAGGCTGGCACACGTACGACCTGCATACCCAGCTCTTTTGCAGCGTCGAGATCGACGTTGTTGAACCCGGCGCAACGTAGCGCGATATATTTCACGCCATGCTTTTTCAGCTCTTCCAGAACAGGGCGGCTACCATCGTCGTTGACGAAAATGCACACGGCTTCGCAGCCATGGGCGGTTTTGGCTGTTTTTTCCGTCAACAGAAAGTCAAAGAATTCAAGTTCAAAACCAAAAGCCTCGTTAACCTGCTGCAGATACTTCTTGTCGTACTGTTTTGTACTATAGATGGCGAGTTTCATAAGACTTTCTCCAGTGATTTTGACGTCACATTAATCCAATTCAAATTATTTTACAAAATATAAAAAGTTATTGATAGTCATGGACGTAATGAATAATTCCAACGTATATCTGGTTAGTGTGGGCAGATTACGCGTTTTCAACAACTGGATAATTTTCATTCAGCTCATACCGGTAAAGACAACGTGGTTAAAAAGCCAGCCGAATCACATCCTGACAGCTACGCTTATACAGGTAGCAAATATCGGGAGGAGTCATGTTAACTCACTCTGAAGCAAAACGATGGGCCACCTTAATGCTGAAGGCGGCATTATGCGATGGTATGAAACCTGATGAGATTTCCCGGCAGGTACATCTGGTCTGCGATCATCATGGTAGGGAGTGCCTCGAAGAACTCATTGAAGAAATTCTGATAGAAGCAGGTCGTATAGGACCTAAACATAGCGATGGACAACTGAGGCCCCATTGAGTCTGAATCTTAATATCCCCGACGGCACGTGTAACAGCGTGCCTATAAAACGGTTATCTATCCTTAATGTGGGCATATCCAGTTAAACATGCCACAATACGGGCCTAAACCGGCTTAAATTTTTGCTAAATCAGGATATTAACTACCCATGAAGGGTAAATATAAAGCCGTTCTGGCACTCCTCTTATTATTGATTCTCGTGCCGCTGACGCTAGTGATGACGCTTGGCCTGTGGGTGCCTACGTTGGTGGGTATCTGGTTACCCGTTGGAACACGCATCGCGCTGGACGAGAGCCCGCGGCTGACACGGCATGGGTTACATATACCTGAACTCCGCTATCTGGTTGAAGATTGTCCGCTAGCGCGCATTACTCAGGCGGATCTGTCTCACCCCAGCCGCTGGTTGCTGAATGTCGGGACCATCGAGCTGGACTCAGCTTGCCTGGCCAAATTGCCACAGACAGAGCCGTCGCCAGTAGCGCCCAAAACGCTGGCTGAATGGCAGTCAATGCTGCCTAATACCTGGATTAACATCGACAAACTTATTCTCTCTCCATGGCAGGAATGGCAGGGAAAACTGTCACTCTCGCTCACTCCCTCCACTCAACAGCTGCGTTACCAGGGGGAAAAAGTTAAATTCCAGGGGCGTTTGCACGGGCAAAACCTCACAGTAACTGAGCTGGATGTTGCGGCATTTGAAGGCCAGCCGCCGGTAAGACTGGTCGGTGAATTCACTATGCCACTGGTGCCCGATGGACTGCCGGTAAGCGGTCATGCGGTTGCGACGTTAAGTTTGCCGCAAGAACCTACGCTTGTGGACGCCGAACTGGAGTGGCAACAAAACAGCGGACAACTGATCGTCATGGCGCGGGATAATGCCGATCCGCTGCTTGACCTTCCGTGGGAAATAACACGCCAGCAACTGACCATCAGCGACGGACGCTGGAACTGGCCTTATCAGGGATTCCCGTTAAGTGGCCGGCTGGGCATGAAAGTTGAAAACTGGCAGGCAGGACTGGAAAACGCGGTGGTGAGTGGGCGTCTGAATGTTCTGACGCATGGCGACGCCGGTAAAGGAAATGCCGTATTAACGCTGGGGCCGGGTAAGCTTGGCATGGATAGTAGCGAGATGCCGCTACAGTTGACCGGTGAAGCGAAACAGGGCGATCTGATCTTCTACGCGAAATTACCCGCGAGACTCACCGGAAGTCTGAACGATCCGCAATTGGCTTTCGAGCCAGGGGCGCTGCTGCGCTCACGTGGGCGGGTGATTGATTCGCTGGATATTGACGAGATTCGCTGGCCGCTGGCAGGGGTAAAAGTCACGCAACGCGGTGTGGATGGGCGTCTGCAGGCTATTTTACGTGCGCATGAAAACCAGATGGGGGGCTTTGAACTGCATCTGGATGGCCTGGCAAATGATTTTCTTCCTGATGCTGGTCGTTGGCAGTGGCGATATTGGGGTGAAGGCAGCTTTACGCCGATGCATGCCCGTTGGGACGTAGCGGGTAAGGGGGAATGGCATGACAACACCCTGAAGCTATTTGATCTTTCCACCGGATTTGATCATTTGCAATACGGTACGATGAAGGTGGAAAACCCACGCCTGGTGATGGACGAACCGATAGTCTGGGTGCGGGATGCAACCAAACCGACATTTAGCGGCGCGCTGTCGCTGGACGCAGGGAACACCACCTTCACCGGGGGAAGCGTGTTACCACCATCGACGCTGAAGTTCAGCGTCGATGGTAGCGATCCGACAATCTTCCAGTTCAAAGGCCAGCTTCACGCTGGGGCGATTGGGCCCGTACAGTTGAATGGTCGTTGGGACGGTATCCGCCTGCGCGGACAGGCCTGGTGGCCAAAACAATCGCTCACCGTATTCCAACCGCTGATCCCACCTGACTGGAAAATGAAGCTACGAGAAGGTGAGCTGTATGCGCAGGTCGCGTTTTCGGCAGCCCCGGAGCAGGGCTTTGAAGCGGGCGGTCATGGAGTGTTAAAAGGCGGTAGCGCCTGGATGCCCGATAACCAAATCAACGGTGTCGATTTTGTATTGCCTTTCCGGTTTAGTGAAGGTGCATGGCAACTGGGTACGCGTGGACCTATTTCATTGCGTATTGCGGAAGTGGTGAATCAGGTGACGGTGAAAAATATCGCCGCCGATCTGCAGGGGGCATACCCCTGGAGTGAAAACAACCCGTTACTGTTGAGCGATGTCAGCGCTGACCTGCTGGGGGGCAAAATCATCATGCAGCAACTGCGGATGCCGCAGCACGATCCGGCCTTATTGCGAGTGCAGAATATCTCTTCCAGCGAGCTTATCAGTGCGGTTAACCCCAAACAGTTCGCCATGTCTGGCCCGGTCAGTGGCGCGTTGCCATTATGGCTGGATAACGAAAAATGGATCATCAAAGACGGCTGGTTGACTAATCCGGGGCCGATGACGTTGCGTATTGATAAGGACACCGCGGATGCGGTCGTCAAAGATAACATGGCGGCGGGGGCGGCCATTAACTGGCTGCGTTATATGGAAATAAGCCATTCGTGGACGAAAATAAATCTGGATAACCTCGGTGTCTTAACCATGCAGTCAACCGTGACTGGCAATAGTCGGGTGGATGGCAAAGTAGGTACAGTTAATTTGAATTATACCCACGAGGAAAACGTCTTTACGCTATGGCGCAGCTTGCGTTTTGGCGACAATTTACAGGCATGGCTTGAACAAAATGCAGCGCTGCCGGAAACCCATTGCCCGGAAGGCAAGGAATGTGAGGAACAACAATGAAAACGATAGCTGCCATGCTGGGTCTGCTGGCTTCATCTCTGCTGGTAGGGTGCACTCCCAGAATCGAAGTGGCTGCGCCAAAAGAGCCCATCACCATTAATATGAACGTCAAAATCGAGCATGAGATCCATATCAAAGTTGATAAAGACGTCGAAAGCTTATTGAAATCGCGCAGCGATTTGTTCTGAGGTCATGATGAGAAAACAGTTTGCAGTGGCGCTGGTCGTCCTGAGTTTACTCAGTAGCAATGCGTGGGCATTGACCCTGAATGAAGCCAGAGCTCAGGGTCGAGTAGGAGAAACGCTCAATGGCTATCTGGTTGCATTGCAAACCGATGCCGAAACGCAGGCACTGGTGAGTGAGATTAATAAAGCGCGCAACGCCAGCTATCAGCAACTGGCAGAGAGCAATAATATTCCGCCAGATGAAGTAGCAAAAATGGCCGGGCAAAAGCTGGTTGCTCGCGCTAAACCGGGTGAATATGTCCAGGGTATAAATGGTAAGTGGTTGCGGAAAGAATAAATCTCTTTGTACACAACCCCCGGTCACGACGCTGACTTACTCATCGACATCGCAATAGTTGCCACACGGCATAAAATGGATGCTGATATAGTCCAACACCGGTTGCGTTGTGGGGTGAAATCATGTGGCTTCTCAAGTGGTATGTCTGGAATCGTTGGGTATTCAAACTGTTAAGCCGGGATGTCGCGGAGCCTGAACAATTTTTGCTTCATTGCTGGGAAGAGAATCTGGCGAAATGCAGGGATTATGCAACCATCTGGCGTGATATTAATCGCATTCACGGCAAACAGATACGGGTACAGGTAAAGAAGTAAGTGCCGGAGAAACCCTCTCACCGGACGGTGAGAGGGGGAATTATCAGGCAGCAACTACGCTGTCGATAGCGGCTTTCGCGTCGGATTGTGCTTTAGACGCCACTTCCGGGCCGTAAGCAATACCTTCAGCAAAGACGACATTCACGTCGGTGATGCCGATAAAGCCCAGGAATACGTTCAGGTACGGCGTGATCAGGTCGGTTGGTGTATCTTTATGGATACCACCACGGCTGGTCAGCACCACAGCGCGTTTACCCATCACCAGACCTTCCGGGCCTTTCTCGGTATAACGGAAAGTCACACCAGCGCGGGCAATCAGGTCAAAGTAGTTTTTCAACTGCGTTGGGATGTTGAAGTTGTACATCGGCGCGGCGATAACAATCACATCATGCGCTTTCAGCTCAGCAATCAGCTCATCGGACAGCGCCAGCGCTTCCTGCTGACGCGGTGTCAGCGGTGTATCGCTCGGGCGCATCGCACCCACCAGTTCGCCATCCAGTACCGGTACAGGATTTGCAGCCAGGTCACGGATAGTGATTTCATCAGCAGAGTGCTTTTCACGCCACTGTTCAACAAAATAATCAGACAACTGACCAGACTGAGAGTACCCTGCCAGAATACTGGATTTAAGAACTAATACCTTGCTCATGGGTGTTTCCTTTTATGTGTTTGAAGGGGGTGAGCCCCGTTGCTTGTTGACACTTTATTCACAATCCTGTCGCAGTGATAGCGCAATATATCGAATCCTATGTTCGAAATTATTGAACAACACATGAAAAGCGCCGATGTGGTACTCTATACCCATCATCTAAAAGAGATTTAACCCGGCAGAGCACTGCCTTTTAACGCTATGACAGAACAACAAAAATTAACCTTCAACATGTTGCAGCAACAGCTGGATTCATTGATGCTGCGTGACAGACAGCGTTTTGCCCGCCGCCTGCACGGCGTGAAGAAGGTTAAAAATCCTGATGCACAACAGGCCATTTACCAGGAGATGGCGAAAGAGATTGAGCAGGCAGCCGGTAAAGTTGTGCTGCGTGAAGCGGCGCGTCCGGAAATCAGCTATCCGGAAAACCTGCCCGTCAGCCAGAAAAAACAGGATATTCTGGACGCAATTCGCGATCATCAGGTGGTGATTGTTGCTGGCGAGACCGGCTCGGGGAAAACCACCCAGTTACCCAAAATCTGTATGGAACTGGGGCGCGGGGTAAAAGGGCTGATCGGCCATACCCAACCGCGTCGTCTGGCGGCGCGCACCGTGGCGAACCGTATTGCGGAAGAGCTGCAGACCGAGCCGGGCGGCTGTATTGGTTATAAAGTTCGTTTCAGCGATCATGTCAGTGATAACACCATGGTCAAGCTGATGACGGACGGTATCCTGCTGGCGGAAATCCAGCAGGATCGACTGCTGATGCAGTACGACACCATCATCATCGATGAAGCGCATGAACGCAGTCTGAATATCGACTTTCTGCTCGGCTATCTGAAAGAACTTCTGCCGCGTCGCCCGGATCTAAAAATTATCATCACTTCGGCGACCATCGATCCTGAACGCTTTTCAAAGCATTTCAATAACGCGCCGATTATCGAAGTCTCCGGCCGAACGTATCCGGTGGAAGTGCGCTATCGCCCGATTGTTGAAGATGCAGATGACACCGAGCGTGACCAACTGCAGGCGATTTTTGATGCCGTAGATGAGTTAGGCCATGAAAGTCAGGGCGACATTCTGATCTTCATGAGCGGCGAACGTGAAATCCGTGATACCGCCGATGCCCTGAATAAACTGGATTTACGCCACACCGAAGTGTTGCCGCTGTATGCGCGTCTTTCAAACAGTGAGCAGAACCGTGTATTCCAGTCGCACAGTGGTCGCCGTATCGTGCTGGCGACCAACGTGGCAGAAACGTCGCTGACCGTTCCGGGAATCAAATACGTCATTGATCCAGGCACCGCGCGTATCAGTCGCTACAGTTACCGCACCAAAGTTCAGCGCTTGCCGATTGAACCGGTGTCGCAGGCTTCTGCCAACCAGCGTAAAGGCCGCTGTGGTCGTGTTTCGGAAGGGATCTGTATTCGTCTGTATTCCGAAGACGATTTCCTGTCGCGTCCGGAGTTTACCGACCCGGAGATCCTGCGTACCAACCTGGCATCCGTTATTTTGCAGATGACCGCGTTGGGGCTGGGCGATATCGCGGCGTTCCCGTTTGTTGAAGCGCCGGATAAGCGCAATATTCAGGACGGTGTACGCCTGCTCGAAGAGCTGGGGGCGATAACCACCGACGAACAGGCAACAGCTTACAAGTTAACGCCGTTGGGCCGTCAGCTGTCGCAACTGCCGGTGGATCCGCGTCTGGCGCGCATAGTGCTGGAAGCGCAAAAACATGGCTGCGTACGTGAGGCGATGATCATTACCTCGGCGCTGTCCATTCAGGATCCGCGCGAGCGTCCAATGGACAAGCAGCAGGCTTCCGACGAGAAGCACCGCCGTTTCCACGATAAAGAGTCTGATTTCCTCGCGTTTGTGAATCTGTGGAACTATCTCGGCGAGCAGCAAAAAGCGTTGTCGTCAAACCAGTTTCGTCGCCAGTGCAAAGTCGACTTTCTGAACTATCTGCGCGTGCGAGAGTGGCAGGATATCTACACACAACTGCGCCAGGTGGTGAAAGAGTTGGGTATTCCGGTTAACAGCGAACCTGCTGAATATCGGGAGATCCACGTCGCGTTGCTGACCGGTTTACTGTCTCATATCGGGATGAAAGATACCGATAAACAGGAGTTTACCGGGGCGCGTAACGCTCGCTTCTCGATCTTCCCGGGGTCAGGTTTATTCAAAAAACCGCCGAAGTGGACGATGGTAGCGGAGTTGGTGGAAACCAGCCGCTTGTGGGGACGCATTGCCGCGCGTATCGATCCTGAATGGGTGGAGCCGGTAGCCCAGCATCTGATCAAACGTTCATACAGTGAGCCGCACTGGGAACGCGCGCAGGGTGCTGTGATGGCGACAGAAAAAGTCACTGTCTACGGCTTACCGATTGTTGCGGCCCGTAAGGTGAATTACAGTCAGATCGATCCTGCGTTATCGCGTGAACTGTTCATTCGTCATGCGCTGGTGGAAGGTGACTGGCAAACGCGCCATGCGTTTTTCCGCGATAACCTGAAACTACGAGCGGAGGTGGAAGAGTTAGAGCACAAATCACGCCGCCGCGACATTCTCGTCGATGACGAAACGATGTTTGAGTTCTACGACCAACGTATCAGCCATGAGGTGGTTTCTGCTCGTCACTTTGATAGCTGGTGGAAAAAGGTCAGCCGTGAAACACCGGATCTGCTCAACTTTGAAAAGAGCATGCTCATCAAAGAGGGCGCGGAGAAAATCAGTAAGCTGGATTATCCGAACTTCTGGCATCAGGGTAACCTTAAGCTGCGCCTGAGCTACCAGTTCGAACCCGGAGCCGATGCGGACGGTGTGACCGTACATATTCCACTCCCGCTGCTCAACCAGATCGACGAGAGCGGTTTTGAATGGCAAATTCCGGGGCTGCGCCGTGAACTGGTGATCGCCCTGATTAAGTCGCTGCCGAAACCGGTTCGACGCAACTTTGTACCCGCACCGAACTATGCGGAAGCGTTTTTAGGCCGAGTGACGCCGCTGGAACTGCCGCTGCTGGACTCGCTGGAGCGTGAACTGCGCCGCATGACCGGCGTCACCGTTGACCGTGAAGACTGGCACTGGGATCAGGTGCCCGATCACCTAAAAATCACCTTCCGGGTGGTGGATGATAAGAACAAGAAGCTGCAGGAAGGGCGTTCGCTACAGGATTTGAAAGATGCGCTGAAGGGCAAAGTTCAGGAAACATTGTCTGCGGTGGCCGATGACGGTATCGAACAGAGTGGATTGCACATCTGGAGCTTCGGCCGGCTTCCGGAAAGTTACGAACAAAAACGCGGTAACTATAAGGTGAAAGCGTGGCCGGCGCTGGTCGATGAGCGTGACAGCGTTGCCATCAAACTGTTTGATAATCCGCTGGAACAACAGCAGGCGATGTGGTGCGGTTTACGCCGCCTGTTGCTGCTGAATATTCCTTCGCCAATCAAATATTTGCACGAGAAGCTGCCCAATAAAGCCAAGCTGGGGCTGTACTTTAACCCGTACGGTAAAGTTCTGGATTTGATTGACGACTGTATCTCCTGCGGTGTGGATCAGCTAATTGACGCCAACGGTGGTCCGGTGTGGACCGAAGAAGGCTTTGCGGCGTTGCATGAAAAAGTGCGGGCTGAACTGAACGATACGGTGGTGGAGATTGCGAAGCAGGTCGAACAGATCCTGACCGCAGTGTTTAATATCAACAAACGTCTGAAAGGGCGCGTGGATATGACCATGGCGCTGGGGCTTGCGGATATCAAAGCGCAAATGGGCGGACTGGTGTATCGAGGATTTGTTACCGGCAACGGTTTCAAACGTCTGGGCGATACGTTGCGTTATTTGCAGGCGATTGAAAAACGGCTGGAGAAACTGGCCATCGATCCGCACCGCGATCGCGCGCAGATGCTGAAAGTGGACACCGTGCAGCAGTCCTGGCAGCAGTGGTTCAATAAATTGCCGCCCGCGCGCCGCGAAGATGACGATGTCAAAGAGATCCGCTGGATGATAGAAGAGCTGCGCGTCAGCTACTTTGCCCAGCAGCTTGGCACGCCGTATCCGATTTCGGATAAGCGTATCCTGCAGGCAATGGATCAGATTACGGGTTAACGCAGTGCTGGACCGTAGGCCGGATAAGGCGTAGCCGCCATCCGGCATCTGTATCCGGTAAAGAACAAACTCCAGGAGTCATGAACATGAGACAGTTTCCGCCACTTTCCGCTAGCACCCTTGCGGCGATTAACACCGTGGGGCAATGGCTGGCGCAAAATGATTTCGCTGAAAATATTACGGTGCAGACAGATTGCGTGATTCTGGCCGGGAACGCAGTGATCCCGACCATCGATGCAGCCTGTCGGATAGCGAAAGAGCAACAGGTTCCCTTGCTGATTAGCGGCGGTATCGGTCACTCAACGACCTTTCTGTATGCCGCCATCGCAGAGCATCCACGCTACCACACGATTCGTACCACTGGTCGCGCGGAAGCGGCGATCCTTGCCGATATCGCGCACCAGTTCTGGCACATTCCTGGTGAGAAGATTTGGGTAGAGGATCAGTCCACCAACTGTGGGGAGAACGCCCGGTTTAGCTGTGCGTTACTGCGTCAGGCGACCCAAACCATGGGGACCGTCATTGTGGTGCAAGACCCTACCATGCAGCGCCGCACCATGGCGACATTTGAACGCGTCACGCGTGACGACCCTCAGCCCCCACGCTGGATCAGTTTCCCCGGTTTTGTCCCCGAGTTGATTGAGCAGGGCGACGGCGTGGATTTTGCCCCGACCGCCGAAGGTCTGTGGTCGGTGGATCGTTACCTGTCTCTCATTACCGGTGAGCTTCCGCGCCTGCGTGATGATGCAACCGGCTACGGGCCTTGCGGCCGCGATTTTATCGCCCATGTTGATATTCCTCAGGACGTTGAGCAAGCCTGGCAGCAGCTAAAAAATGATACCGCGCTGACCGACTTACTTGAGAGCCGTTCTCTGTAATCCCTTCTGCCCGTTTGTCGGCGTTTTACGGCAAACGGGCAGAAAGCCCACCCGTTTTTTCTCTTAATCATCACTTTGCCAGGCGCTTTTATGAAGCAGTTCACAGAACCGCCACTCCAGCGATAATGCGCCATGCATGATTGATATTAATTAACAATAGTTTTACTTGTTGAAAACAAATCAATCACAGGAGAGCCGCATGTCAGTACCCGTACAACATCCTATGTATATCGATGGGCAGTTTGTGACCTGGCACGATGACGCCTGGATTGATGTCGTCAATCCGGCCACGGAAGAGATTATCTCGCGTATTCCCGATGGGCGTGCCGAAGACGCACGTAAAGCGATCGATGCCGCGGATCGCGCTCAGCCGCAATGGGAAGCGTTGCCTGCCATTGAACGGGCAAACTGGTTACGCAAAATTTCTGCGGGTATCCGCCAGCGAGCCGATGAAATCAGCGCGTTGATTGTGGCGGAAGGTGGAAAAATTCGACAACTGGCTGACGTTGAAGTCGCGTTTACCGCCGACTATATCGATTACATGGCGGAGTGGGCGCGTCGCTATGAAGGTGAGATCCTGCAAAGCGATCGCCCGGGTGAGAATATCCTGCTGTTTAAGCGTGCACTGGGCGTGACGACGGGCATTCTGCCGTGGAACTTCCCGTTTTTCCTGATTGCCCGCAAACTGGCTCCCGCCTTGCTGACGGGGAATACCATTGTCATTAAGCCGAGTGAATTCACACCGAATAACGCCATCGCCTTTGCCAAAATTGTTGATGACATTGGTTTACCGCGCGGGGTCTTTAATCTGGTGCTGGGACGCGGTGAAACGGTCGGTCAGGAGCTGGCTGGAAACCCCAAGGTGGCGATGGTGAGTATGACCGGCAGCGTCGGTGCGGGCGAGAAAATTATGGCCGCAGCGGCCAAAAACATCACTAAAGTTTGTCTGGAGTTGGGTGGTAAAGCTCCGGCTATCGTGATGGACGATGCTGATCTTGAGCTGGCGGTGAAGGCCATTGTTGACTCGCGGGTGATCAATACCGGACAGGTATGCAACTGTGCTGAGCGCGTATACGTTCAGAAAGGTATCTATGACCGGTTCGTTAATCGTTTGGGTGAGGCGATGAAAGCCGTGCAGTTTGGCAATCCGGCCGAACGCAATGACATTGCGATGGGGCCGCTGATTAACGCCGCTGCGCTGGATCGTGTGGAGCAGAAAGTCGCACGAGCGGTGCAGGAAGGGGCCAGAGTGGCGCTGGGCGGTAAGGCTGTTGTCGGCAAAGGTTATTACTACCCGCCGACGTTACTGTTAGACGTGCGCCAGGAGATGGCGATTATGCACGAGGAGACGTTTGGTCCGGTGCTGCCGGTGGTGGCGTTTGATACGCTGGAACAGGCGTTGACAATGGCCAATGACAGCGACTACGGTCTGACCTCATCGATCTATACGCAGAATCTGAATACGGCAATGAAGGCGATTAAGGGGCTGAAGTTTGGCGAAACCTATATTAATCGTGAAAACTTCGAGGCGATGCAGGGCTTCCACGCTGGCTGGCGTAAGTCCGGGATTGGCGGGGCTGATGGTAAACATGGCCTGAACGAATACCTGCAAACGCAAGTGGTGTATCTGCAGTCCTAAGTTTTTCGCCGGGTGAGTCTGTACGCCACCCGGCGCCATCCTCACACTTTAGTGGCTACCCAGTTCATCATCATTTCCGGCCAGATGGCCAGCGGTAACCCTTGCGCATCGCGAATACCAAATCCGTGCTTACCGCGTTCAAACAGATGCATTTCGACCGGAACGCCCTGCTCACGTAGCGCATTAAAGAAGACCAGGCTGTTTTCTACCTTCACCGCCGGATCGTCAATGGCGTGTAGCAGGAATGTCGGCGGCGTTGTGCTATCCACGCGTTCTTCCAGAGAATAGTGGCGCAGATCTTCCTTTTCTGGCTTAGCGCCAACCAGCTCAAGACGAGATCCCGGGTGACCGATGTCTTCGCGCAGAGTGACAACCGGGTACACCAGTGCCATAAACGCAGGGCGCGCAGGTTGCTCGTCTACGTTATCTATCGGCGTATAAACCGTTTCGGCAAACCGGGTTCCCAGACTGGCGGCCACGTGACCACCGGAAGAGAAGCCCAACACACCGATACGATCAGGGTTAATTTTCCATTCATGGGCGTTGGCGCGAATGTAGCGCATGGCGCGCTGGGCATCGGCCAGCGGCGCGTTTGCGCCTTCCTCATGGCCATCACCCGGCATGCGGTAGGTCATCACAAACAGGGTATAACCGCGAGCGTTAAAGAACGGTGCCAGTACGCTGCCTTCTTTATCCATCACCACGCGACGATAAGAGCCGCCTGGCGTGACAAGGATCCCTATGCCGTTAGGTTTTGCGGGGGCATAAACGGTAATTTCCGGGGCGCGAATACCGGTGACCGCACGATCATACTGAGATGTTCCTGTATGTCGGGGTTCAGGCGTAAACACCGCATCACTGTTTTTTGCTCCGGGGGCTTCACCCTGCGGCCAGAATGAGACGGTGGTGGCCTTAGCAACGGCTTGCTCCATCATGTTTTCTAACGTTTCACGACTCAGTGCTTCCATTACTATGCTCCCTCAGTGGCAAAGGTTAGCTATAGCACAGTCAGTGAATCGAAAACGGGGAGAGACTCACAACGTATTGAATTCGCGGGAAATGAAAGAGGGCGGAGGCGAGCCTCCGCCAGAACATTAGAGCTTGATAAATTTATCCAGCGTACGAATAAGTTGGGTGACAAAACCGTATTCGTTATCGTACCAGGCGACTGTTTTTACCAGTTGCAGATCGCCCACTTCGGTAATTTCGGTTTGTGTCGCATCAAATACCGAACCGAAATGCGAGCCAATGACATCTGACGAGACGATTTCCTCATCGGTATAACCAAATGACTCATTGTCTTGCGTGGCTTTTTTCAGCGCGTTGTTGACCTCTTCAGCAGTGACTTTTTTCCCCAATACCGATACCAGTTCCGTGACGGATCCTGTTTTCACCGGAACACGCTGGGCGTGGCCTTTTAATTTTCCGCTCAATGCCGGAATGACCAGACCAATGGCTTTGGCGGCTCCGGTGGTATGGGGAATGATATTCTCCGCTGCTGCCCGTGAGGCGCGCAGATCTTTCCCGCGAGGTCCATCAACCAGCGACTGCGTTCCCGTGTAGGCGTGGATGGTGGTCATGGTGCCAAGCTGAATACCGAAGCTGTCGTGCAGGGCTTTCGCCATCGGTGCGAGGCAGTTAGTGGTGCACGATGCGACCGAGATAATCCGATCGTTCGCATCCATTGTATCGTCGTTGACGTTAAAGACGATGGTTTTCATATCGCCAGCCGGGGCGGATATCAGCACTTTTTTGGCCCCTGCATCCAGGTGCGCGTTGGCTTTTTCTGTCGAGGTATAAAAACCGGTGCATTCGATGATTATCTCAGCGCCAGTCGTTTTCCACGGAATATTTTTGGCCTCTTTTTCTGCGTAAACCGCGATTTTTTTACCGTCGACAATCAGCGCGTCTTCGGTAAAGTCGATGCTCCAGGGAAACGGGCCGTAGTTTGAATCGTGCTTTAACAGATAGGCGAGAATTTTGGGCGAGGTGAGGTCATTAATGGCCACAACCTCCACGTTGCTTTTGACTTCCAGTAGTCGACGCAATACCAGACGACCGATACGACCAAAACCGTTAATGCCAATTTTACTCATGGTTTTCTCCTGTCAGAATGAGGCGGTACGACATATTTTCCCTACCAGGCTTAGTCCAGACAGGCATCCTCGGCAATAGCGGTTCTTGCGGTTAAGCGTAAGCGACTGAAAATGGGTGAACAAAAGTTAATGAATTTTTAACAAAAGCCCGTTATGTTGACGCATTATTGTTTTTATTCAGGAAGTGTTATGGGGAATAAGTATTCTGGCCTGCAAATCGGTATTCACTGGCTGGTCTTTTTGTTGGTTATTGTGGCGTACAGCGCCATGGAGTTTCGCGGATTTTTCCCGCGCAGCTATCGCCCCTTGTTCAACATGGTGCACGTATCCTGCGGTATCACTATTTTAACGCTGATGGTGGCGCGTCTGCTGGTCAGGCTGAAATACCCGGCTCCGCCGATTGTGCCAAAACCGAAGCCGATGATGACCGGAATGGCGCATCTGGGGCATCTGGTTATCTATCTGTTGTTTATTGTCCTGCCGATTATTGGGCTGGTGATGATGTACAACCGGGGTAACCCGTGGATTGCATTCGGCATCGTTATGCCGCATGCGGCAGAGGCCAACTTTGATTTAGTGGATATGCTGAAGTCCTGGCACGTGACGCTGGCAAACCTGGGTTATTTTGTTATTGCTCTGCATGCTGCTGCTGCCCTGATGCATCACTATTTCTGGAAGGACAATACGTTGTTGCGCATGATGCCGCGAAAACGCTCCTGAGGTAATGCCCCGCAAATGTGGGGCATTTTTTTAGCCGATTATTTTTCCAGACATCATAAAAGCTTATCGACAAGATGGTTAAACAACGCTCAATTCGCCACACTTGTCACTTGATCACTGTCTTCATTAAAACTACTGTATATAAATACAGTTATATGAGAGGCAGATTATTATGTTGTTTTTCCAGCCAGTTGAACACCGCGAAATCAAACACTTCCCGCTATTTAGCGATCTCGTGCCCTGCGGTTTTCCCTCTCCTGCGCAGGATTACGTTGAGAAACGTATCGATCTCAACGATCTGTTGGTGCAGCATCCCAGCGCAACCTATTTTGTTAAATCGTCTGGCGACTCCATGATGGGGGCAGGGATCGGTGCTGGCGACTTGCTGGTAGTCGACAGTGCCAGAAAAGCGGCCCACGGAGACATTGTGGTTGCTGCTATTGAAGGCGAATTCACCGTTAAGCGCCTGCAATTGCATCCGGTGGTGATGTTGAAGCCAGAGAACAGCGCCTACGCGCCGATCATGATCGGCAGCGAGGACACGCTGGATATATTTGGCGTGGTGACATTCATCATTAAATCTGCGGGCTGATTATGTTTGCGCTGGTGGATGTTAATTCATTTTATGCCAGCTGTGAGTCGGCATTCCGGCCCGATCTGAAGGGCAAACCTGTAGTGGTTTACTGAATTTGGCCACCTGAACAGAGGTGATATGCTCACCTCAGAACATTACAGGTGCCTCAATGAAAAAAAGAAATTTCAGCGCAGAGTTTAAACGTGAATCCGCTCAACTGGTCCTTGATCAGAACTACACCGTTGCAGCTGCGGCCAGTGCTATGGATGTGGGTCTTTCTACCATGACGCGATGGGTAAAGCAGTTGCGGGATGAACGACAGGGCAAAATACCTAAAGCCTCCCCTATAACCCCGGAACAGATTGAAATACGTGAGCTGAAGAAAAAGCTACAACGCATTGAAATGGAAAACGACATATTAAAAAAGGCTACCGCGCTCTTGATGTCAGACTCCCTGAACAATTCTCGTTAATCGGGAAACTCAGAGCGCAGTATCCTGTGGTCACACTCTGCCACGTGTTCGGGGTTCATCGCAGTAGCTACAAATACTGGGAGAAAAGCGCCGAAAAGCCAGACGGCTGGCGAGCTGTGTTACGCAGCCAGGTTCGGGAGCTGCATAACATCAGCCATGGCTCTGCTGGCGCAAGAAGTATCGCCATTATGGCAACCCTGAGAGGCTTCAGAATGGGACGCTGGCTTGCTGGCAGGCTCATGAAAGAACTGGGGCTGGTGAGTTGTCAGCAGCCTACCCACCGGTATAAACGTGTTGGTCATGAACACATCGCTATCCCGAATCGCCTTGAGCGACAGTTCGCAGTGACAGAACCTAACCAGGTGTGGTGCGGCGATGTGACGTACATCTGGACAGGCAAGCGTTGGGCTTACCTTGCAGTTGTTCTCGATCTGTTCGCAAGGAAACCAGTGGGCTGGGCAATGTCATTCTCGCCGGATAGCAAGCTGACCATCAGAGCGCTGGAAATGGCGTGGGAAGCTCGCGGTAAACCAGTCGGAGTGATGTTCCACAGTGACCAGGGTAGCCACTATACAAGCAGGCAGTTCCGGCAGTTACTGTGGCGTTGCCAGATCAGGCAGAGTATGAGCCGACGTGGAAACTGTTGGGACAACAGCCCGATGGAACGCTTCTTCCGTAGTCTGAAAAACGAGTGGGTGCCAGTGACAGGTTATATAAACTTTAGCGATGCTGCTCATGCGATCACAGACTATATCGTCGGGTATTACAGCTCGCTAAGGCCGCATGACTATAACGGTGGGTTGCCCCCAAACGAATCGGAAAACCGATACTGGAAAAACTCTAAAGCCGTGGCCAGTTTTAGTTGACCACTACAAGCCCAGCACAGGACTATGTTGAGGACAGACTGGATCTCAATAACTTGTTGATAAGACATCCAAGTGCCACTTACTTCATAAAAGTTAGCGGGGAGTCTATGCATGGCGCTGGTATCAGTGATGGTGATCTTTTAGTGGTTGATCGCTCGCTTTCGGCCGTACATGGCGATATTGTTATTGCTGCTGTTTCAGGTGAATTCACCGTGAAAGAACTTCGTACTCATCCTTATCTACAGCTAGTACCTCACAACCATCATTATTCCGCGATTTCATTTCAAAATGTGGATGAATTAGAAATATTTGGCGTAGTAATTTTTAGTATTAAGGCGCATAAATAGATATGTTTGCTCTCGTCGATGTAAATAGTTTTTATACTTCTTGCGAAACTGTTTTTCGGCCAGACTTGCAGGGGAAACCTGTTGTCGTCGTTTCAAATAACGATGGCTGTATTATTTCTCGCTCAGCTGAAGCAAAATCACTTGGTATAAAAATGGGTGAGCCTTTCTTTAAAATAAAGAATAATACATATAGTTCTAGAATTCATGTCTTCAGCTCTAACTATGCACTCTATGCTGATCTAAGTGAGCGAGTTATGCAGACATTAAATGAAACATCTCCCTCCGTCGAGATTTATTCAATTGATGAAGCTTTTGTTAATTTATCTGGGATGATGAATTGCATGCCCCTAAGTTCTTTCGGCTATGAGATGAAAAATCAAGTATTAAAAAATACTGGTTTAATTGTGGGAGTAGGTATTGCACAAACAAAGACATTAGCAAAGTTAGCTAATCATGCCGCCAAAAAATGGCGTGGCACTGGTGGTGTTGTCGATTTATCGAATATTGATCGGCAGCGTAGACTGATGGCACTTACCTCTGTTGAGGATGTTTGGGGTATTGGTCGAAGAATTAGTAAGAAACTTAACTCCATGGGTATTAATACAGCGCTTGATCTGGCTGAAAGCTCATTGTGGGTAATAAGAAAGCATTTTAATGTCGTGCTTGAAAGGACCGTCCGAGAACTTCGTGGTGAGCAATGCCTTGAACTAGAAGAATTTTCACCAACAAAACAACAGATCATCTGTAGTAGATCTTTTGGCCACCGTATAACTCAGTACTCAGATATGCATCAGGCCATTTGTGCTTATGCAGAGCGGGCGTCAGAAAAACTACGTAGTGAGCGCCAGTTTTGTCGTTTCGTTAGCGTTTTTCTTCGTACAAGCCCACATGCAGATAACGAAATATACTATGGGAATCAAGCATCCGTAAAACTATTGATACCATCTAATGATACACGTGACATTATAAACGCTGCTACGAACGCCCTAAGGAGGGTATGGGTTGATGGTCATCGATATATGAAGGCTGGTGTTATTCTTACTGATTTTTTTAGTAATGGAGTGGCTCAGCTAAATTTATTTGACGATAATACCCAACGAAGAAACAGCGCTGCGTTAATGGAAACCATCGACAAATTGAATAAGTCAGGGAAAGGAAAAATTTGGTTTGCAGGTCAGGGGGTCGAAAAAACATGGGCTATGAAACGTGAGATGTTGTCTCCCTCTTACACAACCCGCTATTCAGATTTGCCAGTGGCGAAGTGAAATGGCTTTGAACTGATTCCCTAATGGGGATTTATATTATAGACGTAAAGATAGGCTATATTAGAGTACATTTTTCCGACTGGAGGAGTTGATAGATATCCAACATGTGAATCGCCATGGATAATCTAGACACTTCCGAGCCGTTGATAATACTGGTTTTCATATTCTGTCGGCGACATCTGATTGCTCGAACCATGCTGACGCTTACTATTATAACACATTTCGATGTAATCAAAAATATCGCTGCGGGCTTCATCCCGCGTTCCGTAGATCTTTTTCTTTATTCGCTCGCGTTTCAGTAACTGGAAAAAGCTTTCTGCAACCGCGTTATCGTGACAGTTACCGCGACGGCTCACACTCCTTTCCAGGCCGTGTGATCTCAGGAACGACTGCCATTCATGGCTTGTGTACTGACTGCCCTGGTCCGAGTGAACCGGCACCGATCTTTGCGGATTACGCCGCCATACAGCCATCAGCATTGCGTTCAGGACAATGTCCTTTGTCATCCGGGATTACATTGACCAGCCGATAATTTTGCGTGAGAACAGGTCAACCACCACGGCCAGATACAGCCAGCCTTCGTGAGTCCTGATGTAGGTTATGTCCGTTACCCAACGCTCATCCGGAGCATCCGGATTGAACTGTCGCTGGAGCCTGTTGGGCGACACGATACTGGCCTCGCCTTTGCGTGCACGCGGGCTTCGGTACCCGACCTGAGCCTTTATCCCGACACGCTTCATCAGTCGCCAGACTCTGTTCACTCCGCACTGTTGCCCACTATCCCGCAAGTCCAGATGGATCTTGCGATAACCATAAACGCAACCGGACTCCAGCCAGAACTGTTTGATCTGTCCCGTTAGTCTCAGGTCTACCTGGTGGCGCTGAGAATGCGGCTGCTTAAACCAGGCGTAAAAGCCACTGGGATGAACATCCAGCACCCGGTAAAGCAGACGAACAGGCCAGCAACGGGTGTTGTCACGGATAAAGACGTACCTCAGTCGGACAGCTTTGCGAAGTACGCCGCGGCTTTTTTTAATATGTCCCGTTCGTCAGTAACCCGCTTCTGCTCTTTCTGGAGCCGGCGGATTTCGGCCTGAGCATCTGACTGTTCTTTATTAGTGGGTGACGTACTTCTTAATCCAGGCGTAAAGGCTGTGGGTGGTGATATCGAGACGTGTTGCAACGCTTGAAACAGAATGACCGCGATCAACAACCTGTTTGACTGCTTCAATTTTAAACTCTTCGGGATAACACTTACCGCTCATGGGCACCTCTCTTCAAGCCATTTTAAATGACTCTGAGGTGTCTGTTAAACCCGTGGCGATTCAAGTCACTAAAATCGAAAAGACTGAAAAAAGTTAGTAATTAAATATGTTTATAAATCATATCGTTGCTAACAACTAACTGTTAGCTTCATTCAGATACAATGATGGCTGTGTCATTGCCAGTAGCGCGGAGGCAAAAGCGCTTGGCGTTAATATGGGCGCACCATATTTCAAACAGAAAGATCTGTTCAGGCGCTATGGCGTGTTCTGTTTTAGTTCGAACTACGAATTGTATGCGGATATGAGCAGCAGGGTGATGTCGATTCTGGAGGAGCTGTCGCCGCGCGTGGAGATGTACAGTATTGATGAAGCCTTTTGCGATTTAACGGGCGTGCGAAACTGCCGGGATCTGACGGATTTTGGTCGGGAAATCAGAGCAACCATTTTACAAAAAACACGCCTCAAGGTTGGGGTCGGTATCGCCCAGACCAAAACCCTGGCCAAGCTGGCTAACCATGCTGCCAAAAAGTGGCAGGAACAGACTGGCGGGGTGGTGGATCTCTCGAATATTGAGCGCCAGCGTAAGCTGATGACTGCGCTCCCGGTTGATGAAGTCTGGGGTGTTGGACGCCGTATCAGTAAAAAACTTGACGCTATGGGCATTAAAACGGTCTGCGACCTAGCAGATACCGATATTCGCTTTATCCGCAAACATTTCAACGTTGTGCTTGAGCGCACTGTGCGGGAATTGCGCGGTGAACCTTGCCTGGAGCTGGAGGAGTTTGCGCCAGTTAAGCAGGAAATTATCTGCTCAAGATCGTTTGGTGAAAAACTCACGGATTACAACGCGATGCGAGAGGCAATTTGTACCTATGCTTCACGTGCTGCGGAAAAGCTGCGCAGAGAGCACCAGTTCTGCCGGTTTATCTCTACGTTTATCAAAACCAGCCCATTTTCCCTGAATGAACCGTATTACGGTAACAGCGCATCGATAAAACTGCTGACACCAACCCAGGATAGTCGGGAAATTATAAGGGCGGCCACATGTAGCCTGGACGCAATATGGCGAGAGGGGCTACGTTATCAAAAAGCAGGGGTCATGCTGGGCGATTTTTTTAGCTCAGGTGTTGCACAGTTGAATCTTTTTGATGACAACGCTCCACGGCATAACAGCGATAAGCTGATGGCCGTTCTGGATACGCTCAATGCTGAAAAGGGTAAAGGAACGCTCTATTTTGCCGGACAAGGTATACAACAACCGTGGGCGATGAAGCGAGATATGCTCTCACCGCGTTATACCACGAGATACAGTGATTTGCTGCGGGTTGGGTAGGGTTTGTTCATCATTGAATGGAGGGCCTTTTATTCGCCTGATAATCAGGTCTCGCAGCGCCGCAGCATATCACTGGGCCATTGAGAGAATAAGACCGCTGAATAACAGCGGCCTTATTGCTTTTATTTAGACTCTAATTCCGGTGCTTTTTCTTCAGTAAGTTCAACCTCACGATACCAGCGAGGATGGTGTTTCTTCGCCCAGCGTCGACTCACTTTCCCTTCGATCATCCCTTTAATTGAACCTTTTACCCAAAACGCCATGTACATATGGATCAGAATGGCGTGGATCAGCACAATGGCTGCTGTCGCGTGGATTAACAAACTCCAACGAACAATGTTAATTGAGAAATAATGGGCAAAGTAGGGCCTCCAGATAATAACGCCGGTAATCAGTAATACCAGAATTAGACTCATGATGCTCCAGAACATCATTTTCTGCCCTGCGTTGTATTTCCCCACATCAGCGACTTTATGCTCATTGCCTTTAAGTACCTCAACGATCCCTTTAATCCAGGGAAGGTCCTGTTTATCGGGAATGTTGTGGTGTACAAAACGGACGAACATAAACATCAGCACGATGAAAATTATCACCCCGAAAAACGGATGTAGAATTCGCCCCATTTGCGGTGTACCGAAAGTTTCGGTGAGCCATTGCAACGTCGGGAAGAACAGCGCAATACCGGAAAGCGACACCAGGAAGAAGCTTATTACCACCGTCCAGTGACAAGCACGGTCGATGAATTTGGTGCGCAGAATCATTTTGCTTTTACTCATGACCGTTCTCCTCTTCATCATCATCCGTCTCTTTGTTTGGGCCGACTCCCACGTAGTGGTAAATCAGCCCGGCAAAGGTGGCGATAAATCCGGCGGCGGAGAGTGGTTTTAAAATCCCCTTCCAGAAGTTCACTGGTGCGGCGATTTTTGGCTCATCCGGCAGATTGTGGTACAGCGATGGTTGATCCGCGTGATGAAGTACATACATCACGTGGGTACCGCCGACCCCTTGCGGGTTGTAGATGCCCGCATTGGCATAGCCGCGTTTTTTCAACTGCGCCACGCGAGTTTCCGCTACATTGAGCATCTCTTTTTTGGTGCCAAACTGGATAGCGCCGGTCGGACAAGTTTTCACGCAGGCCGGTTCCTGGCCCACGCTGACCCGGTCAACGCACAGCGTACATTTGTAGACCCGGTTATCTTCGGGATTAAGTCGCGGAATATTGAACGGGCAGCCAGCAATGCAGTAGCCACAGCCAATACAGTGCTCGGACTGAAAGTCGACAATCCCGTTGGCATACTGAATGATTGCTCCAGCGGATGGACAGGCTTTCAAACAGCCGGGATCGGCGCAGTGCATGCAGCCGTCTTTGCGGATCAGCCATTCCAGCTTGTCGTTCTGGGTGGTTTCGCTAAAGCGCATCACCGTCCAGGACTTAGCGCTGAGATCGGTCGGGTTGTCGTAGACGCCGTTGCAGTAGCCCACTTCATCGCGAATATCGTTCCACTCTGAGCAGGCGACCTGACAGCCTTTACAGCCAATACAGGTAGTGACATCAATTAATTTTGCCACTTCTGCACGGTAATCCCGCGCCTGGGGCGGTGGCGTGATGCTGTTCGTCGCCGAGCGTTTAATAATATCTTGTGATTGCATAGCCATGAGTTCCCTTCCTTACGCTCGCTCGATGTTGACCAGAAACGCTTTATACTCCGGTGTTTGCGAGTTCGCGTCACCCACCGATGGCGTTAACGTATTGGCGAGGAACCCTTTGCGTGTGGCGCCTTCAAAGCCCCAGTGACAAGGGATACCGATAGTATCGACCGGCTTACCATCGATCGTCAGCGTTTGCAGACGTTTGGTGACCACCGCCTTCGCTTTGATAAAGCCGCGTTTCGACATCACTTTCACCGTATCACCTGCCGCAATGCCTTTTTTGCTCGCCAGCGCCTCACCGATTTCGATGAATTGATCGGGTTGAGCAATGGCGTTGAGCAGCGCATGTTTGGTCCAGTGGCGGAACAGTTCGGTAATGGAGTAAGTTGTGGCGACGTACGGGAAGGCATCCGCTTTACCCATATTGGCGATATCGTCATGGTAGATACGCGCAACCGGGCTGGATACAACATTCGGGTGCAGCGGGTTGGTACCAATAGGCGACTCAATGGGTTCGTAATGTTCCGGGAATGGCCCGTCGTTCATTTTGTCGATGGAGAACAGACGCGCTACGCCTTCCGGATTCATGATAAACGGACCAACGTTGCTGCCCGGTGCGGCCTGGCCGTAGTCGGCTACGTCCATACCGGCCCACTTTTTGCCATTCCAATGCAGCAGGGTTCGTTTGGGATCCCACGGTTTTCCTGATGGATCGGCCGAAGCGCGATTGTAGAGAATACGGCGGTTGGCAGGCCATGACCACGCCCAGCCCGGTGTGCAGCCCAGACCATACGGATCGCTGTTGTCGCGATTGGCCATCTGGTTGCCTTGTTCTGTCCAGCTTCCGCAGTAGACCCAGCAGAAACTGCTGGTCGAGCCGTCATCGCGCAACTGTGCAAAGCTGCTGAGCTGCTGGCCTTTTTTGGCTATAAGCTGGCCTTTGTCATCATAAAGGTCTTCAAGCGCCTGGCCATTTGCTTCACGCGCAATCTCTTCTGGGTGTGGGTCGTATGGATCTTTATAATTCCAGGCAATATTCAACAAGGGTTGCGGATTCGCTCCACCTTCCTGTTGATACAACTCGCGCAGCCGCATAAACAGGCGACCGAGGATCTTCCCGTCATGTAAGGCTTCACCTGGTGGTTCTGCCGCAGCCCAGTGCCATTGCAACCAACGCCCGGAGTTAGCGATTGAACCATTTTCTTCAGCAAAGCAGGAAGAGGGCAGACGGAAAACTTCGGTCTGAATATCTGCCGGGTTTACATCGTTCATCTCGCCATGATTTTGCCAAAAATTGGACGACTCAGTGACCAGCGGATCGATAACCACCATATATTTCAGTTTTGAAAGCGCGCGAGTTGATTTGTTTTTATCCGGAAACGCCGCCAGCGGATTGAAGCCCTGAACGATGTAACCATTAATCTTCCCTTCGAGCATCAATTCAGCCTGGGTCATTACGTCATACAGGCGATCCCATTTAGGTAGCCAGTCGTAGCCCCAGTTATTTTCCACTGTTGCATTGTCGCCCCAGAAACTTTTCATCATGCTAACAAAGAACTTCGGCGTATTTTGCCAGTAATTGACCTCATTCACGCCTAGCGCAGGCGGCGTGATTTGCGAAATATAGGTCTGGTAGTCTGTCTGTTTTTCCGACGGCAGCGGCATATAGCCCGGCAGGTTCGTCGACAACAAGCCAAGATCGGTATAGCCCTGAATATTGGAGTGGCCACGTAAGGCGTTAACGCCACCGCCCGCCATGCCTATATTGCCCAGTAGCAACTGGAGCATAGCGGCGGCGCGGATAATCTGTGCCCCGGCGGAGTGGTGTGTCCAACCCAGCGCATACAGAATAGTAGCGGTGCGGTCAGGCACGCTGGTGCTGGCGAGAATTTCGCAGATACGATTGAAATCTGCCACTGAGGTCCCACACAACCGGTTAACCATTTCTGGCGTATAGCGGTCGACGTGGGCTTTCAGCAAATTCCACACGCAGCGTGGGTGAGACAATGTTTCATCACGCAGGGCATTACCCTGTTCGTCAAGCTGATAGAACCAGCTCGATTTATCGTACTGGCGTTTTTTGTCGTCATAGCCACTGAACAAGCCGTCGTCGAACTGATAGTCATCACGGATAATCAGGCTGGCGTTGGTGTAATGGCGCACATAGTCGTGCTGCACCTGGTTGTTTTCCAGCAGATAACGGATTACACCGAGCAGGAATGCGGTGTCGGAACCAGCGCGTATTGGCGCATACAGATCGGCGACGGCGGCGCTACGGTTAAAACGCGGGTCGACTACCACCACGGTGGCGTCGTTTTTAGTTTGCGCTTCGACTACCCATTTAAAGCCTACCGGATGTGCCTCAGCGGCATTACCGCCCATAATAAGCACTACGTTGGCATTTTTAATATCGACCCAGTTGTTGGTCATCGCACCACGTCCAAACGTTGGTGCAAGAGCAGCAACGGTGGGGCCATGACATAACCGTGCTTGACAGTCGATAGCGACCATACCTAGTCCGCGAGCAAATTTACCGTCGAGGATCCCGGTTTCATTACTTGCCGCTGAGGAGCATAGCATGCCCGTGGTGGACCATCGGTTGACGGTAACGCCCTGGGCATTTTTCTCAATAAAGTTGGCATCGCGGTCATCTTTCATAAGTCGGGCAATACGATTAATCGCATCATCCCAGCCAATACGCTGCCATTTATCCGAACCCGGTGCGCGATATTCGGGATACTGCAGACGGGTTTCACTATGAATATAATCCAGCACGCCAGCGCCTTTAGGGCACAACGATCCACGGCTCACCGGATGATCCGGATCGCCCTCAATATGGTAGATACTTTCTTTGACGTTTTTGGCTGTATCGCCAAGGCTGTACATCAGCATGCCGCAGCCTACTGAGCAGTACGTACAGTTATTACGTGTCTCTTTTGCTTTTAAGAGTTTGTATTGACGGGTTTCCGCGTGAACGGAAAAAGATGATAAGAATCCGAGAGATGCAACAGTTGTTCCTGCCATACCGCCCGCGCAGATTCGAAAGAACTGCCTCCGGCTGAGCTCCATTTTTTTCTCCAGCTTAAACTTAAGACATGAAAAAGTATGGTTATTGTAAGGTTAAATTGTTTTATAAACCATTAACTTTTAGTGGTTATTGACGTGGGAGCATATTAATGCTGTAAGCCTGGGGTATGGATTGGTAAAAATTGATCATGTCAGGTTGGTTGCCGATACGTACGGTGAACTGAATCTTTTTGACGACAACCTAACGCCGCGGCGTAACAGCGATAAACTGATGGAGGTATCTGGGAAAAGGGTAAAGGAACGCTCTGCTTTGCCGGACAAGGGATACAGCAACCGTGGGCGATGAAGAGAGACATGCTTTCACCACGTTATACAATCAGTTGCTGCAAGTAGTTTGATAGCCAAACTGAAAAACAAGGAGTTCATTCCACTCAACCGAACTTATCCATAGTCTATATTTTGACCTATCCAGACGATCAAACAAAAATTATAGATTCCTGAACATATAGACATATAAATAACAAGGTTATAAAGGTCGTGATTTCTACAACACAGGACCTCTGGATATGATGGATAAACTATACCAATATGTTTCAACGAAAGAAAACGTGGGAATAAATCTTTGTCGCATTTCTATTGCCATTGTATTTATGTGGATAGGATTGTTGAAGTTCATTCCCTATGAAGCAGATAGCATCGTTCCTTTTGTAGCTAATAGCCCATTTATGTCTTTCTTTTATAACGATCCGAGTAATTATACTCAGTTTATGAACCATGAGGGCGAATTAATAGAGGCTAACCGCGCATGGCATCATGCGAATAATACTTATGGGTACTCTACCGGACTTGGTATTGTTGAAGTCATTTTTTCATTATTAATCCTTGCTCATTATGTGTCACCAAAAATCGGCTTTTGGGGGGCAACACTTGCCTTCTTAACTCCTTTTGTCACTCTGACATTCCTGATATTTACACCAGAAACATGGGTAAGTGGCCAGGATTCTCACACCGGGTTTCCCTATCTTTCTGGCGCCGGGCGACTGGTCTTAAAAGACACGATAATGATGGCTGCGGGTCTTATTGCGATGGTGCATTCTGCCAAGTGTATCCTTGCACAGAATCAGCACGAGAGAGATTATACCGGCAAAGTATCCGCTGGTCTTAGATAGCTTTCCAGACTATCGTTAAATTAAGGATGTTGTGATGCTTCGGTCTCTAAAAAATATATTTATTACAGCTGCACTGTATCTGCTTATGACGGTAACCAGTCATGCTGCCAACACCGGGAATACTATGATCAAAACGTATAGTACTTATAATTACCAGCAGACCAGAGAGCATCTCATTGCTGCCATTGAGAGTAATAATCTTGTTTTTTTTGGAGAATTTGATCATGCGAAAGAGGCTAAAAATGCTGGACTAACCATGTTACCCACAACCGTCATTATTTTTGGCAATCCTAAAGGTGGCACATCATTAATGCAGGCATATCCTGATATGGCGCTCGATCTTCCCTTTAGAGTATTGATTCGGGAAGAGTCGGATGGACGTGTAGTCGTTGGATATCATCCGGTTGAGATATTACAGACTTATGGACCAGATACTGCGGCAATTCAACCCTTAAAAAATCTGGAAAAATTAGTTCAGAAAGCCATTCAGTGACCTGGCGACCAGGGTTCATCTGACGAGGCCTGGTCGTCACCCCCTCATTAAATAAATGTTAGTTTTTTACAATTACATAAAAATTCTGATAGTATACCCCCCTATAGTATATGGAGGGCGTATGCCGCATTCACCCGAAGATAAAAAACGCATTCTCACTCGTGTACGCCGTATTCGCGGTCAGGTTGATGCGCTTGAGCGCGCACTGGAATCTGGCGAACCATGCCTGTCGATCCTGCAACAAATTGCCGCCGTACGCGGCGCATCCAATGGTCTGATGGGCGAAATGGTTGAGATCCACCTGAAAGATGAACTGGTCAGTGGGGAGACAACACCAGACCAGCGAGCTGTGCGCATGGCTGAGATCGGCCATCTTCTGCGTGCTTATCTAAAATAACACCATCACCTTGCAATAATGGGAAGAGACAAATGAAATCACGTGCAGCAGTTGCATTTGGCCCCGGCCAACCGTTAAAAATTGTTGAAATCGACGTCGCACCACCAAAGAAAGGTGAAGTGCTTGTTAAAATTACCCACACCGGCGTGTGCCATACTGATGCTTTTACCCTCTCAGGCGACGATCCGGAAGGCGTGTTCCCGGCGGTACTGGGCCATGAAGGCGGCGGCATTGTGGTTGAAGTGGGGGAAGGCGTCACCAGCCTGAAACCGGGCGATCATGTGATCCCGCTGTACACCGCAGAGTGCGGCGAGTGCAAGTTCTGTAAATCGGGTAAAACTAACTTGTGTCAGGCCGTGCGGGCGACACAGGGCAAAGGTCTGATGCCTGATGGCACAACGCGCTTCTCGTATAACGGCGAGCCGATTTATCACTATATGGGCACCAGTACCTTCAGCGAATATACCGTTTGCGCAGAGATCTCGCTGGCGAAGGTTAACGCGCAGGCTCCGCTGGATAAAGTGTGTCTGCTGGGATGTGGCGTGACCACCGGTATCGGAGCGGTCCATAACACCGCGAAAGTGAAGGAAGGCGATACCGTAGCCGTATTTGGTCTGGGCGGTATTGGCCTGGCGGTGATTCAGGGCGCGGTGCAGGCAAAAGCCGGGCGTATTCTGGCTGTTGATACCAATCCGGAGAAATTCAAATTGGCTGGTGAAATGGGCGCGACCGATTTCATCAACCCAAACGATTACGATAAGCCGGTGCAGGACGTGATTGTTGAGCTCACCGACGGTGGCGTGGACTTTAGCTTTGAGTGTATCGGCAACGTTAACGTGATGCGTGCGGCGCTAGAGTGTTGCCATAAAGGGTGGGGCGAAAGCATCATCATTGGGGTGGCGGGTGCCGGTCAGGAGATCAAAACACGTCCGTTCCAGTTAGTAACCGGTCGCGTGTGGCGCGGTTCCGCGTTTGGCGGCGTAAAAGGGCGCACTCAGTTGCCGGGTATGGTCGAAGAAGCAATGAGCGGAAAAATTCAGTTAGATCCGTTTATTACGCATCGCCTGCCTCTGGAGCAGATTAACGAAGCGTTCGATTTAATGCATCAGGGTAAATCCATCCGTACCGTTATCCATTTTGGTGATAACTGATTCATTGGCCAGCGGATTTCACCGCTGGCACTTTCCTGAATTTTTTAGAATTATGTTGTGAAAGTGTGACGAATCCGGCGCTTTTCACGGTAAGTAAACTTCCCGGATTGCCGATGACTATCTAACGGGCGTGTTTTCACGCATAAACCCTACAAGAGAGTCGACGGTCATGGACAACACTACATCGATGCAAGCCCTGCATAAACTGGGCTTTCTGCATCAAATCCGGCTGGTTCCGCTGTTTTCCTCCATTCTCGGTGGCATCCTTCTGCTATTCGCCTTAAGTTCCGGGCTGGCAGGTTATTTTCTTATGCAGGCCGATCGCGATCAGCGCGATGTAACCGATGAGATTCAGGTCCGGATGGGGTTATCTAACAGCTCTAACCACTTACGCACCGCGCGCATCAACATGATCCATGCTGGTGCGGCGAGCCGTATTGCTGAAATGGATGACATGAAGGCCAATATTGCCGAGGCAGAAAAACGTATTAAGCAATCGCAGGACGGTTTCAATACTTATATGGCTCGTGCGGTGAAAACTACTGCCGGAGAGGCGTTAGACGCTGAACTGAGCGCCAATTTCAAAGCCTATATCGATGGCTTACAGCCTATGCTCAAGTACGCTAAAAACGGCATGTTCGAGGCGATCATCAACCATGAAAATGAACAGGCCAGACCGCTGGACTCTGCTTACAACAAGGTATTGTTAAAGGCGATCGATATTCGTACCGCCAGGGCGAATCAGTTAAGCGAACAGGCGCACCAACGTACACAGCTTGGCATGGCCTTTATGCTGGGGGCATTCGTTCTTGCGCTGGCACTGACCGTGATGACGTTTATTGTTCTGCGCCGTACCGTTATTCATCCTCTGTTACGTGCGGCCCAGCGCATTGAGCAAATTTCAGAAGGGGACCTGACAATGCCAGAGGAACCAACCGGGCGCAGCGAAATTGGGCGCCTGAGCCGTCATCTGCAGACAATGCAACGGTCGCTGGCGAAAACAGTGGGCACGGTACGTCAGGGCGCGGAAGAAATCTACCGCGGTACCAGTGAGATTTCGGCGGGTAATACCGATCTGTCTTCACGTACCGAACAACAGGCCGCGGCGATTGAACAAACGGCGGCCAGCATGGAAGAGCTGACGGCTACGGTGAAGCAAAACGCCGACAACGCGCATCATGCGAGTACGCTGGCGGAAGATGCGTCCGGCAAGGCCAGCCGGGGCGGTCAGATGGTCTCTGGTGTGGTGAAAACCATGGGCAATATCTCAACCAGCTCGAAGAAAATCTCTGAAATTACCGCCGTTATTAACAGCATTGCCTTCCAGACCAATATCCTGGCGCTGAACGCGGCGGTTGAGGCGGCGCGGGCAGGAGAGCAGGGGCGTGGGTTTGCAGTGGTGGCTAGTGAGGTGCGTACGCTGGCAAGCCGCAGCGCTCAGGCGGCAAAAGAGATAGAAGGATTGATCAGCGAATCTGTCCGACTGATTGACCAGGGCTCTGGAGAAGTCGTCGCGGCGGGCAATACGATGACGGATATTGTCGATGCGGTAAAACGCGTGACCGACATTATGCTGGAAATTGCGGCGGCCTCTGATGAACAAAGCCGGGGCATCGTCCAGGTAAGCCAGGCGATTTCAGAGATGGATAAGGTCACGCAGCAAAACGCCTCATTGGTTGAAGAAGCATCGGCTGCTGCGGCCTCTCTTGAAGAGCAGGCCGCACGCTTAACGGAAGCCGTCGGCACATTCCGTTTAACCGGGACAAGCGCAATTAGACGCGTTACACCTGCCGTTCATCCATCGGTTTCACTGCCAAAATCAAACACGGTAAATACGGATAACTGGGAAACATTCTGACAGGCCAGCCATCCGGTAATACGATCCTTTGTATTACCGGATTTACTATCTATTTGTACGTGGCACTAATAGTTCCCGCTGCGGTGAACGCGCCAGGGGTGTAGTCATCGCAGGTACTGTTATTGCTGGCGGAGGTGCAGGTGAGTAACCCGGCCATGGTGATATCTTTCGCCGTTACGATGGAACCAAAGTCGATGGACACTGAAGAATTTGTGTCATTCGCCGACAGATATTGCCGGGACGATCCCTCGTAAGAAACCGCCACTCCCCGTCCGCCCGCTGCTGAGGTGCCAGTTGTGGTATTGGCGAGAATAGACAACCCGCTATTATCATAAGCCGCTTTGGTCGACGTCAGTTTAAGGGTAACCCCTGAAGCATTAACGCAGTTGCTATTTTTCAAGGTGAAGGTTTTTCGTGGTTTGTCATTACCCACATCGCCAAAGTCGATGGTGGTGGGGGATACGGATAAATTACAGGTTGGCGTGGCGAATTTTACGGTGAATGAAGATGCGTTTACTGTAGCGACAACCTGTTGACTACTTACATCTTCATTCCCTGCTTTAAACCTGCCTACTTCACCATTTATAACAGGATGCGCTTCACCATTACCTATTGAGGAAACCACCCCACGCTGCCAAACTTCGATGTATAATCCAACAGGAAAACCTCCTTCTGCGGCATTATCGATCTCACGTGTCCAACTCGTATTAGACGGAATGTAAGCTGTATAAGTAGCATTAATAGAATTAGCTATGTAAATGTTATAATATATTCCAGGTATGCTCGTTGGAAAAAAAACTCTGTTGTAGCTATATTTTGTACTACCACTGGTGCTGGTATAACTATCGTATTGCGTACCGCTTGTTGCTGTGGATCTTCCATAAAAATCAGAACCATCATTACCTGTATTACAAGTTATGTGACCATATTCTCCCGCACTGAGCGTCCCCAATAGCACGGGTGTTGTACTGGATGGGTTATAATTATTCACGACTAACGTTCCCGCGCTTACCGTGCTGGTATTAATTTTGTCAAAATAACACTCCTTAGCCTGCACCTGATATGAATAAATTCCGTTCAACAGCAATGCCACAAAAGAAATTGATCGTGAAATCATCGTGCTCATATTAACCTGCCGTTTATCCATTATTTGTAGCTCACGCTGATTTGCACCTGACTTAATACGCCACCTGGAGTGACCGTTTTTGCTGAATCCACTTTTTGAAAACGAGCCGAAAGGGTGATATCAGAATAGGTAGTGGTTGAACCTTTATAGTTAACAATATTGACGGCAGAGGTATTGTCTTTATTAAGCACATTAATAGCAACTGGACTTGTTCTCCCCTCAAAGACCACAACGCCCACGTTTCCCGCTGCAGTCATCGGACCGGTATATTCATTCGGGAATATCTGATTACCGGTGAGTTGCGCTTTTTGCGGCTTAAAGCTCAACACCAGCGTTTTGGCGAGAGAGCCTGAATCACAGCGGAAGCTAATCTTCAGGGGCTGTGTGGGGACGTTACCCTTCGTTGTTGCTGATAAATTCGCCCATGCGCCGCCAGCGGCGAACTCGCTCGCGTCTAAGTCGCCCAAATCAACATCGGAGGCGGTGATGTCACAGCTACCAGTAACCAACTCCGCCTTAACCGTTAATACATTTGTATTGGTACTGTTCGCGGCCCATAGCGGCGTGGATATCAGCAATAAGGCTATTGGTATAAATTTCATGGTGGCTCCTACTGATAGGTGGTGGTGAACGTCAACGAACCGTTGAAGGTGCCACTTGTCGCGGTGGTTGAGTAAGACGTTGGACGCAGAGATAAAACCAGGTTCAGGGCCTTATTGGTGCGCTCAGTCGAGGTCCAGTCAAGCGGAGTACTACTATTGAGAACCAACAGAGAGTTTGGGGAGCCAGAACGATACAAAACCGCTGCTGCCCCGTTATCCCCACCCTTGAGTTCGGTTGGATAACCGCTGTAGACAGATGAGGCCTTAATTCCCGTTTTCATCCAGGTCACTGTCTGGTTTGTACTGGAGCCGATCGTACATTTGCTGTACTGCAACGAAAAATCTTTCAGCGTGTTAGCGCCCTGAGCCTCCAGTTCTGCGCGGGTTAATACACCAAAATCGATGGTCTGGTTCACCGCTTTGCTTGAACCAACAACAATATTGACGGTGCAGGTCATAGCAAGCAAATTGGCCTTAAAGTTAACCACGACATCCGCCGCAAAGAGATGCGGGCTGCATAATAGAAAAGAAACAAGCATTACCTGGCGCATAAGCTACTTTCCGGCTCCTGGCATCTGGCAAACTAACGTCTCCAGATGAATTGATTTTCCGATCATCGCGGGCGCGTCAGGGATCTGGTAGGTCACATCGCAGTAGCTTGCCGCGTCGCTCCCCCAAATAACCTTCAGGCTGCCACGTTGTTCGATCCCGCGTAAAAAGGCGCGGCCCGCCTGACCCATTGCGCCAACGGATTTTCCCTGCTCATTGAGAATGTTCGCGCCCAATGGAATGAAACTGTTATCACTACGTCTGAGCGTGACAAACACCGATTGACCTTGCTGGGTGGCGAAGGTGACTTTCACCACGGCACCATCGCGCGGAACCACGGCGGCGGAGGTATTTTTCACTTCGACGTCCGCCTTGATGGTGCTGAGATCCAGTCCGACGGTATTCTCGGCATAAGGTGAAAGACTGGTGGCAACTGCGTATCCGGCACTGTCAATCTCACCATACCCATTGGTGGTGGTCGCGCCATCTGCACCTTGCGCTTCAATAAGGGCTATGGCGCTTTGTGCGTTGACATTACCCGGTAACAGCGTCAATCCACCGCTGTGTAACAGCACACCGCCGTTATTGTTTAGGGAATACTGCTGGTTATGATTTTTATCGACTGTAGCGGAAACGCTGGTCGCTCCATGCGCGCCGTTATAGGTGGAATATCCGCTGACGGAATAGGTGTCTTCTCCCTGGCTGGCCTGGTTAGCGGTAGTACTGAGGCTGTAGTTCCATTTATTGTTGCTACTGTTACCACTGGCCGTACTGGTGAAACCATTGTTGCCGCTAAAGTCGCTATTGGCGCTGAGGTTCAGACTGGAGAATGCTGGTTGATCGTTTTGAGCGTTGCTACCAAAAGGAATACTCAACCCAACGTACAGGCTGTCATCTTCATCACCCCATTCGTTATAACTACGCTGCAGCGAGATATTCCACGAGATGGTGCGGAAAGTATTGCTGTAGCCCAGCGAATACTGAGACGTTTTGTCTGAGCTACCCCAATAACTCGTCCAGGTGCCGCTGAGATAGAATGAGCCGTAATCCTCTCCGTTGAGGACAATAGGTTGATTGACGTTAGCCTGAAGCTCATTTTTGGAATGACTGTAGCTGTTGCGATACGCATCGTTACGGTTAGTATCGTGATCGTCGCTATAACTATCGATGCTATTTTGCAAAGAGATGACGTCATTAAGCGAGAGGTAATCTTTGGTGCTGTATCGATAGGCGCTAAAGCTGAAATTGGTCTGTGTTGCGTCCAGCACATTACTGTAGCTTACACGGTAACTCTGCCCCTGCAGAGCGCCAATATCTTCAAGTGAAGCACGAGAGTGGATAACATCGACTGCGATAGCACCAAGACGCGTATTCATCGCCAGACCCAGCATCCCCGCCAGATAGTCTTCTTCCATTGACTGTATGCCGCCATACAGCGTGAAAATATCGCTCAGTCCATAATTACCGTTCGTGGTGAGCACCCAGGGGGAGTCGCTGTTGTCATTGTTGTCTAATGTCCCAACGGCAAAATCCCAGTCAACTTCACCCTTGGTCATTAACTGAGCAACAGAGGCATACGGTACGGTGAATAACCGTTTTGACCCATCAGCTTCTTCCACGGTAACGTCGAGGTCAGCGCCGTTGATTGCCACATAATAATCCTTCAGAGCAAAAGGACCTGGGGGAACGGTGGTTTCATAGATGATGCGCGACTGCTGTCGTACGGTAATTTTGGCATTACTGTTGGCCACGCCGTTGATGACGGGAACGTAGCGACCATCATGCGGATCCATGCGTTTGTCGTTATACAGATGTATGCCTTTAATGCCGATACTATCCAGTACTTCGCTGCGAGAGGTGACCTGGCCCAGTTCCATTTGTGCCCGCATAGGGGGTAAATCCCGTGCTAAATAGAGATCGTAGTTGTCCCAGGTTGCACTATCGTCTTTTGTCCAGTTCAGCGCGCCGCTGGAGCGTAACCGCCATGCTCCAAGGTTGAGACCATAGCCGAGCCCCAGATAACCACTGTCAGAGGCGCTACCGTCATTTTCACTGTGATAACCGCTGAAGCTCCAGTTCAGTATTGCAGCAGGAATACCGGCATCCCAGCGTGCGGGGTTGACATAACCCGCAGGGTGGCTGACGAGAAACAGTTGCGGAATTGTGAGCATCAGGATCTGTGAATTAGGATCGTAACTCACGCTGGATGAGGGGTAATAATCCGCCAGGATATAGCATTGCGATTCACCTTCGTCCGCATCTGCCGTGGGGAGTTTGCTTACATCAACGTTTGCTTCATCGAGCACCTCACGAGTCAGGCAGGGAGACGCGTTCGGGGTGTGGTTGTCAATAAACTGGATCTTTGCAGTTTGCTGTTGCTCACCGTTAATCCAAACTGAGACGGTATATATACCGGGTTTCACCGGGTTGCCGCGTGCATATTGTGACACGTCGATTGCCGATTTTTTACCTGCATTGCTGAAGATAAAGTCATCGTTGAATTCAATGTAATTATCGTCAGCAAAACCTGTCTGACAAATAGCCAATAATACCCATACTGAGGTCGCTAACCGGTGTTTTGACATTGACATAGAGCAATCCTTGCACGCGTTTTTTTATTTATCCGTTACGTCAACGTTAGCCCCGTAATCATTGACTGCTGTCCATGAAACGGATTCTAGCCGGGGAGTGGTGAGCGTTTTCACTTCATAGCTGGCGCTGGAAAAAGGGGCGACCATGTCGGGCTCAATTTTGTATTTTTTCCCCCCGGAAGTGATGTTAGCGCCAACAAGCGAAACAAAATAAGGAGAGTCATTTTTCGCCGTCGCCCAAATTTGTTTACCTTGGTTTGCAAGGCTCCATTTCAGATGTTGGATTGCGTCATCCGCCGAACCAGGAAGGGATGCGGGGCGATAAAAAACCTTGATGCGGGTTTTCAGCGCGATCTGCAGCTGATTTGATTTAGCGGCATCTTTATTTTTTCCGGGGATTTCAAGTGCATTAAACCAATACACGCTTTCACGATCGGTGGGTAACGGTTGCCCGTCCCAGTTTAAGCGTACGGTCAGTCCCTGTTTAGGATCGACCCGACTGACTGGGGGGGAGGCGATAAAAGGAACGTTTAAGGTTTGCGGATCAACATCTTCATGACCATCGTCTAACCAGGACTGGACTAATAAAGGTTGTTGCCCCTGATTAACCATTTTAATTAGTGCCTCCTTCGCGTCGGAAGGGTAAATAACACGGGTAGCGTTAATCACTATGCTGGCGACTGACGAATAGCTAAAAGAGATAGCGGCAGAAAATATAATTAATCTGAATGTATTTTGTGGAATCATATCATTTGTGTCTTGGTTAAATAGCTGCAACCTTGAATTAAAGTTGCAGCAGAGTTATTAACTAATGTTGATCTTATACAGCTTGTTAGGGGTAGGTTGTTACAAAGGTGGTATTCGCTTTCACTACACCAACAGTCGGCGTACCAGAACCTGAGTAGATATAACCGACGGTATAATTAAATACTGCACCGTTGGTGGTATCGTAAGTGGCTTCAGATTGCGGTGTGGCTGATGTAAAATCGATAATGGTACTGGTTGCGGTATCTTCTACCTGGAAACCCGCATCTTTATCTCCTGCGGCAGCGTTTAACAATGCTTTGCTGGTGCTATTGTAATTACCGGTTGTTGAAAATTGCCCTTTTACTTTACCACCCGCTGGTTCAGTGGCGCAGTTTTTAACGGTGATCTGAAATTTGGTTTTCATCGCAGGACTACTGACAGCCGCTTGCATCGCAGGAACAGTGATATCTGGCAGTTTGACCTCTTTGGAAGCAGAAATACCATCAATACTGACATCACAGGTTGATGATGTAATATTTCCTGAAAAATCAATGTTTGCAGAATCAGAACCAGCCGCTTGGGCCTGAAAAGTAGCACCTGCGACCAGAAGCGCTACTGCGCTTAAACAATTAACAAATTTCACGTTATTTTCCTTAATAACAAATTAAATGGCGAAAACATTATATGTCGTGAGATTCTGACTGAATAGCGGGTGAAGCTGAGGTTAGTGTTTTTTAAGAATTTGTTTAGAGGTAATAGCTAATTATTTAATGTAATATGAAATTAACTTAATTGGATTGATTTTTTATTCTTCATTGAATTCCAAGAAGAAATTTTTAGATGTAAGTTTGTGTCGGGGATTTCGTCCGCCATTATTCGACAGAGATATCATCAATAATAAGTGTTGCTTAAATTGCTTTTAAGAAAAAATACGCTTTTAGCTGTGTTTTATGACGGTTTCACCGTCCATATATTGAACATTTACATGAATTGGGCCTGTAGGTACTAACAGGCCCAATCATCAATACGATTAAACAGGTACGGTTTTGCGTATTGCGGCGATAAGGATCTGCGCGGCCTGAGAGAGTTGCACATCGACACGAGTAAGAATCCCGATGGGTTCACCCGCCCCGTGGGTAGGTATCGGCAACGATACCAGCGTCGCCTGGCGTAAATCCTCTCTAACCGCACCTGAAGGGACAAACCATACATAGTCGTAATCAACCGTCAGTTGGCGGGAGAGCGATGCTGACAGTGTTTCAATGCAGCCAGGCGGCATTTTACAGCCCTGACTTTGCAACAATGCTTCTGCGTGCTGGCGAGGCGCGGTTCCTTTTGGCGAAACCACCACCGGCCACTCCATTACCCGACTTAACGTGATGGTTTCCTGCAACAACGGGTGGTTAGGGCGCACGACCAGTTTAAGTGATTCCAGAAACAACAATTCATAATTCAGACCGACCATCAATTCCGGATCGGCCATGCGACCAATGCCAAGGTCGATTTCCCCGGATTTTAAACCTGCCAGAATCATCGGATTGCTCATGGTGGCGACTTGTAGCGTGGTCTCCATTTGCTGCTTGTGGAAAGGACCAATTACCGCAGGCAGAATGCCCAGTGCCGCGGTGGGTAAGGCCCCAATCCGTACGATATCAGTCTGCGATTCTTCGCGCTGATTTAACGCTTGCCCGGCAGTGTTGAGCGCATCCAGCACTCTTACCGCGTGGGTAAGAAACTGCTCTCCTGGCAGCGTTAACTGCGCGCCAAGGCGGCCACGCTCAAAGAGCCGGGTCCCGGTCAGTTGCTCCAGTTCATTTAGCGTTTTGGAGAGTGCCGGTTGACTCAGGTTAAGGGTCTCAGCCGCACGCCCCAACGTTCCCTGCTGTGCAACGGCGACAAAAGTATGAAGATGGCGCAAGCGAATGCGCTGATTGAACAGAACATTTTTTTCCATAAGCGATGTTAAAAACAGAGCCGTATCGGTGACAAGTAAAGTTGTTTGTTTTTGATAACCTGATAGCAAAATATTATTAACATTTATCATGTTTTATTTACAACTGATTTATTTTGCTTATGTTTTGTACAGCGTTGCTGGGTGGTGGGATCATGGAAGGGAGTATGTTCAGTCGTTATACTTTGGTTATTGTTTACTTTTGAACGATTTCTCTTCACAAGGCACTGATGAATGATACATGTAATAGGGCACCTTAATCCCGATAGCGATGCCATCTGCACCGCCGCAATGACGGCTCGTTGGCTTAGCTTACGTGGCCAGCAGGCGACGGCATGGCGTTTGGGCGAGCCTAACCGCGAAACGCAGTTTATCTTTGAGCATGCGGGGCTGACGATGCCTGAACGGTTGACGTTTGAACTGACCGATCGTGACGTCTGGCTGGTCGATTTCACCGAGCCTGCCCAGGGGCCGGAATCGTTGACAGAAAGTAACGTGGTGGGAATTATCGATCATCACCGACTTGGTGGGTTAGTCACCCGTCTGCCACCGGAAGTGTGGGTGAAGCCCGTCGGCAGTAGCGCAACCCTGCTGTGGCAACTGATGACGGAAGATGAACGCAACCAGTTATCTTCCGCTGAGGCTATTTTACTGCTCGGCGCCGTATTGAGTGACACTGTCACGCTTCGTTCACCAACAACCACCACTGACGATCGCCTGGCGGTTGATGCGCTGGCCCAAAAAACCGGAGTGGATCTTGACGCTTTCAGTCGCGACCTGCTGTCAGCCAAAACAAGTGTGGAAGGGATGAGCGCCCGCGAACTTTTGCAGAAAGACATTAAAACCTTCACCATCCATGGACATTCAGTCTGTGTAGCGCAGCTTGAACTGTATGCGCTGCAACAGGTGGATGCGGTGCTGGACGATCTCCGTCAGGAAATGGCGCGCTATGCAGAGGAAAAGAATGCTGCGTTGGTCGTGCTGATGCTTACCGACATCAATCTGGGTGACACCAGCCTGTGGTTTGCTGGAGCAGAACTTTCAGACATCCCGCAACCCTGCAAGGTAGAAGGTATGCTTAGCCGTAAAAAACAGATGCTCCCCTGGCTGGAAAGCCATTTGAAACCCCGTCAGTAGGTACTGTTCATCGTTTATATGGGTGGGAAGTTTACGCGGGGTCACACTTTGTAAATTCTTCCCACCGGAGTCAGCGGTGTTTTCTACACTCCAGGTAATATTCACTGGAGGCATGACATTATGGCGAACACCATCACGGCAGATGAGATTCGGGAACAATTTTCGCAGGCAATGTCAGCAATGTACCAGCAGGAAGTCCCGCAATACGGCACGTTGCTGGAACTTGTCGCTGATGTGAATCTGGCGGTACTGGAAAATAATCCGACGCTGCATGAAAAACTGGCGAATGCGGATGAACTGGCCCGGCTAAACGTTGAGCGCCATGGCGCTATTCGAGTGGGTACCGCGCAGGAGCTTTCTACGCTGCGCCGAATGTTTGCCGTTATGGGCATGTATCCGGTGAGTTATTACGATCTCTCCCAGGCAGGCGTCCCCGTACATTCCACAGCCTTTCGTCCCATCGACGATGCCTCGCTATCGCGCAACCCGTTTCGGGTATTCACCTCGTTATTACGGCTCGAACTAATCGAAAACGCCGCGCTGCGGCAAAAAGCCGCTGAGATCCTCGCGAAACGCGATATTTTCACTCGCCGTTGTCACGAGCTGCTGGATGAATTTGATGCGCAGGGCAGTTTTACATCTGAACAGGCGCAAGAGTTTGTGCATGAAGCGCTGGAAACATTCCGCTGGCATCAGCACGCCACGGTCGATGAAGAGACCTATCACGCATTGCATAACGAACACCGGCTGATTGCCGATGTAGTGTGTTTCCCCGGTTGCCATATCAACCACCTGACGCCGCGTACGCTGGATATCGACCGGGTGCAGTCGATGATGCCGGAATGCGGCATTGAACCGAAAATACTGATTGAAGGGCCGCCACGCCGCGAGGTGCCCATTTTATTACGTCAGACGAGTTTCAAAGCGCTGGAAGAACCGGTGTTGTTTGCCGGTGAAATGCGCGGCACTCACACGGCACGTTTCGGTGAAATCGAACAGCGCGGTGTGGCCCTGACGCCGAAAGGTAGAGCGTTATACGACGAATTGCTGAATAAAGCGGGAACGGGGAAAGACAATCTGACGCACCAGTTACATCTTCAGGAGGTGTTCAAGGCGTTCCCGGACAGTGAGTTTCTGCTGCGCCAGCAGGGACTCGCCTGGTTTCGTTATCGACTGACGCCATCAGGCGAAGCGCATCGCCAGGCAATCCGTCCGGATGACGACCCGCAACCGCTCATTGAGCGAGGGTGGCTGGTTGCGCAACCCATCACCTACGAAGATTTTTTACCGGTGAGCGCCGCAGGGATTTTCCAGTCCAATCTGGGGAATGAAACGCAGGCTCGCAGCCACGGGAATTCCAGCCGCGACGCGTTTGAACAGGCGCTGGGTTGCGCGGTTTATGACGAGTTTGCGCTGTATCAGGAGGCGCAAGAGCGAAGTAAACGTCGGTGTGGTTTACTTTAATGGAATTTACATGGGATTCGGTCTGTTCCCATCGACATAAAATATTTTCGATTTTGTACAGATAATCGGCGACCAACAATTGGATTATTAATGAATTTTGTCTAGAGTGAGCGGTCAGAAATGTGCACTCTCTTGCCGCTGATTTTGACCGGCGCGGGACCATTTACACGACCAGAAGGACTCACTTTCAGGCATGAATCGCAGACGATTTATTAAAGGTTCAATGGCAATGGCCGCCGTGTGCGGAACCAGTGGTATTGCATCACTCTTTTCCCGCGCCGCCTTTGCGGCAGAGTCTGACATTGCAGACGGAAAAACCGTACGTTTTGATTTTTCCGTTCTGCAATCGATGGCCCATGACTTAGCACAGAAACCCTGGGGCGGCGCACCGCGCGCGTTACCGGACACGCTGGCGAAACTGACGCCGCAGGCCTACAACAGCATTCAATATGACGCAGAGCAGTCTCTGTGGAACAACGTTGAAAATCGTCAGCTTGATGCGCAGTTCTTCCACGTGGGAATGGGTTTTCGTCGCCGTGTACGCATGTTCTCGGTTGATGGCAGTACGCATATGGCGCGTGAAATTCACTTCCGTCCGGAACTGTTTAAATATAACGATGCGGGCGTGGATACCAAACAGCTGGAAGGGCAGACTGACCTCGGATTCGCCGGGTTCCGTGTTTTTAAAGCGCCAGAACTGGCCCGCCGCGATGTCGTTTCTTTCCTGGGAGCCAGCTATTTCCGCGCCGTGGATGACACCTATCAGTATGGTTTATCGGCCCGCGGTCTGGCGGTAGATACCTACACCGACAGCAAAGAAGAGTTTCCTGATTTCACCTCTTTCTGGTTCGAGACGGTTAAACCGGGCGCAACCTCCTTTACCGTGTATGCACTTCTCGACAGCCCAAGCGTAACTGGTGCATTCAAGTTCGTGATCCACTGCGAGAAAACGCAGGTGATTATGGATGTACAAAACCACATCTATGCGCGCAAAGACATCAAGCAGCTCGGCATTGCGCCGATGACCAGCATGTTCAGCTGCGGTAACAATGAGCGTCGAATGTGCGACACTATTCACCCGCAAATTCATGACTCCGATCGTCTGGCGATGTGGCGGGGCAATGGCGAGTGGATCTGCCGCCCGCTGAATAACCCGCAAAAGCTGCAGTTCAACGCCTATACCGATAACAACCCGAAAGGGTTTGGCTTGCTGCAACTCGATCGCGACTTCTCCCATTACCAGGACATCATGGGCTGGTATAACAAGCGTCCAAGCCTGTGGGTCGAACCGCGCAACCAGTGGGGCAAGGGGACCATCGGCCTGATGGAGATCCCTACGACCGGCGAAACGCTGGATAACGTTGTCTGCTTCTGGCAGCCTGAGAAGAAGATCAAAGCCGGCGATGAGCTGGAATTCAAATATCGCCTGTACTGGAGCGCTCAGCCACCGGTGCGTTCACCGCTGGCTCGTGTGATGGCGACCCGGACAGGCATGGGCGGTTTTCCGGAAGGATGGGCGCCGGGCGAGCACTACCCGGAAAAATGGGCGCGCCGTTTTGCCGTTGATTTTGTTGGTGGCGATCTAAAAGCTGCTGCGCCGAAAGGCATTGAACCGGTGATTACGCTCTCAAGCGGTGAAGCGAAACAGATTGAGATCCTCTACGTGGAACCAATCGACGGTTATCGCATTCAGTTTGACTGGTATCCGACCTCTGACTCAACCGATCCGGTAGATATGCGTATGTTCCTGCGTTGTCAGGGTGACGCCATCAGCGAAACCTGGCTGTATCAGTACTTCCCACCAGCGCCGGATAAACGTCAGTACGTTGACGACCGCGAGATGCGTTAATCACTCTCTTTACGGCTCTCCTGATGGGGAGCCGTATCTGCATTCATCCTCATAACGACTCTGTACACTATTTACTCGATCCTGTTCGCATTTTTCTGTATGGCAAATGGGTACTCTGTGAGTGTGTATTTCTTATACACGTTCTTGTCCACTAACAGGGAGAAAGTATGTTTCCAGAATATAGAGACCTTATTTCCCGACTGAAATCCGAGAACCCTCGCTTTCTGTCCTTATTCGAAAAACACAACAGCCTTGATCATGAGATCTCCAGACTGGAAGGTTCGGATGGTCGGGGGTATAGCTTGGACATTGTTCGTCTTAAGAAACAGAAACTCCACCTGAAGGAAGATTTGCTCAAAATTTTGCAAAGAGAGAGTGTCAGTGAGAGCTAAGTAGAATGGCGCTTGCTGTGTAAAAGGGCTTCCAGCGAGAAAAGGAAGCCCTTCCTGTTTTAGGTGTTAATCGACCATCACGCGTTTGTTCGTCGCCCCCCAGAGGATCGACATTTCAGTGAACAGCGCGCCGCTAATTTCTTCGACTTCTTCTGCGCTAACCTGCGCATTTCCCTGTTTACCGAACAGTACCACTTCATCGCCAGATGCAACCTGCGGTAAATCGGTCACATCGACGATCACGGTATTCATGGATGTTTTACCCAGGACCGGAACCCGCTGGCCGCGGATCAGCACGTGTCCCGCGTTACTGAATACACGGCGATAACCATCGGCATAACCTGTCGGGATATTGGCCAGAACGGAATCACGTTTAAGGGTATAGGTTCTGTCATATCCGACGGTGTTTCCTTTGGGGTAATGGTTTACCGACGCGATGGCGGATTTAAATGTCATGACGCGTTTGTATTCGGTGCTGGCGATGGTATCGCCATAAAAAATACCGCCAACACGGACCATGTCGAGCCAGGATTCAGGAACGGTCAGGGTGGCGAACGTATTCGCAACATGCAGGGTGACATCTTCGCGTTTAAGCCCGGTAATTTTCAGTACCTGGGCCGATTGCGTGTTGAAACGGGCCAGATCGCGTCTAACCACCGCAGCATCTTCTTCCGGGAAATGCGACATGATGCCAACAATTTTCAGGCCGGGTAATGCGGAAATGGCGCGGGCTTCTTCCAGACCTGCAGCGGTACTGACTTCCAGACCGTTACGCGACATACCGCCAGAGTTCAGTGCCAGATGAATACGAATGATTTTACCTTTCTCCTGAGCAATGGCACTCAGACGCTTAGCCATATCCAGATTACCGATCAGCTCTTCGGTATCGAAGTCCGCTGCCTGGCGCATCTCTTTTTCCGTCGCGTTGCGAACGCGCATGAGCTGTGATGTATAGCCTGACTGGCGAACGGTTCTAATCTCCTCATTGCTGGCGATGCCAATACATTGCACGCCGTTTTTCATCATCACCGGTGTTACCAGTGAGAGATCGTGGCCATACGCGTCTCCTTTAAGAATGGCGCACATCCGGGTTTTATCTGCCAGCAGTTGCTGAACTTTATGAATGTTATATTCCAGTGCGCTACGGGAAATTTCCAGCGTGGTATTATCCACGACCTGATGCTGATTGACTGCAAAGGGAACGGGGCCTGCTTGAGTGGAGGAAACGGGTTGGTGACAGGCGGTAATCAGTAAAAGCGGAATAAGTGCTAAACGACCCAAAGGTGCTGCCATGCTTGCTCCTTAGCAATAAAGTGAAAGTGTTATTGTCATCATTACGGTCTATCCATGAGGGGATACCCGGATCACCAGAGTAACGGGTTCCACGCCAGAGATTCTTTCTAAGTGATTGCTGTTACAGCATAAAAATAAGACCTCCCCGACTCTAAACAGAGTAATATCGGCTACTGCCAGTCAGAAATGCCCCGTTTACGATTGCAAAGGAGATAAACATGTCAGAAATAATTATCGTTAGTGACGCGCTGGAACTGCGTGCCGTCGAAGAACAACACGTCACCCCTCTGCATCAGTTGGTGCTTAAAAATAAAGTCTGGCTCCAGCAGTCGCTGAACTGGCCGCAGTTTGTGACTTCTGTGGAGGACACCCGCAAGAATGTGCAGGGCAATATGATGTTGCATCAGCGCGGCTACGCCAAAATGTTCCTTATTTTCGAACAAGGGGAGGTGGCTGGCGTTATCTCGTTTAACCAGATAGAACCGCTGAACAGAGCCGCTTATATAGGTTATTGGCTGGACGAAGATCACCAGGGCAAAGGTATTCTGTCTCAGGCGTTACAGGCATTGATTCAGCATTATGCGCAGCGCCAGGAGATTCGCCGCTTCGTGATTAAATGTCGTGTAGATAACGTCAAGAGCAACCAGGTGGCGTTGCGCAATGGCTTCCAACTGGAAGGATGCTTACGACAAGCGGAGTTCCTCAATGGCGATTACTATGATGTGAATCTCTATGCCCGCATCATTGATGACTCCTCAGAATAAACCGGCGATAGGGGTGCGCGTAATACGTTGTTCGCCGTTGATCACTTTTGGCCCGCGCAGATGGATCGCATCGCCATCAAAGGCTTCAATTTGGGCCTGACCGGTTATCTCAATATGATGCTCGATCAGCACTTCACCCAGAATACAGGCGTGGCCTTCAATCAGGATGTGCCCATCCAGCAGAATTGGGCCGCCGCGTAATTTTGCATGCCCACCGACCAGCACATGGTGCTTCAGCACACAATTACCTTCAACCTCCGCGTGTTCCGCCACCTGCGAGCTATAGCGCAGGGTAGGAATGGCGTCTTCATCAGTTCCGGCGATGACACGCGCATGTCCATAGACTTTAGCGCAATCGCAGATCCAGACATTATTCTCTTCGTTACCTTCTACCCGTGCAAAATCAAAAACTTCAGCCCGATGTTCTATAAAGGCATAGTTGATAATTGCATCACCATAGATCTGCACCTGATGCACCACGCGTGAATTGCTGACTATCGCCCGATCGTAAATTTGCAGGAGCTGGTCGTTTTCACGAGTAAGTCCTCTGGCGGCGATAATTTCAGAGTCACACACAACGCGCGCATCACCGCAGAGAAGGCACTCACCGCGAACAACAGAATCCCGAATGGTGACGTTGTCACGTATTTGCGCGTTATGGCTGATTTCTGCTCGGTCAATCCAGGCGGCATCACCAATCTGCGCGCCATCTCTGACCACGCTTGCCTGTGTAATACGGGCATTTCCGGATATCGTCGCGCCGGAAAACGCGAGCGCATTCTCATCGTAAATCCAGCAATCGCCACTTTGCGATAGCACGCTTTCATCATCAATCCAGCCACCGAGCGTACCGGCTTTGACATCATTAAAATCAATGAGCGCAATTATCTGGCGTAGTAATACGCTCTTTTTATTGCCATTATCCTGGTAACTAAAGGCGCGAGGTTCATCGCCCAGACGATATTTGGTCATAGCTCATTTCCATGTTGCGCACCTTAGTTAAACGTAGCAAAGTTTTCCGTACTGGCTAAATTCGTGGAAATTCCATAAAATGTATTTCAAATATACTTTAAAAAATAAACAAAATGAGTAAGAACAAGCAAAGTGAGCGAGTCCTCAATCTTCCAGCCGGTTATTTTGGCATGGTACTGGGCATCATCGGGATGGGGTTCGCGTGGCGATATGCCAGCCAGGTATGGCCTGTAAGCCACTGGATTGGCGACGGTTTAGTGATCCTTGCGATGGTCATCTGGGGATTGTTGACGCTGGCCTTTATTAGTCGTTTACTGCATTTTCCTCATAGCGTACTGGCGGAAATTCGTCATCCGGTGATGAGCAGTTTTGTCAGTCTGTTTCCGGCTACAACGATGCTGGTCGCGATTGGTTTTGTCCCGTGGTATCGATCGCTGGCGATTGTGTTGTTCAGCATCGGCGTGGTGATACAGCTGGCGTATGCGGCCTGGCAAACGGCTGGATTATGGCGTGGCGAGCACCCGGAAGAGGCCACCACACCGGGTCTGTATCTGCCAACCGTAGCCAATAACTTTATCAGCGCCATGGCCTGTGGTGCGCTTGGCTTCAATGATGCCGGGTTGGTGTTTTTGGGCGCAGGGGTATTTTCCTGGCTCAGCCTCGAGCCGGTTATTCTGCAGCGTTTACGAAGCTGCGGCGAGCTGCCGACGGTTTTACGGACTTCACTTGGTATACAGTTGGCACCCGCGCTGGTCGCCTGTAGCGCGTGGCTTAGTGTGAACGGTGGCGAGGGAGATACGTTAGCCAAAATGCTGTTCGGCTATGGTCTGCTGCAACTTCTGTTCATGCTACGCCTGATGCCGTGGTATTTGTCACAGCCGTTTAATGCGTCTTTCTGGAGCTTCTCGTTCGGCGTGTCGGCACTGGCGACTACGGGGCTGCATTTAGGGCACGGCAGCGAGTCAGGTTTTTTTCATACGCTGGCGATCCCGCTGTTTATTTTTACCAATTTTATCATTGCGCTGTTACTGATACGTACGTTTGCATTGCTGATGCAGGGAAAACTGCTTATTCGCACCGAACGTGCTGCATTACTGAAATCTGAGGATAAATAATGATCCGTTGTGACGAAAACTACTTTACTGAGAAATATGATTTGACCCGCACGCATTCCGATGTCGTCGACGCGGCGAAAATTGTTGCCCCGGGCAAAACGTTAGATCTGGGCTGCGGGAATGGCCGTAACAGTCTGTACCTGGCGGCCAACGGTTATGACGTTACCGCATGGGACAAGAATCCGATGAGCATCGCCAATCTGGAACGCATTAAAAACGCGGAAGGGCTGACTAATCTGCACGCTGAGGTGGCGGATCTCAATGCGCTAAACTTTGACGGTGAATATGATTTTATTCTTTCTACCGTGGTGATGATGTTCCTGGACGCGAAAACCATCCCGGGCCTGATTGAAAATATGCAGCGCTGCACCAATCCTGGTGGGTATAACCTGATCGTCGCGGCAATGGATACCGATGATTTTCCGTGCACCGTTGGGTTCCCGTTTGCGTTTAAAACAGGGGAGTTACGCCGTTACTACACAGGTTGGGATCTGCTGAAATATAACGAAGACGTAGGTGAGCTTCATCGTACGGATGAGCACGGCAACCGAATTAAACTACGCTTTGCAACAATGCTGGCGCGTAAAACGGTCTGACCTGCCCATTTGTGATAACTCTTTCTACGTTCAGCATTTTTTTCGTGCTGAATATTAAGAAAACGTTAAGATAAAATTGTGCGGGCCTTACCATTTTTAGTTCATCCAAAATGATTTCCTTTTGCTATTATTTCAGATGCATATCTGCAAATACTAAGGGATCGTTCCATGCGTGCTCAAACTTTATTTAAAGTTGCAGTGCTTACGGGTTTACTGGCGTTATCAGGCTGTGCTTCAAAAATAACGCAGCCTGATAAATATTCAGGTTTTTTAAAAGATTACTCCGGCCTGAAGGAAACAAAATCTGCAACCGGACAGCCGGTGCTGCGTTGGGTTGATCCCAACTTTAATGAGTCTAAATACGATAACATCGTTTATAACCCGATCACGTATTATCCGGTTCCTAAACCAACCACCCAGGTCGGTCAGCAGGTTCTTGATAAGCTGTTGAGCTATACCAATACCCAAATGAAAACTGCCCTGGCAAAACGTAAACCGCTGGTTACGACTCCAGGCTCGCGCAGTCTGATTTTCCGCGGGGCAATCACCGGTGTTGCTACCAGCAAAGAAGGGCTGCAGTTCTATGAAGTGGTCCCGGTTGCACTGCTCGTTGCGGGTACGCAAATGGCGACGGGGCACCGTACCATGGACACGCACCTCTTTTTCGAAGGTGAGTTGATTGATGCGGCAACCAATAAACCTGTCATTAAAGTTGTACGTCAGGGTGAAGGTAAAGACCTGAACAACGAAAGTACGCCGATGGCGTTCGAAACGTTGAAGAAAGTTGTTGATGACATGGCGACTGATGCTTCCATGTTTGACGTAAACAAAAAACAATAATAACGAAGAACGCACCATCCCTGGATGGTGCGTTCTTTTATGCCGCCCGGCGACGATATACGAGTTTACCCATTAGCGCTTCTGGTCGGGCAAACATCACCAGATTCCCCAGCAAAATCAATACTAATCCCACAATCGCATTAACCTGCCAGACATACCCTTCATACAACGTAGACAGCGTTAGCGCCACCAGTGGAAAAAGCAGTGTACTGTATGCCGCTTTACTGGGACCAATGCGTCCGACCAGCGTGAAATAGGCGCCGAAGGCGATTACCGAACCAAAAATAGCCAGATACAACAGCGCACTGAGATAACTGAAGGTCCACTGTGGCGTGAAGCTGTCGCCGCGCACCAACGCAATGGTAGCAATCAACACAGTGCCGTACAGCATCGCCCAACTGTTGGTGGTCATCACCTCGAGACCTTTTTTCTGATGACGCAGACTTATCATATTGCCCAGTGAGAAACCAAAAGTGCCGAGGGCGCTTAAACCAATCCCCAGCAGCAGCGAGTGATTCAACCCGCTGTTGACCAAATCCTGCCAGAACAAGGTGACAATACCTGTCAGCCCCAGCCCGGCGGCAACATAAAAGCGTCCTGGTGGTTTTTGACCAAAAAACAGGTAGCTATTAACCGCATTGAACAGGACCGCCATCGAGAAAATGACGGATTCGAGACCGGTATTGATCCACGCAGCGGCAGTGTAAAAACACCAGAAGTTAAAGCAAAAAACGCATCCACCTTGTAACAGACAAAACAGATGGTCGCGTCCGGAAAGCTTACGCAATTTCCCGCTGATCAGCAGGATGGCTATCATCACGGTGCTGGCGATGGCAAAGCGCCAGAAGATGGAAACTGGCGCCGCAACCGGGCCTTGTTGCAGGTAAATCGCAATCCATGTCGTTCCCCAAATCACCACCACCAGGCAGTACAACAGTCCGTTCATACAACTCTCTCTTTTTGGTCTTCAGGCGCACACTGTGCCACGTCGGGTAGCAGGGGGCTTTCATCGGCTTGCGGTGGACTTGCAAAATCTTGCGCTTTTTTTAGTGTAAAGGTGAAAAGGAAGCTGTTAACGATATGTAGCTGATATAGACTGAAAGCCTGCTAACTTATTTTGAATGTGATGGTATGTCTCAGCCCTACGGTGCCTTTGAAAACTTACGCAAACACAATGCCGTGCTGCATGAATCAGTTGCGTTACATTCGGGGATCCAACTGGCTGCCTGGTCAAACAAGCGCGACACCATTACCCAGTATTGCGATCACCACACGCTCAGTTTATACATCGCGGATGGCTACGAGAGTTATCACAAAACGGCGGGAGGCTGGAAGAATGGCGGCGGACCGGATCGTTTTTGCCTGATGCCAAAAGAGAGCGAATCCAGTTGGGATATTCGCGACGATCTTTCCTTTGTTCATCTCTATTGTACCGACGCTCACCTGCGCGAAGTGGGTGAAAAAGTCTGGGACAAAAGCCCCTATAGCTTCACGCTGGACGAGCATACTTTTGGCAGCGACCCGGGGATCACGGCGGTTTACCGTCAGTTTTTACTTGGTAACGACTGGCTGCAACCCGCTAATCACCTCACGCTTAGCGCGGCATCTTCACTACTGTTAACGCATCTGATCCAGCATTACAGCAACGTTCAATGGCGACTTCCCGTTGTTACCGGAGGGCTTGCACCTGCCACCTTGCGCAACGTGCTGGCCTATATTGAAGCACATCTGGCGTATCCCATAACGTTGAGCGATCTGGCTGGTGAGGCAGCGCTAAGCGAATTCCATTTTGCCAGAATGTTTCGCCAGTCGATGAATATGGCGCCGCATCAGTACGTCATGCAACGCCGTATGGCACTGGCGCAGCAACTGGTCTGTTATTCATCACGCAGCCTGTCGGATATTGCAATGGCCTGCGGATTTAGCTCGGCGAGTCATTTCAGTAACCGGTTTAAACAAGTGACAGGTAAAACACCAACGCAGCTACGCGCGGCGAAATAACGTCAACACTGCGTAGCAAATACCGCCGACAACCAGCCCCCAGAATGCAGACCCAATGCCAAATACCGTCAGACCACTGGCCGTAACCAGAAAAGTTACGATGGCCGCATCGCGTTCAGCTTCATTATGTAAGGCTTGATATAAACTACCGCTAATCGTGCCGAGTAATGCAAGACCAGCAAGCATCTGGATCCAGCTTACGGGCAGGGCTGCCATCAGTCCTGTAACCGAACCGCCAAACACCCCAGCCAGAAGATAGAAGACGCCTGCTGCCGCTGCGGCGAGCCAGCGCCGATTTGCATCCGGATGCGCTTCAGGACTTTGGCAAATTGCGGCGGTTATGGCGGCGATGCAGATGGAATAGACGCCAAAAGGTGAAAATAGCAGCGCCAGTAGACCCGTAAAAACAATCAGAGGGGAAACGGGTAACGAATATCCTGATGCTTTCATGGTCGCAATACCAGGGGCATTTTGCGAAGCCATAGTGACCAGAAATAACGGTAGTGCAATGCTGATACTGTGGGCTAATGAAAAGTGCGGGGTAATAAACGCTGGGATAACCGGTGACAGATTAACATCATTAGTGACAATGTCACCTTTCATCAAGGCGATGGCAATACCCACTAACATCGCAGCGATAACGGCATATCTTGGGGCAATAACTTTTAGCACCAGCCATGCCACCAGCATACTACCGCACAAAATAAGCTCACTGTTCAGGCTATTAAATGCCTGCAAACCAAAACGCAGTAAGATCCCAGCCAACATGGCAGATGCCAGCGAGTGGGGAATGATTTTCATCAGGCGGGCAAACAGTCCGGTTACGCCGCACAGCACAATCAGCGCGTTAGCCACGATAAAAACGCCGATGGCATCCTGAATAGATACCCCGTGCAGGCCCGTCACCAGCAGCGCGGCACCGGGCGTTGACCATGCGGTAAGTACAGGAGCGCGATACCACAATGTCAGCACCAGCGTACTGACCCCCATTGCTAACCCCAGTGCGGTCATCCAACCTGCAATTTGCCCGGTAGTCGCACCTGCGGCGAGTGCCGCTTGCCAGATAATGGCCGCCGAACTGGCATAGCCAACCAGGACCGCCACAAAACCCGATAATACAGTGGGCAGGGGGATGGAGAATGCACGCATATTCACTCCGTGTGCGTTATAACGGTCAATCACTGTAGCACTGTGCGTTATAGCGTACAAGTGCTAAACTGTAGCCCCGAGTAAGGAGAGCGACGAAGGAGAAAATGGACAACTTAACCCACTATCTGGCCACAACGCTCAGGACATTACGTCACCAGCGGGAATGGAGTCTTTCGCGTCTGGCGGAGGAAACTGGCGTCTCAAAAGCGATGCTGGGGCAGATTGAACGTAATGAATCCAGTCCAACGGTGGCGACATTGTGGAAAATTGCCACTGGGCTGAACGTCCCGTTTTCAACGTTTATTTCACCACCAGAGTCAGACGGCACGCTAACATTCGATCCCCAGCAGCAGGCAATGGTCGTCACGCCGTTGTTCCCGTGGGATCCTCAACTGTGCTTCGATCATTTTTCGATACTATTGGCGCCCGGCGCGCTCAGTGAATCTACTCCGCATGAGACCGGCGTAATAGAGCACGTGGTGGTGATTAATGGTCTGCTGGATATGTGTATTGAGGGGCAGTGGCGCACCCTTAAATCTGGTGAGGGTGTCCGTTTCGCCGGAGATATGGCACACAGTTACCGTAACAGCAGCGAACAAACGGTGCACTTTCATTCGCTGATCCATTACCCGCGCAGTTAATCGGGAAAACTATTCCGAAAAGCTGCGCTTGTGACTACAATAGCCGCCATTTTTACCGCTTGTGGATGGTAACAACTGTATGCGCCAGCAGCCTCATCACCTTGAATTGTTAAGCCCGGCTCGGGATACCGCCATTGCGCGCGAAGCCATTTTGCACGGCGCAGACGCCGTTTACATTGGTGGACCGGGTTTTGGCGCGCGCCATAACGCCAGTAATAGCCTGAAAGATATCGCCGAACTGGTGCCTTTCGCCCATCGCTATGGGGCGAAAATCTTTGTGACGCTAAATACTATCTTGCACGATGATGAACTGGAACCCGCGCAGCGGTTAATTACCGATTTGTATCAGACCGGTGTTGATGCTCTGATCGTACAGGATATGGGGATTCTGGAACTGGATATTCCCCCGATTGAACTGCATGCCAGCACCCAATGTGATATTCGCAGCGTTGAGAAGGCGAAATTTCTTGCTGATGTCGGATTCACCCAGATTGTCCTTGCGCGCGAACTGAGCCTTGAGCAAATTAACGCCATCCATCAGGCTACCGATGCGACCATTGAGTTTTTCATTCACGGCGCGCTGTGCGTTGCCTATTCAGGTCAGTGTTATATTTCACATGCGCAAACCGGACGCAGTGCTAACCGTGGCGACTGTTCCCAGGCTTGCCGTCTGCCGTATACCCTGAAAGACGATCAGGGACGCGTGGTGTCCTATGAAAAACACCTGCTGTCGATGAAAGACAACGATCAGACCGCCAACCTCGGCGCATTGATTGACGCAGGTGTGCGTTCCTTCAAAATTGAAGGGCGCTATAAGGACATGAGTTATGTAAAGAATATTACCGCGCATTATCGCCAGATGCTCGATGCCATCATTGAAGAGCGCGGCGACCTGGCCCGTTCATCAGCGGGACGTACCGAACATTTCTTTACCCCATCCACGGAGAAAACCTTCCATCGTGGCAGCACCGATTATTTTGTGAATGCCCGTAAAGGGGATATCGGCGCATTCGACTCACCAAAGTTTATCGGTTTGCCGGTCGGCGAAGTCCTGAAGGTGGCGAAAGATCATCTCGATGTTGAGGTGACAGAACCGCTGGCTAACGGGGATGGCCTGAACGTGTTAATCAAACGTGAGGTTGTTGGATTCCGCGCCAACACCGTGGAAAAAACGGGGAACAATCGTTATCGGGTATGGCCGAATGAAATGCCTGCCGATCTGCACAAAGTGCGTCCGCATCATCCGCTGAATCGCAACCTCGATCATAACTGGCAGCAAGCGTTAACCAAAACCTCCAGCGAACGCCGTGTTGCGATCGATATTGAGCTCGGCGGCTGGCAGGAGCAGTTGATTCTGACGCTCACCAGTGAAGAGGGCGTGAGCATTACCCATACGCTGGATGGCCAGTTTGAGGAAGCGAACAATGCGGAAAAAGCGTTGAGTAACCTACAGGACGGACTGGCAAAACTTGGGCAGACGATGTACTACGCCCGCAATATTCAGGTGAATCTGCCGGGCGCGCTGTTCGTGCCAAACGGTCAACTAAATCAGTTAAGACGTGAAGCCGTTGATATGCTGGATGCAGCGCGCCTGCAAAGCTATAAGCGCGGTAGCCGCAAACCAGTATCCCAGCCAGCGCCGGTTTATCCGCAAACGCACTTGAGTTTCCTGGCTAACGTCTACAACCAAAAAGCGCGTGAGTTTTATCACCGTTATGGCGTTCAGTTGATTGATGCAGCCTATGAAGCGCATGAAGAAAAGGGCGAAGTACCGGTGATGATCACCAAACATTGCCTGCGTTTCGCCTTTAACCTGTGTCCGAAACAGGCGAAAGGGAACATCAAGAGCTGGAAAGCGACACCGATGCAACTGGTTAACGGCGATGAAGTCCTGACGCTGAAATTTGATTGCCGACCGTGCGAAATGCACGTGATCGGCAAGATGAAACATCACATTCTGAAGATGCCGTTGCCGGGTAGCGTCGTGGCTTCGGTCAGTCCGGAAGAACTGATGAAGACACTGCCGAAGCGTAAGGTTAATCGTTAGCTCAGATGCGTATCGGGTTTGCGTGATTTTTGCCAGTGATGGCGTTCACGAAGATCGGCGGCGGATTCTTCCGCCGTCACTCGCAGCTCATCACTGTCGGCCGTGTGTCGTAGTAAATGATCGGCATCCTGCACCTGAAGATATTCATGTCCCTGATTAGTAGCGAAAAGTTGACCGGAAAAAAGCGCGCTGGCCAGCAATAACACTGTTAACCCTTTCTTAAACATCATCCACCCTCTGGTACGTTAGCTGCGGAATTGGCGATAATTCCGCCTGGTGACTATTCAATATTTTAATCGGGATAATGACAATCTCTGTTTTGTCATTTTGATGTTTTTTACATTTTTGTTTAGTCGATGTTGGGATTTGTAACACCCGGGCAGTGCAGCACTGCCCGGGTGTTATCAGGGAGAGATTCAGGACTTAAATCCGGCGGCCGTCATCAGGAGACGAAAGAACATACCAACAGCGGCGAGGGCCAGCACGCTGCCGCCCCAGAGGATCACCAGCCACATCAGGCGTTTCCAGATTGTTTGTTGCATCAATGATACCCCTCACCATGTTGAACTTTGCCGCGGAAAACGTAGTAGCTCCAGAAGGTGTACACCAGGATTATCGGGATAATCAGCAGTGCGCCAACCAACATAAAGCCCTGACTTTGCGCCGGAGCCGCCGCTTGCCAGAGCGTAATGGACGGCGGAATGATGTGTGGCCAGATACTGATCCCCAGCCCGCTAAACCCGAGGAAAATCAGCCCCAGTGTCAATACAAAAGGCAGCGTATGGCAGTTATGTTGCCCCAGCGAACGCCACAGCCAGATGCTGATAAGCGCAACCAGCAGCGGAACCGGCATCAGGAACCATAGGTTGGGCAGACTAAACCAACGCTCGGCAATCGCGCTATGCGCCAGTGGTGTCCACAGGCTGATAATGGCAATCACAATCAACATTGCCAGCAGCAGTTTTTTGGCCACGCGACGCATTTTATCCTGCAACGGATTTTCACTTTTCATCACCAGCCATGTCGCCCCCAGCAGGGCATAGGCTACAACCAGGCCAACGCCGCAGAACAACGTGAACGGGGTCAACCAGTCGAAAGGACCGCCGCTGTAGCTGCGTCCGGTAACGGAAAATCCGTTGAGTACGGCACCCACCACCACGCCCTGGGTGAATGTCGCCAGAATTGAACCGCTGAGAAAGGCTTTATCCCAGAATGGTCGATGCGCCGGCGTGGCCTTGAAGCGAAACTCAAACGCGACGCCGCGAAAAATCAGGCCGATTAGCATCAGGGTCAATGGGATCGTCAGCGCATCGACAATCACCGCATAGGCCAGCGGGAACGCGCCAAATAACCCGGCCCCGCCCAGCACCAGCCAGGTTTCATTCCCATCCCATACGGGAGCGACGCTGTTAACCATCACATCGCGGTCATCAGCGTCCCGAATCGCGGGGAATAAAATGCCAATCCCGAGATCAAAACCGTCCATCACGATATACATCAGCGTGGCGAACACGATAATCACAAACCAGATAACTGATAAATCGATACCCATTAGCGATGAGCCTCCGGTTGAGAATCAAGGACGGCAGCCGAAAGCGGCCGGGCAGGCGTGCCGGTTGGCGGAATTGTTGGGTCATCTTCATGTGGCCCCTTGCGGATCAGGCGTATCATGTAGCTGTAACCCACACCGAACACTGAGCTGTACACCACAAAGAAGGACAGCAGGCTGATGCTCATATGTAAATTACCATGTGCGGAAACCGCATCCGCCGTACGTTGCAGACCGTAAACCACCCACGGTTGACGGCCAACTTCAGTGGTCACCCAACCGGCAAGGATGGCAATCAGACCTGAGGGGCCCATCCACAAGGCAAAGCGCAGGAAAGGGCGCGAGGTGTATAAACGCTGCTTATAGCGCAGCCACAGGGCAAAAGCGCCCAGCAGGATCATCAGCATGCCTAGCCCGGCCATTATGCGAAACGACCAGAACACCATCGTTGAGTTAGGCCTGTCTTCTTTAGGAAACTCTTTTAGTGCCGGGACCTGTTTGTCAAGGCTATGGGTCAGGATCAGACTACCCAGGGCAGGAATTTCCAGCCCATAGCGGGTGCGTTCCTGCTCCATATCCGGCCAGCCGAAAAGTAGTAGCGGGGTTGGTTCGCCGGGCGGATTTTCCCAGTGCCCTTCAATCGCAGCAATTTTTGCCGGCTGATGCTTCAGCGTATTCAAACCGTGCATATCGCCAATCAAAGCCTGCAGCGGGGCGACGATTAACGTCATCCATAGCGCCATTGAGAACATTGCGCGAATAGCCGGGGTGTTATTCCCGCGCAATAAATGCCATGCCCCCGACGCTGCGACAAACAACGCGCTGCTGAGGAAAGCGGCAACGGACATATGCAGTAAACGATAAGGGAATGAAGGATTGAAAATAACGGCGAACCAGTCAACGGGAACGACCTGGCCGTTAACTATTTCATAGCCTTGCGGTGTCTGCATCCAGCTGTTAGAGGCGAGGATCCAGAAGGTTGAAATAATGGTACCCAGTGCGACCATGCAGGTGGCAAAGAAGTGAAGCCCTGGGCCAACCCGGTTCCAGCCAAACAGCATTACCCCAAGGAAGCCCGCTTCAAGAAAGAAGGCGGTGAGCACTTCATAGGTCAGAAGCGGCCCGGTGATGCTACCGGCGAACTCGGAAAAACCACTCCAGTTGGTACCGAACTGATAAGCCATCACCAGCCCGGAAACTACACCCATACCAAAGTTTACGGCGAATATTTTCGACCAGAAATGGTATAGCGAACGCCAGGTGGGATTTTTCGTCTTTAGCCATAACCCCTCAAGTACTGCCAGATAACTGGCGAGGCCGATGGTAATGGCCGGAAAGATGATGTGAAAGGATACCGTAAACGCGAACTGGATCCTCGCCAGGTGAAACGCGTCAAGACCGAACATGATTAACTCCGCAGGCAAAATTGATTTGGCGCAATTCTAAGCCTGAGAAGCAATGCGGGGCAGAAACAGAACAGTTCTTTTTAACCATAACAGTTGCAGTGTTGTTATAGGTTGTACACGCTGATATGAAATCTGGAAGCTGGATTCCTGTTATTAAATAGCGTCCTCCCCACGTTAGTAATTCTGCAATATTAATAGCAAGGTAATTAAAAGGTAATCATAAATGTTTACTTTGTGTGTATAAAGGTTCTTCTGCTGAATGCCTTCCTTGAATCAAAAATCACCCAGCAGGAGCTGGCGAACAGGATCGGCAGACCTAAGCAGGAGATCACCCGTTTATTTGATTTAAAGCACACGACAAAAATTGATGCCGTGCAGATTGCTGCGCGCGCCTTAGGCAAAGAGCTGGCGTTAACGATGTTGTAAAACTGTTAACTATAACAGTTATAAAAAACACCCTGATTATGTAAACTGATATACACAGTGATTGTCACCGACACCGGTAATCAGGATCAAAAATGAAAAAGTACCAGCGACTGGCAGAGCAAATTCGCGATCAAATTGCGTCTGGCGTATGGCAGCCAGGCGATCGCTTGCCTTCCTTGCGTGAGCAAGTGGTCAGCAGCGGAATGAGTTTTATGACCGTCGGACACGCATACCAGTTGCTGGAAAGCCAGGGGCGGATTATCGCCCGGCCGCAGTCTGGTTATTATGTCGCCGCGCGCCCCGAACGTGAACTGGCAGCGCCGCAGGTACAGGTCATGCGCGACGAAGCGGTGGATATCAATACCTATATTTTTGATATGTTGCAGGCCAGCCGGGATGCGTCAGTGATGCCCTTTGCCTCAGCATTCCCCGACCCGCGTTTGTTTCCACTTCAACAGTTGAACCGCTCGTTGGCGCAGGTGAGTAAAACCGCCACCGCCATGAGTGTGATTGAAAACCTGCCGCCGGGGAATGCTGAGCTGCGTCATGCCATTGCCCGTCGCTATGCTCAACAGGGGATGACCATTTCGCCGGACGAAATCGTCATCACCACCGGCGCGCTGGAAGCCCTCAACCTGAGCCTGCAAGCTGTCACTGAACCGGGTGACTGGGTGATTGTCGAAAACCCCTGTTTTTACGGAGCGTTGCAGGCCCTGGAGCGATTACGTCTGAAGGCGCTGTCGGTAGCCACCGACGTTAACGAGGGGATCGATCTTGCCGCGTTGGAGCAGGCGTTACAGGAGTACCCGGTAAAAGCCTGCTGGCTAATGACCAACAGCCAAAATCCGCTGGGTTTTACGCTCAGCGCAGAGAAAAAGGCGCGTCTGGTTGCCTTGTTGGAAAAATACCACGTAATGCTGATTGAAGATGATGTTTACAGCGAGCTGTACTTTGGCCGCGAAAAACCGCTACCTGCCAAAGCCTGGGATCGCGCCGACAGCGTTCTGCATTGTTCGTCTTTCTCGAAGTGTCTGGTGCCAGGATTTCGTATTGGCTGGGTGGCTGCAGGGAAACATGCCCGGCGTATTCAGCGGCTCCAGCTAATGAGTACTTTATCTACCAGTTCGCCCATGCAGCTTGCACTTGTTGATTATCTTTCAACCCGGCGCTATGACGCGCATTTGCGACGCTTGCGTCGGCAGTTGGCGGAACGTAAACAACAGGCCTGGCAAACGCTGCTGCGTCATCTTCCGGCGGAAGTCAAAATTCACCACAACGACAGCGGTTATTTTCTGTGGCTGGAGCTGCCGGAACCGCTTGATGCTGGTGTGCTCAGTACCCATGCGCTGGCACACCACATCAGCATTGCGCCGGGGAAAATGTTCTCGACCTCGGGAAGCTGGACACGTTTTTTTCGTTTTAATACTGCATGGCACTGGGGAGAGCGCGAAGAGCTGGCCGTAAAACAGCTTGGCAAATTAATTCGTGAAATGATGAAATAAACCATAACGCGCTATTCAATATAAATGAATAGCGCATTCTTATTTTCGAAATAGTGAATGCTGAACCACGGTATTATTTATATCGGGTGCGGCCATACAAAATATCAATAGTTAATACTATTGCCACCTCTGCGTCTAACTCCTTGTCTATACTCCAGAAGATTACCCCCCAGGTCAGAGTCTGTAGCGTAATGAGCGTTAGCTCACAACCTGATTAAATTTCCTTGCACCAGCAGGAACGCTTACAACACCCCGACTATTTTTAGAAAAGGACATATATTTACGGCAAGGCTGCCGCTCAATATTTTTTCGACAGGAGTAAGACGTTATGAGCAAGCAACTTGCCCTCAGTAGCCTGTGTGCCTTCAGCATGACGCTGATGACTGCGCAGGCAGCCGAACCCCCCACATCATTAGATAAACCGGAAGGCCGCCTGGATATTATTGCCTGGCCGGGTTATATCGAACGTGGGCAAACCGATAAACAATATGACTGGGTCTCGCAGTTTGAGAAAGATACCGGCTGTGCGGTCAATGTAAAAACGGCGGCCACCTCTGATGAGATGGTCAGCCTGATGGCTAAAGGCGGTTACGACCTGGTAACCGCTTCTGGTGATGCCTCACTGCGCCTGATAATGGGAAAACGCGTTCAGCCGATTAATACTGCGCTGATCCCTAACTGGAAAACCCTTGATCCGCGAGTAGTAAAAGGGGAGTGGTTTAACGTTGGCGGTAAAGTTTACGGTACGCCATACCAGTGGGGACCAAACCTGCTGATGTATAACACCAAAACCTTCCCAACGCCGCCGGACAGCTGGAACGTGGTATTCGTTGAACAAAATCTGCCTGACGGGAAAAGCAATAAAGGTCGCGTTCAGGCTTACGATGGCCCGATCTATATTGCCGACGCCGCATTATTCGTTAAAGCCACCCAGCCGCAGTTGGGTATTACCGACCCCTATCAGCTCACTGAAAAACAGTATCAGGCGGTGATCAAAGTCCTGAGCGATCAGCACGCGTTGATCCATCGCTATTGGCACGATACCACCGTGCAAATGAGCGATTTCAAAAACGAAGGCGTAGTGGCGTCAAGCGCCTGGCCTTATCAGGCTAACGCCTTGAAAGGCGAAGGTCAGCCAATTGCCACGGTCTTCCCAAAAGAGGGGGTTACCGGATGGGCTGATACCACCATGCTGCACAGTGAAGCGAAACACCCGGTTTGCGCTTACAAATGGATGAACTGGTCATTAACCCCGAAAGTACAGGGCGACGTAGCCGCCTGGTTTGGTTCTCTGCCAGTGGTGCCTGAAGGTTGTAAAGCCAGCCCGTTACTGGGTGAAAAAGGCTGTGAAACCAACGGCTATAGCTATTTCGACAAAATTGCCTTCTGGAAAACGCCGATTGCCGAAGGTGGAAAATTCGTTCCTTACAGTCGCTGGACGCAGGATTACATCGCCATTATGGGTGGTCGTTAATTCCGCTGGGGGTTTTATGACGTACGCAGTGGAGTTTCATAACGTCTCGCGTTTGTATGGGGATGTTCGTGCAGTGGATGGGGTGAGTATTGCGATTAACGACGGTGAGTTTTTCTCTATGCTGGGGCCATCCGGCTCCGGCAAGACCACCTGTCTGCGCCTGATTGCCGGGTTTGAGCAACTGTCAGGCGGCGCGATCACTATTTTTGGTAAACAGGCCAGCGAATTGCCGCCCTGGGAACGGGACGTCAATACGGTATTTCAGGATTACGCGTTATTCCCGCACATGTCGATCCTCGACAACGTCGCCTATGGGCTGATGGTTAAAGGCATTGATAAAAAACAACGCCACGCGAAAGCACGTGAAGCACTGGATAAGGTCGCACTCGGTTTTGTTTATGAACGTAAACCGTCGCAGCTTTCCGGTGGGCAACGTCAGCGTGTGGCGATTGCCCGGGCGCTGGTCAATGAACCGCGCGTCCTGCTGTTGGATGAACCGCTCGGGGCATTGGATCTCAAACTGCGTGAGCAGATGCAGTTGGAGCTGAAAAAATTACAGCAATCCCTTGGCATCACCTTCATCTTTGTCACCCACGATCAGGGTGAAGCCCTGTCGATGTCCGATCGGGTGGCGGTGTTTAATAACGGTCGCATCGAACAGGTGGATTCTCCGCGTGAACTGTACATGCGTCCGCGGACGCCGTTTGTGGCAAGTTTCGTCGGAACGTCAAATGTCTTTGATGCGACGATGTCGGCGAACGTTTGTGGGCTACAGGGTATGTTCTCCCTACGTCCCGAACACATTCGCTTGAATGATGCCGGAGGAGAAGTCCAGGCCCGGGGTGTTATTCAGGCGGTGCAGTATCAGGGGGCGGCGACGCGGTTTGAACTGAAACTCGCCGGAGGGGAAAAACTGCTGGTTAGCCAGGCGAACCTGACGGGAGAAATGCTACCGTCTACGTTGTCGCCGGGTCAGCAGGTGATGGCATCGTGGTCCCGCGACGTGATGGTCCCGCTGGTTGAGGAGAGGTGAATGGCTATGAACGTCTTACATTCGCCTCCACAGTCGACAAGCCTGAACCGGATCTCAGGTTACTTCTGGCGTAATCCGGGGATAGGGCTGTTTTTGCTGCTCCTTGGACCACTGATGTGGTTTGGCATTGTCTACTTCGGCTCATTACTGACGCTGTTGTGGCAAGGTTTTTATACCTTCGACGATTTCACTATGTCGGTCACGCCGGACCTGACGCTGGCGAATTTGCAGGCGCTGTTTAATCCTGCTAACTACGACATCATTTTGCGTACCCTGACGATGGCGGTGGCGGTCACCATTGCCAGCGCGATTCTGGCGTTTCCGATGGCGTGGTATATGGCGCGCTATACCAGCGGCAAAATGAAAGCCTTTTTTTACATTGCCGTAATGTTGCCAATGTGGGCCAGCTACATCGTTAAAGCCTATGCGTGGACGCTGCTGTTAGCTAAAGACGGTGTGGCGCAGTGGTTTTTAACCCATCTTGGGCTGGAGCCGTTACTGCTTTCGTTCCTGACGCTGCCTGCGGTAGGCGGCAATACGTTGTCGACTTCAGGTTTAGGGCGCTTTCTGGTGTTCGTCTACATCTGGCTGCCGTTTATGATCCTGCCGGTACAGGCCGCGCTGGAGAGACTTCCGCCGTCACTGTTACAGGCCTCCGCTGATTTGGGCGCGCGTCCGCGTCAAACCTTCCGCTATGTGGTCCTTCCGCTGGCAATACCCGGTATCGCTGCGGGATCTATCTTTACCTTCTCTCTGACGTTGGGCGACTTTATCGTGCCACAGTTGGTGGGACCACCAGGCTATTTCATCGGCAACATGGTGTATTCGCAACAAGGGGCGATCGGCAATATGCCGATGGCGGCGGCATTTACTCTGGTGCCGATTGTGTTAATCGCACTGTATCTGGCGTTCGTGAAGCGTCTGGGAGCTTTCGATGCACTCTGAACGCGCGCCCTGGTTACTCAAACTGGCGGCATGGGGCGGGGTTATTTTCCTGCACTTTCCCATCCTCATCATCGCCACCTATGCTTTTAATACTGAGGAGGCTGCTTTTAGTTTTCCACCGCAGGGATTAACGCTGAAGTGGTTTAGCGTTGCGGCGCAGCGTAGCGATATCCTGGAGTCTGTGACGTTGTCACTTAAGATCGCTGCGTTGTCGACCGCTATTGCCCTTGTTCTGGGGACTCTGGCCGCGGCCGCGCTGTGGCGTAGGGACTTTTTTGGCAAAAGTGCAATATCGCTGTTGCTATTGTTGCCGATCGCGCTGCCGGGCATTATTACCGGCCTTGCGCTGTTGACGGCGTTTAAAACCATCAACCTGGAACCGGGTTTTCTCACGATCGTAGTGGGCCATGCGACGTTTTGCGTGGTGGTGGTGTTTAACAACGTTGTGGCGCGTTTTCGCCGTACCTCATGGAGTCTGGTTGAAGCGTCTATGGATCTTGGCGCCAACGGCTGGCAAACCTTTCGTTACGTCGTGCTGCCCAATCTGGCATCGGCACTACTGGCGGGCGGGATGCTGGCGTTTGCCTTGTCGTTTGATGAAATCATCGTGACAACGTTCACCGCCGGACATGAAAGAACACTTCCGCTGTGGCTGCTTAATCAACTGGGCCGTCCACGGGATGTGCCGGTCACCAACGTTGTGGCATTGCTGGTAATGCTGGTGACAACACTGCCAATTTTAGGGGCCTGGTGGCTAACGCGTGAAGGCGACACTCTCGCCGGAAACGGTAAATAAACGACGATATGGGAAATTGCTATGCAACATCAATTACTGATTAATGGCGAGCTGGTCAACGGTGAAGGTGAAAAGCAGCCAGTCTATAACCCTGCCACTGGTGAACTCATTCTGGAGATTGCTGAGGCGTCAGCCATGCAGGTTGATGCCGCGGTGCGTGCGGCAGACACCGCGTTTGCCACCTGGGGGCAAACCACGCCGAAAGTCCGCTCTGAACTGCTGCTGAAACTGGCGGACGTTATTGCCGATAACGCGCAAACCTTCGCTGAGCTGGAGTCACTTAACTGCGGTAAGCCACTGCACTGTGTCCTCAACGATGAAATTCCAGCTATTGTCGACGTTTTTCGCTTCTTTGCCGGGGCTGCACGAACTCTGCAAGGACAGGCGGCCGGAGAGTATCTGGAAGGACATACGTCGATGATTCGCCGTGATCCGCTCGGCGTGGTGGCCTCTATTGCACCGTGGAACTATCCGCTGATGATGGCGGCGTGGAAGCTGGCTCCGGCGTTGGCAGCGGGAAACTGTGTGGTAATTAAACCATCAGAAATTACCCCGCTGACGGCGCTTAAATTGGCCGAATTTGCCAAAGATATTTACCCGGCTGGCGTTATCAACGTCCTGTTTGGTCGCGGTAAAACGGTGGGCGATCCGCTGACCGGCCATGAAAAAGTCCGCATGGTTTCTCTGACTGGCTCCATTGCAACCGGTGAACACATTATTCAGCACACCGCGCCGTCAATTAAGCGCACACATATGGAACTGGGCGGCAAAGCTCCGGTGATCATTTTTGATGATGCCGATCTGGATGCGGTAGTGAGCGGCGTGCGGACCTTTGGTTATTACAATGCCGGGCAAGACTGTACCGCCGCTTGTCGAATCTATGCCCAAAAAGGCATTTATGACGCGTTGGTTGAGAAACTCGGCGCCGCGGTTGCCAGCCTGAAAATTGGTGCGCCGAACGACGAATCGACGGAACTGGGACCGGTAAGTTCGCAGGCACATCTTGATCGCGTGACTAAAGCTGTCGATGAGGCCAAAGCCCTGGGGCATATCAAAGTTATCACCGGCGGCAAGAAAGTGGATGGCGCAGGCTACTACTTTGCCCCAACGCTGCTGGCCGGGGCGAAGCAAGAAGATGCCATCGTGCAGCGGGAAGTTTTCGGCCCGGTGGTCAGCGTGACCGTATTTGATGATGAAGACCAGGTACTGGCGTGGGCAAACGATTCGAAATACGGACTGGCATCTTCCGTCTGGACCCGGGATGTTGGGCGTGCGCATCGCTTTAGCGCTCGCCTGCAATATGGTTGCACTTGGGTCAATACCCATTTCACGCTGGTTAGCGAGATGCCGCACGGTGGACAAAAACAGTCTGGGTATGGCAAGGATATGTCGGTTTATGGGCTGGAAGATTACACGATTGTTCGCCATGTTATGATCAAGCATGAGTAATCTTTTAAGCGCGAGCGGTAAATGGGGCACGGATAGCTAAATATCGGCAAACGTGTGTCTATACTATTCGCGCCACTGGCCTCGTCGCCATCGGACGGCGGTAAGTTGGAAATATCCGCGAGGTCAGGCTAATTGATAAAATAAAGCCCCAGCATATTGCCGGGGCTTTGTGCTTTCAGGAGCGCCATCGGGTTTATCTGCGGCCCAGGCTGCAAAGCCAGGCGAGTAGGGCACAGACGCTCAGAACTAGCCCCAGTTGTTGCACCATGCCTGCAAATCCCAGCATCATTCCCAGCAACAGGTAATAGCTTAATCCAAACAATGCCCCCGCGGCTCCGGCCTGTTCACGATAATGACGCAGCGCCTGACTCAGCACATTGGGAATGGCGATACCATAGGCAATCACCACGCCGAACACCGGAATCAGGATCCACGCAGAGTGCTGTAAGCACCACGCTACGAGACCTGACAACGCTGCCAGCGCACAGGCATAACGTACCAGTTGTTCCGGCGTCAGACCTGTCGTTAACAGTCTTTGGTTCAGCAGGCTACCCGACAGAGAAGCAAACGCAAGTAGCAACCCCGTCAAGCCAAAGGCTCTGGAGCTCCATCCCAATTGCCCAAAAAGAAACGGCGCCAGGCTGTAATAGCTAAACAGCATGGTGTTCAGTAGAGCAACCAGTATGGCGTTTTTCCACAGCTCATAGTCACGCGCCATGCGGGAGAGTAGCGCAGCAAGCCTTGGTCTGAGCGTATGTTCGGGCCGGGTTTCTGGCAGCATGGTCACGGTCAGCATCAGCAGTAGCAGCGCCAGCAGCACAAGGGCAATAAATACCCCGGTATGACCATACAAACTGACCAACCATCCTCCGCTTAGCAGACCGAAAACCGGACTCAATGCCAACGCGGCACCCATCACAGAAAAGACGCGGGATAGCGCAGTTGATTCATAGCTGTCCCTTAGCATGGTCTGTACCACTACAGATCCGGCAGCAGCTCCAATGGCCGAGACCATCCGTGCCAGCAGCAGAACGCTGAAATCAGTGGCAACAACGGCCATGAGGGAACCCGTGGCGTAGCACAGGAGTCCAGCCATCATCGCCCGGCGTCGCCCGATGCAGTCGCTCAGCCATCCCCACATCGCCACGCCGACGGCGAAGGCAACAAAATAAACGGAGAGTGTTTGAGCCGCGCGCTCACTGCTGACGTGATAAGACGTCGCAATACCTGGCAATGCCGGGCTGTAAATGGTTTCCACCAGTTGTGGAAACATAATCAGGAGTGTGAGAAGCCACAGCGGCGGTCGATGAAATGTGTTCATAGCAATATCCAGAGAAACAGAAAACAGGTGGGCATTATTGCTGAAAGGAAAATGTCGCATTACCATTATCAGGACTATAAATGTCAGATATCGGACAGAAGATGAAAATTGCCCCGGATGATGCTTTTGATGCGGACAGCTTTGATAAACCGGTAATCGGGATTGCTTCCGAGATGGGCGTACACGATTCAAGACGGCACAGCCATCTTCGTCATCAGCTACTTTATTCGGCAGCGGGAAGCATTACGATTGAGCTGGAACAGGCGTTGTGTCTGCTACCGCCACGTCGTGCGGTCTGGATCCCAGCCGGTACGGTACATCGCGCCATAATGCGCGGCGTGATGGCTTATCGTTCTTTGTACTTCTCAACCACGTTGCCGTTATCTGATTTACCGCTGCAGATAGTCGACGTTAACCCTCTCTTTTTTGAGGTGATAGAACGTATGTCTTTCTGGTCATGGGAGATGCCTGCCGCGCAGCAGACCAGTCTCATCACCGTATTTTGTGAGGAAATGCGTGCCGCCCACAGTGAAAACTGGACATTGCAGTATCCCTCAGATCCGCGGCTTAACGTGTGGCTTGAAGGATTACGCATGGGCGAACTGCCACCACGACTGAATCAATTGTCCCGACAGGTTGGGGCATGCGAAAGGACAATAGGTCGAATATTTATCAGGGATACCGGGATGAATTATCAGGACTGGCGGCAGCAATTTAGGCTGTTAAAAGCCATGGAGATGTTGGCTGACGGATGCCATATCAGCCAGGTCGCGCAATATCTGGAGTTTGTCAGCGACAGTGCTTTTATTGCTTTCTTCCATCAGCATACCGGCACAACACCAGGCCGTTATTCGGGCAATATAATGCCGCAGAAGGATTAGGGGTATTACATACTAAGGATAATTTACCCGGCAGTGCGAGAATGGGAAAATAGTTTACTAATGGCAGAGAGAAGTCCCTCTCTGCCAACGGACGCTGCAATTAATCAAACAAGAACCACATCAAGCAAACCAGCCGAACCTTGCGGAAATCAGACTGAAAAGTCCTACAGCAGCAAATATATTTATCAGCACCACCGTTTTACTGGAAACATTCATTTGTGCCACCTTTCGTTTTAACCCATATGGGTATAGTACGGGTTATAACTATCCGCAATAGTACGAATTCTGAACATAATGAAAATGGGTTGTTTTACAGCCACTTTTCTTAAATTAATTAATAAAACTTGATGTGGGTCATGAAAAAGAGCATATTGCGCGCGATTTCACCTTTCGGCCCGGATGCCTTACATGTCTCTGTACCAAAAAATGTTGGTTTTTTATGCGGTGATGGCCGTTATCACGGCAATCATCACCTGGTTTCTTTCCCGCGATAAAAAGCGAATTCGCTTTCTCAGCGCGGTATTAGTCGGTGCGACCTGGCCGATGAGTTTTCCCGTCGCGTTAATGTTCTCTCTCTTCTGATGACGGCGTAAACGCCGCTTCAGGCGGAAAGCAGGGCATCCAATCGCTTTTTGTCGACTTCGCTGACATCCTGTGGATGCTGATACCCCACGTTCTCATTCGCACGGGTATACAAAGCGACCAGCCAGTCGTATACGTAGCGGCTTGCGCCGTGCGAAGGTTGTTCATCCAGCTTCGTCAGGCGTAACATCGGCTGTTGCTTCGGCGCGCTAAAAATAGCCGTTCCTTTCTGGATCCTGCTGGCAGGGCGTTGCTCCTCTGCAACGTCGGCAAATCCAAGCCAAGTAATAAAATCACCGATATCGGCGTATAGCTGCGCGGCACAGACGTTTTCGCGCTGCATAATGCGCTGTAAGCGTTGCGGCATCTCCAGGCGATAGCTGGTGGTGACGAGGATGTCAGCAACCTGCCTTAACGTACGGGGATCGAGTCGTAAACGGCGGGCATTATTTTCATCGCGACACCACTGGCGCACGTGGTTAATCCACATTTTGTGTGCCTGATATCCGGTCTCCTGGCTTTCCGGTGAGTGCATTGTGTCACGCACTTCGGCAAACAGGTCAATCTCTTCATTAAATAAACCACTTACCTGCTCCTCGCGCGGTTGCTGAATACGCAGCAGCGACTCAAAAATGCGCATCGGCGGGAGCAAACCATCCAGCAGTTCGCCATGCTTTGCCGCCTGAGCCTGTAGCTGGCGGATCACTGACTCATTGCTTGCTGATTCGGTCTCAACGGGATTAATCCAGCCGATTAGGGTTTCGCGTACGCGCTGTTGGTGCTGTTCACGCAGGGAGGTCAGCCTGGCCTGGCGCTGCTGTGGTGAGGTTGCCTGAGTCAACCATTCGACGAGGCGTTGTAAGCTGTGTTTATCCAGCGCCTGCAGCGTGCCCCAGTGCAGTCCGGGTTTGCCCATTAATTGCTGCACGGATTCGTCAAGATTTTGCTGGGTACTAAAACGCGCATCCTGCGGGGTAATGGCCCAGACCACGCCTGGCAATGCGGCGTCGTGGACGGGTTGAGTATCGTTAACCCAGCCCAATAGCTTGCGGGTGATGGCGGGCGTCTGGGCGCGGGTAGAGACAGCGTTGCAGATTAAGAGCACATCCGGTTGCAGGTGCTGGCGATAATGTTCCAGCATCCAGCCTAATTTTGCCTGCCACAGTGGATGCGGATGAGTATCCGGGGCGAGGGGAATATCGAGCAGATCGACATTCTCCAGCACCGCGTCTTCAACCGTCAGGATCAGTTCGCGCGTGAGCAGCGCCAGTGACGACAAAGAAAGGCTAACTGCATTGAGCAACTGATGATTTTCAATCGGATGAACCACCACATCGCTTTGCGCCTCATTATTGCCTATTAATGCCACCTGGGTCAGGAAACTTTCGGCAGGTAAACCAAAATGATCAACCAGCAGACTCAGCGGGGCCGCTAATTCTTGCGCGTGTCCAGTTTGTTGAAACGTGTGCGCCAGCGTCAGCCACTGCTGCGTCAGCTCTGGTTGTTCTCCCCACAGTAGTGCCCAGGCGTTTGCCCGGGTAGTCAGATCCAGTGCGGGCAGCAACGTGGCAAACTGGTGCCATAGCGCATCGTCAATTTGCTGCTGGTTTGCCGGTACGCAGGAGCGCCAGAAACGACCGATTGCCGCAACATCATGTGCGGTAATGCCCGGCACAGGGTGACGCTGACGCAGCGTTTGCCATTTTTCCAGGCGCGCCTCAATAATCGATTTCTCGACCTGCCGGTTATCCGGGAGAGCGCTGAACTGGGCGATAAATAGCTGTACCAGTTCCGCTTCACTGAGTAACCGCAGACGCAACGGCCATTCGCTATCATGCGGATTTTCATCGCGCGTAAAGCGGATCGCCATATTGGTTGGCGCATGGCCAGGATTAATATGCGAGAAATAATCAAAGCTGCGATCCGGGGTAACAATATTCACTTTGCCAGTGGCATTGCTGCACAATGCCGCAAGCAGATGTGCTTTTGCCGATTGTGAATGTCCGTATAACCCTATACATCCTTGCGATGAAAAGGTTGTCTCTAGCGCAGATTCACTCACTGCGGCTAGCGTAAGCTGTGCCAGCAGGGCATCCGCTTCATCATCAAGACGCGCCGCACGTTGACGGGTATCTACCACCCACTCGATGGCGGCCTGCGCGGTATTTAACATCTTACTCATTTCAGGTACACGCTCCCGCTATCGATCCAGTAATGGCTTCCGCTATGGCGACGGTCTGCCAGCGTATTCAGTTTTAACGTTAAGGCATTGGCGGCAACGGGGGTGCCATCCTGTAACCAGGCATCGCTCAGGACGAAGAATTCTGGGCCACTTTCTTTGCTGCCGCCGCGTAGCTGCAGCCGTACATTCAACACGCCATCTCCGGCGATGTTTTTTGCCAGTTCGGCGGAATTTATGCTGAGCGTATACAGCGGCGTGGCAGGCCAGCGGCTGTTTGCCAGTTGCCGGAATCCTAACGTCACGTTGCCACGTAACGGGAAGTGCAACCGGGCATCCAGCTTCGCACCGGGTTTATCCAGATCAATATCGTGATACCAGATGTTCTCATCGCGCAGGGTATTGACCGTGTTATCCAGTACGCCAAGATAACGTACGGTCGAGTAAGCGCCGATATCGGTAGCTTTAAAGTTAAAACGCGGCAAACGCAAATCTAGTGCCAGGCTACACAGCATGGCGCCGACTGCCGCGGTGGATTTGGGATTACCAATCCGCCCTTGTTGGCTGAACGGATACCACTCATGCACGCGGTAGTTATCCATCCAGATCATACGGTTAACCGGAACAGGTTGCAGATGGCGGATCAACGCCTGCACGCCCGGTAAACAGGCGGGCCTGCCGGTCACTAATAAAATATCGCAGCGATAATGTGAAATAGCCTCACAAACCGCGTGCAGCGGGGAAGTCAGGGTAAATTGCCCCGCTAACAGAGCTTCTTGTAACTGCCTGAACTGTACCTGCAACGGCACGCTCAGAACATCAAATGCTGGCGAACCTGCTGGCAACGCATGGTCGATAGCCTGCTGGATGTAGTTCATCACGTTGCGCGTTGGTCGTTGGCTCAGGAGTTCTCCGAATGTGGCATGCAGACCAGCGACCGGATCGTTAATATCGCTTTGTTCCCAGGCACTGAGTACCGCATGACCGAGTGGCATAAAGAGCTGCAATGCCGTTTGTTGACGCAAAATCGCCTGGGTATCGATACGACCGGAATCGCCAAACAGCGTGGCCAGCAATGCAGCGGCATCGGTCACGCCAGCTTGTTGTAAGCGGGTTTGCAGCGCAGGCAACACGCAACGCTGAATCACGTCCAGAAGCATGTCATCGCCTGCCACCTTAAAACCCTCACGGAACAGCAAATGCGGGGTAATTTTAACGTTCGCGCCGACGCCGTCATCAAGCTGATAATGGACGACGGCCATATCCGTTGTCCCGCCGCCAATGTCGATCGATGCCACGCGCAGCGCCCGACCTTTAGTCTCACCGGGTTCCGGCAAACGGTCCGGGCGGGCAAGGGCGTTAAAGAATGATTCGGTGTGGCCATCGTAGTGAGAGATAGCCTCGTTATACAGCCACACCAGTTGCCCGCAGCTGGCTTCATCCCATTCCATCTGAATTTCAGGTACGGGAACCACACTCTTTTCCTGCTGTTTACGGGTAGTGAAGTCTTCATCCTGCGGGTGCCAGCCCATTGCTTTCCAGACCAGGGCAATAGCTTCAAACATGCGCAGGCGGAAAATCTCGCGCTCCTGTTTGGGCATCGCCGACGGTAGGGTCAGGATCAGCGTCCGTAACTGACGAGGAGATGCCGGGAATCCGAGGCGCAACCGCGTCGCTACGCTGTTAATTTGCCCCAGCGCTTGGGCCAGTATTTCGCATAACATATGCGTCATCAGCGTGCTGCGGCTGTATTGCGGTGAGAATACCGGCAGACGATCGTCCTGCGGCAGGCTGAACAGCGGTTGCCCGTCATCGTTCATCAGGTTCATCAGCGGGAAGGCGGTAGCCAGCGGCTCGCGCTGGGTTTTGCCATTCATCTGGCTAAAGCGCCAGTCATGTAACACCGGCGTTTCATCCCACAGATAACGGCGCGGGCTGGAGATCCCACTATTGCCCTCGGTGCCCATACGCTGCATCGCCAGCTTACGGGCTTCATCACCCACACGCACAATCGACGGCCAGATAAAGGCGTCATCACGTCCGCTCTCAACGGAAAAATGCTGCTTACCAAAGCGCGCTTCGGAAAACTCCAGCCGGCTGGTGAACAGCGGATCGTTGAGGAACTGCGGCTCGCTTAACGAACGGACCTGCAATTCAGCGGTCTGACGCAGCCCGTCATTGGCATCCCCGTGATCTTCAATCAGGACGCCACAGGTATGGGTATTACCGATATCTAAAATAAGATCGACGGGAATAGCGGGTGTGCTAAGGGTATGCGTAACCAGTTTCACTTCCGGGACAGAAAGCTGCTCGCCTAACAGAGTCAGCACATTCAGCCAGTGCGCCTGGTATTCAAAGTTACGCAGCGCCAGTTGGATCTCTTGTTCTGAGCGATTCTCATGTTGGGTGACATGGTGCATAAAAGATTCGCGCAACCAGCCGTCAATCCAGGTCTGGTCAAGGAAATCAGCAATTTCATTGTCATGCCAGGCCAGCGCGAATCGTGTCCCGTTGAGCAGGTCGTTCTCATTAGGCGTTAACGCTGCCGGGGCATTTTCAGTGAGCTGGCTATCCAGCGCCACGGTAACGCGGTGGGTGTTGCCTGCGCTGTCGGGTTGCGCCAGTTTTCGTACCTGCACGCGCGCCCAGTTATCCGGGCCTTCAACAAACGTGCGCGGTGGGTTAAAGCGCAGAAACGGCAGCGGCAGCCAGACACCGTCGAGGACATCCAGCGAATAATGCAGCGTCTGGGTACTTTCCGGCTTCACCACTTCGGGCTGACCGCCAGTGCTGCCAGGCAAGGTATAGCGACCCGTTGCCAGATCGAAATCCAGCCGTAGCAGGGGACCGTTTGCCGTTTTGCGCACAAAGCGGCCATGGTGTGCAGATTCCTGCGGCGTCAGGCCAAAATCCAGGAATTGAACACCGCTATTGGCGATGAGCGTCACGCTCTGCTTGTAATCACACAGATTCACCAACATAGAATCAGGCACCTATCTTTTTGATTGTCAGAGGGATTTCCGCGTGATCGTCATAACGCGCGGTACAGGCGGCGACGTCGTTGGTTCCCGCTTTGCAGGTAATTTCAGGCATCGGATAACGTGACCCGTCTGTACAACGAGCATTGCCGCGACTCTTAATCATTAATTCACCCGACTGGTGCAAACCGGAGAAAATCTCGGCACGACAAACAATATTGTCACCATGAACTACGCGAGCAGTGCCTTTATTGGCCTGGATCTGATAGCGCAGCGACGGCGCTTTGCCGCTCACCGGATCTTTAACATCGACCAGGACGCGCCAGTTACCATTGAGGAAACGCGTCGTTCCTGCCTTCATCTGATTGGCATCCATCACCAGCGCATCTTTTGGAATCGCGGCGATCACCACCGGTCCTTCTACAGGTTTCTCTTTCTTCGCAGCTGGAGTCACTTCAGCACGATGCAAAGGCAGAGCAGATGCCAGTGCTGGCAGCGGTGCCATATCAATCTTAGCGACTTCAACAGCGGAGGCTTCGGGTACGGGCTGGGTGGTCTGTTGCTTCCACAGCAGCGGCCCAACGATGGCGGCAATGATGACTGCGGCAACGGGCAGGCTCCACAGCGGCAGGCGGCGCGCAGGTTTCTCTTGTGCCAGCGGCGGTGTAACCTCTGGTTCGTTAACTATAACCGGTGGCTGTGGTTCAGGTTCAGGTTCAGCCGGTTTAGCCAGCTCGACGACTGGCGTCAATAAAGGCGCATCAGCCTCGGCGAAGGTGATTTCCGGGGGGATTTCTTCTTCCTGTTCCGGCTCTGCTACGGTAACGACAGGAGGAATATCGGCAAGTCGCAGGCAATCGAGCACATCGTCGCGGGGATTTTCATTCAGATTGACGAAGCCCCAGAACGTAATAACGGGTTTGCCATCAACCAGAAACACGTGGTTTTCACCGGGAAACTGGATGGCTTTTTCGAGCAGAGAGCCAAACAGCTGTAGGGAGGTTTTTCCCGACTGCAGGCTTTTACGGCTCAGAGCCGCCGCATTTTCCAGCGTGCTTCCCAGATAGCGCAGCGCACGAAAACGTGCTTCTTCATCAGCGGCTTTCCACGCCACGGCTTTCCCTTCTATCGGGGAATACCAGTCAACCCGATCGCCGTTGTCGTTAATTTGTGGGATCGCCAAACAATCCACCATCGCCTGCTGTTTACGCAGACGAAGCGTTTCACGAATTTGCAATGCTGAATCAAACACGGCCTGACCACCGCCGCCCACGGCCTGATAGTCATCCAAATTGCCGCTGCGCAAGAGAGTTTTTGCCACGTTGTTACCCCTTAGACTTCTTCACGTATCTACTTTACGTTTTATAAAAACGAGCAAACGGAGAAAGAGAGGCAAAAAGGGGCTAATTTTCATGGCATAGAGTGCCGGGAAAAATCTTGACGTTTTGAAAAAGACTTAAGGGAAATTAATTCGCTTAGGGTGATGAATTATTCAGCGAAATACACCTGATTAGAATAACCTGATAGTGATTTGTTATTGGTCAGTTTTTGTCAGCTATGCTCTGATATCTCGGTTAATAATAAAATAAGAAGGCTTATAACCATGATTGCAAGGAAAACGTTACTCGCGCTGGCTCTCAGCACCGTCATACCGTCAGGCGTTGCGTTCGCGGCCAATACTGACACCATCATCTATTGTTCTGAAGCATCGCCGGAGTCATTTAACCCGCAAATTGCCAGTTCCGGTCCCTCATTTGTGGCCAGTTCACAAGTGCTCTACAACCGACTCATCAACTTTGATCCGGTAAAGAATACCCCGGTACCATCTCTGGCAACGGACTGGACGATTTCTCCGGACGGAAAGACTTACACCTTTACCCTGCGTCAAGGCGTGAAATTCAACAGTAATAAATTCTTTAAACCGACCCGCGACTTCAACGCTGACGACGTGATTTTCTCGGTATTACGGCAGAAGGATGCCGATCATCCGTATCACAAGGTTTCTCAGGGAAGCTATGAATACTTTAACGATGTCGGTCTGGATAAACTGATTAAAGAAGTTAAGAAGCTCGATGATTATCACGTTCAGTTTGTCCTGAATGAACCTAACGCTGCGTTTCTTGCCGACTGGGGAATGGATTTTGCCTCGATTCTCTCTGCGGAATATGCCGACGCGATGCTGAAAAAAGGTACACCGGAAAACGTCGACAACTGGCCTATTGGCACCGGGCCTTACGTGCTGCAGCAGTACAAGCAGGACTCGCAAATCCGCTATCTTGCCAACCCTAACTACTGGGATGGCGCCGTTCCAACGAAACACCTGATCTTCTCAATCACGCCAAACGTCCAGACGCGGCTGGCAAAACTGCAAACCAATGAATGCCAAATAATCCCAGCACCTGCGCCCGTACAGTTTGACGAGATTAAAAAGAATAAAGATTTGACGCTGCATTCGGTTGACGCGCTGAACGTTGGATATCTGGCGTTTAATACCGAGAAAAAACCGTTTGATAACGTACTGGTGCGTCAGGCTTTGAACTACGCAACGGACAAAAAGGCCATTATTAACGCTGTCTTTTTAGGTTCTGGTACGGTGGCAAAATCACCGATTCCGCCGAATATGCTGGGGTTCAATAAAGATCTGCAGGATTACGCTTACGACCCGCAAAAAGCGAAAGACCTACTGAAGCAGGCTGGGCTGGAAAATGGCTTTGAAGCGACGCTGTGGTCAATGCCGGTCCAGCGCCCATACAACCCGAACTCCCGACGGATTGCCGAGATGATCCAGAGCGACTGGGCAAAGGTGGGCGTGAAGGCGAAAATTGTATCGTACGAGTGGGGTGAATATCTCTCCGGAATGCGTAAAGGTGAGCATGACACCGCGTTGTTTGGTTGGATGTCAGACAACGGCGATCCGGATAACTTCGCGGATGTGCTGCTGGGCTGCGACAGCATAAAAACCGGATCTAACGCCGCGCGCTGGTGCGATAAAGAGTATAATTCGCTGGTTGAAAAGGCGAAACTGGTGAGCAAACCGGAAGAGCGCGCCGCGCTTTACCAGCAGTCACAAGAGATTTTCTACCAGCAGGCTCCTTGGATAGCCCTGGCAAACGGTAAAACGTTCTACGCTACGCGTAGCAACGTCAGCGGATACAGCGTTAGCCTGATGGGCAGTGATTTTTCAAAAGCAAAATTAAATTAATGAGTTAAGGAGAGGTTATGTCGCATCTGGATGAGGTCAGCGCACGTGTTGACGCCGCCATTGAGGAGAGCGTCATTACGCATATGAATGAATTGCTGATTGAGCTCAGCGATGATGTCGCGTTGAGCCGGGAAGACCGCTATACCCAGCAACAGCGTTTGCGTACGGCTATCGCCCATCATGGCCGTCAGCATAAAGAAGATATGGAAGCCCGTCGCGAACAGTTGACCAAAGGCGGCACTATTCTTTGATATTTCCTCGCCGGATCTTATCCGGCCTACAGGCGCGTTCTGTAGGTCGGATAAGCGCAATTAAAACGAACGTCTCGCCACCAGCCATGCCCCGATCACCAACATTACCGCGCCACAGATTGGGCCCACTAGCGCCCGTAGCGGCACGCCGTGACTGCGCAGAATATCCAGTATCAGTCCCCCGATAAGCTGGCTGGCAACCAGCACCGCAATCGTCGTGGCAGCGCCTACATTTTGATATCCACTAATGCTGGCGAAAACAAAGAACGATCCCAACAAGCCGGGGATGAGTGTCCACCAGCGTATGCTGGAAACCAATTCACCAAACCCTGCTAAACCTTGCTTAAACCACAATATGCTGACAAACAGCACGATCCCGACCAGCGAGTTAAGTAACATGGCGATAAGGATCGTCGAGGACGTCTGCGTGATGCGTACCATCAAGGTATTTTGCACCACCAGACCAATACCAGCGGCAATCAGAAAGGAGAGGGTCAGCGTCTGGTTCATCTAAGGGCATCCGGTTCACGACGATCGTCTAACTGCAACTGCATGAAAGTCAGATCCAGCCACCGCCCAAATTTGGTTCCAACCTGTGGCATTTGCGCGGTGGTTTTAAAGCCCAGCAAGCTGTGCAGATGCAGTGATGCCTGATTCTGAGACTCAATCCCTGCCACCATTACATGCTTGCCGCATGCGCGGGCTTCGTCTATCAGTCTGCTGAGTAGTGCTCGTCCGAGTCCTTTTCCCTGATGTTCTGGATGGACATACACCGAATGTTCAACGGTATGACGGAAGCCATCAAAGTTACGCCAGTCGCCAAAGGAGGCGTATCCCGTAACCACGCCATTCTCTTCACTCACCAGTACCGGATACCCCATCAATTGTCGGGATTCATACCAGGAAATACGGTTTTCGGCATCGACCGTTTGATCATTCCAGATAGCCGCCGTATGCAGTACCGCATGGTTGTAGATTTCTGCAATGGCGGCGCAGTCTTCTTTGCTGGCAAATCGAATTGACATGTTGAACCTCAGGGCTTGTTCACTATAGTATTACAATATGAATACTATTGAAGACAGCATAAATCAACGGATCAGTGCAAGAATTCGCATTGAGCGGGAATCTCGCGGTTGGTCACTCACGGAACTTGCCGAGCGCGCGGGCGTGTCGCGGGCCATGATCCATAAAATAGAACGCGGCGAGAGTAGTCCAACGGCGACGCTGCTGGGTAGACTTTCCGGTGCGTTTGGCATCAGCATGTCTACCCTGATTGCGCGGGCTGAAATGCAGGAGGGCAAGCTGCTGCGCTTCGCTGACCAGCCCGTCTGGCACGATCCGCAAAGCCACTATCTGCGCCGCCATGTTTCACCGCGCAGCGATCTACCTATCGATCTGGTGCAGATTGAATTACCCGCCGGAAGTGATATCCCGATGCCAGCTTCTTCCTATGTGCAGGCCAGACAACTTATCTGGTTACAGCAGGGGGAATTAGTCTTTGTGGAAGGGGACATACGCCATGAAATGCAGGCAGGTGATTGCCTGGAACTTGGCCCGCCGAATGACTGTCGGTTTATCAATGAAACCGCGAAACCCTGCGTTTACCTGGTTGTGCGGTTAAACCACGTCGTCAGCTAAATAGCAGGCGCAGACTGCTACTATTGATTGATTCATGCCAAAAGCAGAGGAGCACATCATGGGTCAACAGACTAATCGTAACCGTCGCTGGGTACTGGCTTCCCGTCCACATGGCGCGCCAGTCCCAGAGAACTTCCGTCTTGAAGAAGATGAGGTGGCATCCCCGGGCGAAGGCCAGGTTTTGCTGCGCACCATTTATCTTTCCCTCGATCCCTACATGCGTGGCCGCATGAGCGATGAGCCATCTTACTCACCACCAGTAGAGATTGGTGGTGTTATGGTGGGTGGTACCGTAAGTCGCGTGGTGTCATCCCGCCATCCGGACTACCAGCCAGGCGAATGGGTATTGAGCTACAGCGGTTGGCAGGACTATGGCATCTCCGACGGTAACGGACTGGTGAAGCTTGGCGCTCATCCCGAACATCCCTCCTGGGCGCTGGGTGTTATGGGTATGCCGGGGTTTACCGCTTATATGGGTCTGCTGGATATCGGTCAGCCGAAAGCGGGAGAAACGCTGGTGGTAGCCGCCGCAACCGGGCCGGTTGGCGCAACGGTTGGGCAGATCGGTAAGCTTAAAGGCTGCCGGGTAATCGGTGTGGCAGGTGGGGCAGAGAAATGCCGACATGCCACAGAGGTGCTGGGCTTTGATGTTTGCCTCGATCACCACGCACAAGATTTTGCGCAACAACTGGCAAAAGCTTGCCCGCAAGGAATTGATATTTATTATGAAAACGTCGGCGGAAAAGTATTTGATGCCGTTCTGCCATTGCTCAATACTTCAGCGCGGATTCCGCTTTGTGGCCTGGTCAGTGGTTATAACGCAACGTCGCTTCCGGCCGGACCTGACAGATTACCGCTGTTAATGGCAACGCTGCTGAAAAAGCGTATCCGGATGCAGGGTTTTATCATTGGTCAGGATTATGGTCACCGCATTCAGGAGTTTCAGCGGGAGATGGGGCGCTGGCTTAAAGAGGACAAAATCCACTACCGCGAGCAGGTGACCGACGGTCTGGAAAATGCGCCACAAACCTTTATCGGTCTGCTGACCGGCAAAAACTTCGGCAAGGTAGTTATTCGTCTTGCTGAGGATTGATGCGTAAGGGTGGAAGACGGTGAATGTCTGTAACCAGGCCTGCTTCGTACGAAATGTAGGCCTGGTAAAATGCCAATGACGTTATCTGGATGAAAAGCGATTATTCATGGAGAAAATGAGAAAGTTACAACCCGAAAGCGAATAAATACTCCACATTGAGATAAATAATGATTACTATTCTCATTCTTAAAAAGGCAAAACCATGATTTTGCTCATTGAAGCTATGTGAAGCAGTAACAAACGAATTTATCAAAGGGAGTCGTCATGTCTTTACGTCATCTGTTTTCACCGCGTCTGCGTGGTTCTTTACTGTTAGGTTCACTGCTCGTTGCATCATCTTTTACTACGCAGGCTGCAGAAGAACTGCTGCGCAAAGCCGTCGGTAAAGGCGCTTATGAAATGGCGTACAGCCAACAAGAGAACGCGCTGTGGCTGGCGACCTCACAGAGCCGCAAACTGGATACCGGCGGGGTGGTTTACCGCCTTGACCCGGTCACCCTCGAAGTGACTCAGGTGATTCATAACGATCTCAAACCGTTTGGTGCCACCATCAATAACGCCACGCAAACGCTGTGGTTCGGCAACACGGTAAATAGCGCGGTAACGGCGATGGATGCTAAAACGGGCGCGGTGAAAGGACGTCTGGTGCTGGATGCGCGTAAGCGTTCTGAAGATGTTCGCCCGCTGCAGCCGCGTGAGCTGGCCGCAGATGACGCCACTAACACGGTATACATTAGCGGTATTGGTAAAGAGAGCGTGATTTGGGTGGTGGACGGTGATGCCATTAAACTGAAGGACACCATTCAAAATACCGGCAAAATGAGCACCGCTCTGGCGGTCGACAGCAAGGCTAAGCGCCTGTACACCGCCAATGCGGACGGTGAATTCATTACCATCGATACCACCACCAACAAAATTCTCAGTCGCAAAAAACTGCTGGATGATGGGAAAGAGCATTTCTTTATCAACCTGAGCCTGGACACAGCGGGCAACCGTGCATTTGTCACCGACTCTAAAGCGGCGGAAGTGCTGGTAATCGACACCCGTAACGGCAACGTACTGGCAAAAGTCGCCGCGCCGGAATCCCTTGCCGTGCTGTTCAACCCGACGCGTAATGAAGCCTACGTGACTCATCGCCAGGCCGGTAAAGTGAGTGTGATCGACGCGAAAAGCTATAAAGTCGTCAAAACATTCGAGACCCCAACATTCCCGAATAGCCTGGCGCTCTCTGCCGATGGTAAAACCCTGTACGTCAGTGTGAAACAGAAATCTACCCGCGAGCAGGAAGCTACCCAGCCGGACGATGTTATTCGTATTGCGTTGTAAAAAATCAGGAGGGGGAAACCCCTCCTGTCATTTCTCTAAACCCCACGATACGCCTCGTTACACCCCGCCAGTAGCCCGACCCACTTCAGGGACTTACACTACGCCCTCAACGGCTAACTGAATAACACGGGAATACCATGAAAAAGCCATTTATCTGTCTTTGTGCAGGCGTAATGCTGTTTACCCTGGCAGGATGCACCACCGATTACGTCATGACGACCAAAAGCGGACAAACCATTACCACCCAGGGTAAGCCAAAACTGGATAAAGATACGGGAATGACCAGCTATACCGATCAGGATGGAAACGCGCGGGAAATTAACAGCAACGATGTAGCGCAGTTGATTGAAGCGAACTAAAAAAGAAGGCCTGAAGGGTTAACCTGTCAGGCCTTCAGCCATTACGGCGCGGTGCGGTGGATTTCCGCGACGCGCTTACGCACGCCGAACCAGCCTGCAACCAGCAGGATGGCAATCAACGGTAATGACGCGATAGTGTAGGTGCCGTTTGGATAGTCAAACGCCATCAACACCAGCACGCTCAGCAGGAACACCAGGGTTAGCCACGAGGTAAACGGAGCGCCCGGCAGTTTAAAGCTAACGTCTGCCGTTTTACCTTCTTTTATGGCCCGGCGCAGACGCATCTGACAGACCATGATAAAGCCCCACGACGCAATAATGCCCAACGACGCGAAGTTCAACACGATCTCAAACACCTGCGACGGCACCAGATAGTTCAGAAATACCCCGACGACATAGACGACCAGCGTGGCGAGGATCCCAGCCCTGGGTACCTGTTGGCGGCTCATTTTAGCCATGAATTTCGGCGCCGATCCGCCCATCGACATTGAACGTAAAATACGTCCGGTGCAGTACAGCCCAGAGTTAAGGCTGGAAAGTGCCGCGGTGAGCACCACAATATTCATGATACTGCCGATATACGGCACGCCCAGTTTGGAGAAGAAGGTAACAAACGGGCTTTGCCCTGCCTGATAGGCATTCCACGGCAGTAACAGAACCAGCAGCACGACAGAACCCACATAGAACAGACCAATACGCCAGATAACGCTATTGATCGCTTTCGGCACCATGGTTTGTGGATCTTTGCATTCTCCAGCAGCGGTGCCCACCAGTTCAATGGAGGCAAACGCGAAAACCACCCCCTGAACCAGTACCAGCGCTGGCAGCAGGCCATGTGGGAAGAATCCACCGTTGTCGGTGATCAGGTGAAAACCCGTGGCGTTACCATCCAATGGCTTTCCAGTGCCTAAAAAGACGGTACCCACCACCAGGAAAATCACAATCGCCAACACTTTGACCAGTGCAAACCAAAACTCCATCTCCGCGAACCACTTCACGCCGATCATGTTCATGGTGCCGACAATGGCCAGCGCGCCGAGGGCGAATACCCACTGCGGTACATCACCAAATGCGCCCCAGTAATGCATATACAACGCCACCGCGGTGATATCGACAATGCCGGTCATCGCCCAGTTGATAAAGTACATCCAGCCAGCCACATAGGCGGCTTTCTCACCTAAAAATTCACGGGCATAGGAGACAAAGCTGCCGCTGGAAGGGCGATGTAAAACCAGTTCGCCAAGCGCGCGCAGTATAAAGAACGAAAAAATACCGCACACCAGATAAACCAGCGCCAAAGCAGGACCAGCCATCTGCAAGCGCGCGCCAGCCCCTAAAAACAACCCGGTACCAATTGCGCCGCCAATGGCGATCATCTGTACCTGTCGATTTCCCATCGCTTTGTGATACCCCTCTTCGTGGGCATTCAACCAGCGTCGTTTCGCCGCATGTTGTTCCGCGGCTTGCGTGTTGTTTGTGTTCATTACTTTTCCTGTTGACCTGACAAAAATACAAATCCTTTTTGCCGCACCTGCTGCGGCGAAAACAGCCTTACCCTTCATTGTGTTACGGGGGAAAACTGCCGGCCGAGCATCCTACATTCAATTGTTCGGTTCCGCAAAGCCCCGATAACAAGAATTCAGCATTTTTGTACAGCCTGCACTGGCGCGGTGTGGCCTCGATTCAGCCAATAAAAGAAAAGGGCGTAAATACCTGGAGAGGAGTGCGCTTATCGAGACATTCACCCGATAAGCGCCGTAAGGTTATGCTGATACGCCAAAGACCTGAACGGCCTGCTGTAAGCGCGATGAACGTTGAGTCAGATCGGCGGTAGCATCGGTGACACGTTCCACCATCTCGGCATTATTGTGTGTCATGGTGCCAACGCGTGAAATCGAATCGTTAATCAGATCCAGCGCCAGGGTTTGCTCACGCGTCGCCAGACTAATATCTTTGATCATCATCGACATCTGCAGGACATCGCCAATCATCCCGGTAAGATGCGTCTCCGTTTGTTCTACCATTTTGACGCCGCTATTCACGTTGGCGACGTTCTTCTCAATCAACTGTTTGATCTCTTTTGCTGCAGACGCTGAGTGCTGTGCCAGATTACGGACCTCTGCCGCCACAACGACGAAACCGCGTCCTGACTCTCCGGCTCGCGCGGCCTCGACCGCGGCATTGAGCGCCAGAATATTGGTCTGAAAGGCGATACTATCAATGACGCCGATGATGTCGACGATCTGCCCGTTGTCACGCGATATCGCCTGCATCATGGCGATAGTTTGTTTCATGATATCGCCGCCTTCTGCCGCATTGGCGCTGGTTTTATCGGCCATGGTCATAGTATGTGCCGCAGTCTCAGCAGTTTGCTGTACCGCGCTACCAATTTCTTCAATGGCGGCAGCGGTTTGTTGCAGGTCGGCGGAGGTTTCTTCGGAACGCTTATGCAGCGCCGTACCTTCTTTTGATACTCGCTGACTGATAGCGCGAATACCGGATATTTGCGTACTGACATCATCGACCAGTGAATTCAGATTAAGCCCGGACTGATTAACCAGACGCATCAGCATTCCGATTTCATCCACCCGATTTAAATGACAGTTATCAGGTTTTCTCCCGGATACCACTTTCTTCATTTGCGTCAGTAGCGTATTAACTGGCTGACAAATTTGATACTTAAGGTAAATAGCAAGCATCAGAAATAAGAACAGCAACCCTCCCGCCTGAATAAATGGATTAACAGGAGCAAAAAGAAATAGCACAGCGAGCAGGGCGATTACCCCTAAAGAATAATTGACGCGCTGGCTAATGCTCAGCCATTTAAACATTGATGCCCATGACAATATGCCGCGGCGAATGATAATGCCTTTAAAAAGTCGAAACCCTTTAAACTGCTGGCTATTAATTTTTTGATATAAACTTTCGCTTTGAGTTATTTCATCGCGCGAAGGAACGGTACGCACTGAAATGTAGCCAGTGAGTTTTTCATTGTGCCAGACCGGTGTAACGTTGGCGCGAACCCAGTAATGGTCGCCATTCTGCCGACGGTTTTTCACCATCCCCGTCCAGCTGTCTCCCTGCTGTAGCGTGTACCACATATCGGCGAACGCCGCGGGAGGCATATCAGGATGGCGAATAATATTATGCGGTTCGCCCATTAATTGCTGTTCGTTAAATCCGCTGGCATCAATAAATGCGGAGTTGGCGTAGGTAATATGACTTTCTTTATCTGTCGTAGAAAGCAGCGTCGTTTTATCGTTAAGTGCGTGCTCAATTTGTGTAACGGGCATGTTACTTTTCATAGAGGTCCCATGATGCTATGTATAATCCATACAAAAATCCCCGCAATGAAATCGGGGGATATTAGAAATCTGTTTTAAACCGTTTTAATAAGAAACGTTGCATTCTCTACTAATCATCATTTCTGTGGAAGTAGTTAAAATAAAAATTTCCATGTAAATCATTCATCCCACGTCATAAAAGTGAAACAATTAATACAAGCGCATAACGTTACAAGTCGTTTAAACTGACTTAACGTAAATTGCGTTAAAAAACCTTTTCGTAAAAAGAAAACTGGCATGAAATGATTTTGATGTTATTAACGTGATATCAACGACCCTATTATATTTTGTAGGCTATTAATTGCGGGTGTTTTTCAGTTTAGCGGTACAGGGCGATCCAAATTTTAACCCTGGCTGCTGCAGGGTTTGTTATCTACTTTTTAGCTGAGTAAATGTGAATTAAATGTTTCAATATGGCTATTTGATAAATTAATAATAAAGACATGTTAATAAACATAGGCTCGTAACATGTCATATCGCCTGAGTATTCTGGATAAAAGCCCCATCGGGGAAGGTGAAACTGCCGCGACTGCGCTTTCCCGGACGTTGCGCCTGGCGCAACTGGCGGAAGAGTGGGGGTACCATCGTTTCTGGATCGCGGAACACCATAATACGCCACAGCTGGCCAGTCCATCGCCGGAGCTGGTGATCGCCTGGATCCTCGGGCAAACCCAGCGTATCCGCGTTGGTTCCGGCGGCGTGATGCTGCAACATTACAGCCCGTACAAAGTGGCGGAAAACTTCAATCTTCTGGCATCACTGGCTCCTGGACGTGTCGATCTCGGCGTAGGGAAGGCCCCTGGCGGGTTACCGTTGTCGACTCAGGCGTTACAGCATGGACTGCATCAGGAAGAAAAAGGCAGTTTTGCCGATCAGCTTTCTCAGCTTAACGGCTGGCTGGCGCTGAACGGAACGGAAAGCGGGGAAACGGTATTCCCGACGCCAATCCCACCAATACCGCCAGAAGGATTTGTACTCGGAGCCAGTGTGCAAAGCGCACAGTTAGCAGCGCAATCCGACTTGAATTTTATCTTCGCTGCGCACCTCAACGGTGACAAAACGTTATTACGTGAGGTTTTGTCCTTCTGGCAGACCCACAGCGACCGCCCGACGATAGTCGCCGTTCAGGTGATTGTGGCTGACAGTCACGATACCGCTGCGCAACTGGCGGAAAACGTCCAAATCTGGGGCGTTGAGCTGGAAAATGGTCAACGCGTTACAGTCGCCAGCGAAGAGCAAGCCCTGGCATTCGCCGCACAGGCGGGTAGTTCGCCACGCAAAATCGCGCGTCGTGAACTGGCGTTGTTACACGGCACCGCTCAAGAGGTGATGGTAAAGCTGAATGCTCTGCATACGCAATTTGGTATTGATGAGTTCATTATCGACACGCCAGTGGCGGAGGGCCACGCGCGGCTGACATCGCTGCGTTTGTTGGCACAAGTCCATAATGCCGTGGAGGTGCTCTGATGACCCTCAGTTCAACGCTTATCAACTGGCGTCGCGAATTACATCAGCACCCGGAGCTTTCCCTGCAGGAGGAAGCAACCACCAGGCGCATTCAGGCCTGGTTGCACTCTGCGGATGTCGACATTCTGCCGTTCGAGCTGAAAACCGGTCTGGTCGCGGAAATCGGCAAGGGAGAAGATGTCATCGCGCTACGAGCGGATATCGATGCGCTACCGATAGAAGAAAGTGCCGACGTTCCGTTTCGTTCCCTCACACCGGGCGTGATGCATGCCTGCGGGCATGACATCCATACCAGCGTGATGCTTGGTGCAGCACTGCTGCTTAAACAACAGGAAACAACCTTACCGGGGCGAGTACGTATTTTGTTTCAACCAGCTGAAGAGAGTTTCGGCGGCGCAAAAACGTTGATCCGCGCCGGTGCGTTGCAAAACGTAGCGGCTATTTTTGGTATGCACAATGAGCCCGGTTTGCCGGTGGGCGAATTTGCCACACGCGGCGGTGCGTTCTATGCCAATGTCGATCGCTTCATGCTGCGTATAAATGGCAAGGGCGCACATGCGGCGCGTCCGCATGAAGGCAAAGATGCCATCCTGCTTGCCAGCCAGTTGGTAACCGTGTTGCAAAGCGTTGCCAGTCGCGACGTTAACACGCTGGATTCGGTGGTACTCAGCGTGACCCGTATTCAGGGAGGAAATACATGGAACGTACTGCCAGAGTCCGTTGAGCTGGAAGGGACGCTCAGAACGCACCGGACTCAGGTACAGCAGCAGGTTAAAGCACGGGTTAATGACATCGCTGCCGGATTTGCCCATGCCTTTGGCGCACAAATAGACGTTATCTGGCATGCAGGGCCGACCGCGTTGGTGAACGATGCGCGTTGGGCCGATATCGCCACCACGGTGGCGAAACAGTCAGGCTACACAACTCACCATGCTGACCTGCATATGGGCGGGGAGGATTTTGCCGTCTACCTGCAAAATACGCCAGGCGCATTTGTCAGTATTGGCAGCGCCAGTGAATACGGATTACATCACCCGGGATTTAATCCAGACGAACGTTTAATTGAACCTGCCGCACATTACTTTGCGCAGTTAGCAAAAACGGCATTCGCACACCTTTAAGTTTACCTGTTGGGTAGGGGTTATTATGGCTGAAAATCGGCAACTACGGCTCGGAACTATTCTGCATGGCGCATCGGGAAATATGTCCGCATGGCGCCACCCGGCGGCTCAGGCCGATGCCAGTATTAATTTTGAGTTTGTCAAAGAGACGGCGCTTATTGCGGAAAAAGGGAAGCTGGATTTTATTTTTGTCGCCGATGGTCTGTATATTAATGAAAAATCAATCCCGCACTTTTTAAATCGTTTTGAGCCGCTAACAGTATTATCCGCTTTGGCCAGCATCACCCAGAATCTGGGACTGGTTGGCACAGTGTCCACATCATACAGCGAGCCGTTTACGACCGCACGACAGTTCGCCAGCCTGGACCATCTCAGCAACGGGCGTGCGGGCTGGAACGTGGTTACGTCGCCTCTGGAAGGATCGGCAAAAAACTATTCTCGCGCTCAGCATCCGGAGCATGCCCAGCGTTATCGTATTGCCGATGAATATTTACAGGTAGTGAAAGGACTGTGGGATTCCTGGGAAGACGATGCTTTTACCCGTAATAAAACAAGCGGGGAATTTTTTAATCCGCATAAACTGCACACGCTAAACCATCATGGAGATTATTTTCAGGTCGCCGGGCCGTTAAATATTGGGCGTACGCCACAAGGTCGTCCGATTATATTTCAGGCGGGAGCTTCAGCAGATGGCAAGAAATTAGCGGCGCAGCATGCTGATGCCATTTTTACCCATCAGGAGTCGCTGGCAGAGGCTAAGGCGTTCTATCAGGATGTAAAAAGTCAGCTGGAAATCGCCGGACGACATCCCGATCAACTGCATAT